>NZ_JAJMLX010000150.1 GCF_020991325.1 Bordetella petrii | reverse complement strand
GGGCCGGACGGCGCCGGACCGCAGGCAGCGCGGGACTACGCCATCTGGCGCGACAGCCAGCCGGCCTACCGCGGGCCTGCCGTCGCGCCACGCGGCCACATGGCTTATACCTCTGGCACTACCGGCCGCCCCAAGGGGGTGGTGCGCCAGCCTTTCGCGCTGGACGAACTGGCTGACCGGCAGGCGCGCATGGCCGCGGTGGTCGAGCAAGCCTACGGCCTGCGTGACGGTTGCCGCGCCTTGCTGCCTGCACCCATTTATCACAGTGCTCCCAGCGTGTTCGCGCAGGTGGCGCTGCGTACTTGCGCCCAGTTCGTCGTCACGCAGCGTTTCGATCCCGTCGACGTACTGGCGCTCATCCAGAAGCATCGGATCGATACGCTGTACATGGTGCCCATCATGTATGTGCGCCTGCTCAAGCTTGCGCCCGGCGTGCGCGCCGCCTACGACGTTTCCTCGGTGCGTTTCGTGGCCTGCACGGGCGCGCCATGCGCGCCGGAAGTCAAGCGAGCCATGATCGACTGGTTCGGGCCGGTCATCCATGAAACCTACGCTTCCAGCGAAACGGGCATGGTGACGGCCATCGATTCCCTGCAGGCTCTGCGCAAGCCGGGCAGCGTAGGGCTGCCCATCGGGGATGCGGTGGTGCGCATTTATGGTGAAGACGGGGCTCCCTGCGCCCCGGGGCAGGTCGGCCGCATCTATGTACGGCAGCCGGCTTATGCTGATTTCACCTATCGCAACAACCCGCAGGCGCGCGCGGCGGTCGAGCGCGATGGCCTGATCGGCCTGGGCGATCTCGGATATCTGGATGACGAGGGCTACCTGTTTGTGTGCGACCGGGAGTCCGACATGGTCATTTCCGGCGGTGTGAACATCTATCCGGCTGAAATCGAACAGCAACTGCTGCAGTACCCGGGCGTTGCCGATTGCGCCGTGATCGGTGTTCCGGATGACGAGTACGGCGAGCGGCTGCTGGCTTTACTGCAGCCCGGCGACGGTGCCGCGCTGGAGCCGGAGGCGGTGAGCCTATGGTTGAGCTCGCGCCTTGCCCGCTACAAGTTGCCCCGCGACATCCGGATCGACGCCTGTCTGCCGCGTGATGACAACGGCAAGATCGCCAAGCGCAAGTTGCGCGCGGCCTATTGGCAGGCACGCGACCGGAAGGTCTAGGACCGGCGCGCCGCGCCATGGCGGCCCGGTGCTTTGCCGGTCTGCCGGGAACAATAAAGCGCGCGTTCGGCGCGCATTCGGAGACAACAATGAACACATTCATGAAGTGCCTGCTGCGCCTTGCTTCACTGTTGCTGCTGGGAAGCATGATGTCCGCCGTCGCCAAGCCGCAGTTTCCCGAACGCCCGCTGCGGTTCGTGGTGCCGTACGCCGCGGGCGGCTCGGCCGACCAGTTGGCGCGGGTGCTGGCCGAGTATATGGCGCAGAACCTCGGGCAGCCAGTGGTGATCGAGAACAAACCAGGCGCCAGCACCCGAGTGGCTGCCGTGCAGGTGGCGCGCGCGCCTGCCGACGGATACACGATTTTCCTGGCCAGCAATTCCAGCATGGTGCTCAACCCCTTGCTTTATCGCAAGCTGGACTACCAGGCCCACGACTTCCGGGTCATATCGGTAACGGCCGAAATGCCGCTGGTGCTGGTGGCCAACCGGGAATTGCCCGCCGATACGCTAGGGCAGTTCGTGGCGCATGCCCGCAGCCAGCCTGGCCGCCTGAACTACGCATCGGTCGGGCTGGGGAACCCGCTGCAACTGACCACCGAGCTGTTCAAGTCGCGCGCCGGCATCGACCTGGTGCACGTGCCCTATAACGGCAGCGCGCCCGCCCTGGCGTCGTTGATGGCCAACGACACGCAGGTCATGATCGACGTGATCAGCACCTCGCTGCCATTGGTTCGCGAACACAAGCTCAAGGCGCTGGCGGTGGCTTCGGCGCAGCGCCTGGACGTGCTGCCCGACGTGCCTACCGTGGCCGAAAGCGGTTACCCCGGGTTCCATGCCGCCACGTGGTTTGGCGTGTCGCTGCCGGCCGCCACGCCGTCCGCCGTGGTCCAGCGTCTGCAACAGGCCATCGATGCCGCGCTGTCGGCGCCGGATTTCCGTGCGCGCTTCCAGGCGCTGGGCCTGATGGTGCAGGCGCCGCGCAGCCAGGCCGACATCGACACCTATGTGGAAAACGACCGTACGCAGTGGGCCCAGGTGATCCGGCGCAGCAACATCCAGCTGGATTGACGCGCGGCGTGCACCCCTATGCCACCTGCCGCGCCGCCATCATCTGCCGGTTTACCAGGTGCGCATAGGCGCCGCCCCGGCGCAGCAGCTGGTCGTGCGTGCCCGATTCCACGATGCGTCCGCCGTCCACTACGGCAATGGCGTCGGCCTGGCGGATAGTGGACAGCCGGTGCGCGATGATCATGGTGGTGCGATGGCGCATCAGTTCGGCCAGCGCCTGGTGCACCTGCGCCTCGCTGATCGCGTCCAGGTGGGACGTGGCCTCGTCCAGCACCAGGATGGGCGCATCGCGCAGGAAAGCCCGCGCGATGGCGATCCGCTGGCGCTGGCCGCCCGACAGCGCCACGCCGCGTTCCCCCACGCGGGTATGCAGGCCGTCCGGCAGGCCGGCCACGAAATCGCCCAGCGCGGCGCGCTGGATGGCCAGGTCCAGGTCGGCCGCGCTGGCTTCGGGGCGAGCCAGGCGGATGTTGTCTTCCAGCGTGCCGTTCAGCAGCCAGGTGTCTTGCGCCACCAGCGCAATGCGGCGGTACAGCGCATCCAGTGTCAGGTCGGGCAGGCGGTGGCCGCCGATACGCACGTTGCCTTGCTGCGGGTCCCAGAACCGCAGCAGCAAGCTGGCCAGGGTGCTCTTGCCGGCTCCCGATGGCCCCACCAGCGCCAGCGTGGCGCCGGCCGGCAGCTCGAGTGTCACGTCGCGCAAGGCTGGCTGCTGGCGGCCGGGGTAAGTAAAGCCCACGTCATCGAAAGCCAGCGGCAGCCCCGCCGATGACAGCGGCGGGGACAAGGGGCCGTCCACAATGTGCACGGGCTCGTCATGGATGGCCCGCAGGCGCCGCGTCGAGGCCAGTGTGTCGGCCAGTTGGCGGCTGACCTGGGCAATTTCCGATACCGGCAGGAAGGCGGCCACCGACAGCAGCATCAGCAGCGGCAGCAGGCCCGCCGCCAGCGCGCCTTGCGCCACCCACCAGGCGCCCGCCACGGCAACCGCCAGGCCGCCCAGCCCGGTGGTGATTTCCAGCAGGGCGCTTTGCCGCGACAAGTCGGCCAGCAGGGCCAGGCGCACGCGTTGGTAATCTTGCGCAATGGCCAGGAACGCGGCGCGGCGCCGGCCGGTGGCCGAGAACGCCACCAGGTCGGACAGACCCTGGATGGTTTCCGACAGGTGCGCGCTGAGCAGGCCCAGGCCCTGGCGCGCCCGGCTGCCCGCGGCATCCACCCGGGCGCGGTTCAGCCACGGCGATGCCGCCGCCCACAGCAGGAAGGGCAGCAGGGCCAGCATCAGCGGCCATGCCGTAATGCCCAGGATGCCCAGCACCACGGCGGGCACGAGCACCGCCACGAAGGCGGGCGCTACCGTATGCGCATAGAAATATTCCACCGTTTCCACGTCCTGGGTGGCCAGGCCCACCAAGTCGCCGGCGCGGCGGCGCAGCAGATAGGCGGGCGCCAGGGCCTCCAGCTTCCGGTACAGCGCGATGCGCATTTCGGCCAGTAATTGGTAGGCGATGGCGTGCGCCAGCCAGGATTCGATCCAGTGCAGGGCGGCCGCCGCGATGGCGGCGGCGAACAGGCCCACCAGCAGGCTGTCGAACGGTTCGCCATTTTTCAGGCGCGCGATGATCAGTGCGCCCAGCACCGACACCCCGATAAACGCCGCGACCCGGCCGACGCCGCTGGCCACGGTGATGGCGAACTGCCGCCGCCAGGGCTGGATGATCTGCATCAGCGTCTGCATGACCTGGCGGGTGCCGATCTGGCGCGCCTCGGCGTCCAGCGGCTGGGGGGCAGGCTTGTTGGCGCCGTCTTCGCTGCCTGGTGTCGTCTCGACGGTGTCCCGTCCGGCGGCGGGCGCCGATGCTTGCCCGGTGCCTTGCTGGCCGCCCATCAGGCGTCGGTACAGGGTGTCGCCCGCCATCAGCGTGGCGTGCGTGCCGGTTTCCACGATGCGGCCGCCATCCAGCACCAGGATGCGGTCGGCGTTGATCACGCTGGACAATCGGTGCGCCAGCACCAGTGTCGTTCGGCCCTGGCTGAGCCTGTCCAGGGCCTGCTGGATCTCGGCTTCATTCTCGGCGTCCACCGACGACAGGGCTTCGTCCAGCACCAGTACCGGCGTGTCGCGCAGCAGCGCGCGCGCAATGGCCAGCCGCTGGCGCTGGCCGCCCGACAACTGCGTGCCGCGTTCGCCCAGCATGGTCTGGTAGCCCTGCGGCAGGGCCATGACGAAACCGTGCGCATTGGCGGCAATGGCCGCGGCCTGCATTTGCGCCGGCGTGGCATCGGGCCGCGCCAGCAGCAAGTTTTCTTCTACCGTTCCATGGAACAGGGTGCTGTCCTGCGCCACCAGCGATATGCGTGCCCGCACGGCTTCCGGGTCCAGGGTGCGCAAGTCCTGGCCGTCCAGTTCGATCGAGCCGGCTTGCGGATCGTGCAGGCGCAGCAACAGGCGCACCAGCGTGGACTTGCCCGACCCGCTGGGGCCTACGATGCCCACCCGCTCGCCGGGGCGTATGTCGAAGGCCATGCCCTGGTGGGTAATCTGCCGGCCTCCGGGGTAGGAAAATGCCACGTCCTTGAATGCGATAGACAGGCCGCCCTGCGCGGCGGCGGTCGGCGCCCGCGTGCCCGCGGTTTGCGGTGCCGGGCTGGTGGCATCCAGCAGGGCCCGCACGCTGGCCGCGGCCGACTGCCCCATCAGGCCCTGGTGCAGCACCGAGCGCAGGTCGCGCAGGGGGCGGAAAATCTCGGTGCCGGCCATCAGCACCACCAGCAGCGCGGCCAGGCTCATCTGCCCCTCGGACACGCGCCAAGCCCCCAACGCCAGCGCGGCGGCCGCGCCCACGGTAATGCCGATGTCGGTGGCAAAGCGCGCCGATACTTCGCGCCCCAGCACCTTGAAGGTATTGTCCGACAGCGCGCGGGCGCGCTGGGCCAGGCGTTCGCCCCAGGTGCGGCTCTGGCCGAATGCCTTCAACGTGGGCAGCCCCTGCATCGCGTCCAGGAATTCCTCGCCGAACGCCTTGAACGCCTGCGCGCGGCGGCGCGAGGCGTCCTGGTGGCTGCCGTGCGCCGCCAGCGGCAGGATCAGCGTCAGCAGGGCCGCGGCCAGCAGCACCAGCGCCACCGGCCAGTCCCACCAGGCAATGAAGGCGAAAATCATGACGGGCGCGCAGGCCGCCACGAAAAGCTGCGGCAGGTAGCGCCCGAAAAAACTCTGCAGCTGTTCCACTCCGTCGATCACGGCCAGCATCACGCCGCCCGTGCGCTGCCCGCCAAACCAGGCCGGCCCCAGTTCCACGATCTTGTCGTACAGCCGGGCGCGCAGGTCGTTCTGGATGCGCGCCGCGTTGCGGTTGGCCAGCATGTTCAGGGCATGCTCGAACACGCCGCGCAGCAGAATGGCCGCGGCGGCGCCGGCCAGGGGCCACCACAACGCCGCGCCGGACGCGCCGGCGAACAGCCGCGCCAGGAATTGCCCCAGCAGCGCGAACCGGGCGATGCCGGCCGCCAGGCCCAGCAGCCCGAACAGGCCGCAAATGAACATGCGCAGCCGCACGCCGCGCGTCATGGCCCAGAGTATCGAATCGAAATACATGGTGGTGTGCTTTTCCCGTTGGTGTGCGCTCTACCCCTGATGGCGAGAATACCCAAGGGGAACGCCAGAACCTGTCAGTGGGTGGGCCCCGGTCAGAACAGCCCGAACAGCCCGCCGCGGTTCAGTTCTTTCTCGCAAGACTTGTATTGCGCGCCGAATCGTTCGGCGCGGGTCTGCACCTGCCCGGCTACGCGCTTGAGCCAGGCCTTGCGGTCGTAGCTCCGGTTGCGGTAGCCCGTCCAGCCTTCGTGGTAGTTCAGGTACTGGCCATAGGCGTCCCATTTCGACACCCCATTGATGCGCTGGGTCTTGCTGATATACCAGCCCATGAAGTCCAGCGCGTCGGCCAGGTTGTCGCGGCTGGACGTCCAGCCGCCGGCCTCGCGCTTGTAGTCGGCCCAGGTTTCGTCCTTGGCCTGGGCGTAGCCATAGGCCGAACTGACCCGGCCCCACGGGATGAATCCCAGGAAGTAATAGCGCGGCGGCAGCGCATCGTGCTTGAAGCTGGATTCCTGGTACATCATGGCGAACGGCACTTGCACCGGCACGCCCCATTTGTCGCGCACGTCCAGCGCGGCGTCGTGCCAGTCGGGCTTCTCGCGGAAGATCTCGCACAGATTGTCGGGGTTGGACGGCGGCGTGGTGGCGCAGCCCGTCAGTACCATCAGCAGGGTCAGCAGTGGCGGCCCTAGTCGCATTGCCGGATTCCTCGTCGGGGGATGGCGGCATTCTAAGCGTTTCCGCGTGTCATGCCGCGACCCCGCCCGGCCGGCCCATCAGGATGGCAGGACGTCGCGGGCCAGGATGAATTCACTGGCGCTCATCAGGTCGGCCACCAGCGCCGCGCGGGCCGCTTCGGCGTCCTGCCGTTCGATGGCGGCGACCATATTGGCGTGGTGCACATGCGCTTCGCCGTGGGTCAGGCGGCGCGGGCTGCTGGCCAGGTCGTAGTTCAGCACCGGACCCACCTGCAGCCACAGGCCTTCGATGATCTGCAACAGCACCGGCATGCGGGCCGCCCGGTAGATGGCGAAGTGCAGCCCCTTATTGGCGCGCACGGCCTGCCGGCCATCGGGCCGGGCCTGTTCGCGCGCCAGCCGGAACTCGCGTTCGTAGGCCTGGATCTCGGCCAGTTCGGCCGCGTCGCGATGCTGGGCCGCCTGCATGATGGCCAGCCCTTCCAGCTGGATGCGCAACGTGCGCAATTCCAGGAAGCGGCTGCGCGTCATGATCGGCACGCGGATGGCGCGATTGGGCAGCACTTCCAGTGCCTGCTCGGCGGCCAGTCGGCCCACCGCTTCGCGCACCGGCATCGCGCTGGTGCCCACGGTGGCCGCCAGGCCGCGCAAAGTGAAGCGTTGCCCGGGCTCCATTTCTCCCGATTGCAGCAGGGCCTTCAGGTCCGCGTACACGCGGTCCGACAGGGTATGCCGCACGATTTTCTCCATTTTCCCTTGCAGTTCGGTGGCCGGCGGCAGGCGGTCCACGGGTTCGGCGGAGGAGAGGGCGGGTGGTTGCATGGTTGAGTTTCCCAACGTATTATGCATTTGTAATCTGTGATCACAGATACATCTGCTACACCAATAAGCTTAACCCGACCCGGGGCAAAAGAATCCCGGCGCGGCAAAAAGTCCACAAATCCCATTCACGGATACGGAGACAAGCATGAACCGGTGGAAGACAACCCTGGCGGCCGCAACGGCCGCCGTGGCCCTGGCGCCCATGTTGTACGGCGCCCCGGCCCAGGCGCAGCAGAAGGCCAAAGTGTTCCTCAGCATGAGCTATGTCGGCAACGACTGGCAGGCCGAGGCCTCGAACATGGTCAAGGCCATGGCCGCGCATCCTTCGATGGCCGACAAAATCGACCTTCAAGTGCAGGTGGCCGGGCCCAACGCGCAAAAACAGATCCAGCAGATCAACGCCATGGTGCAGGCCGGCGCCAAGGCCATCGTGGTGTATCCGATTTCGCCCACGGCCCTGAATCGCGTCATCAAGAGCGCTTGCGCCAAGAACGTGCTGGTGTTCGCTTATGACGCCGAGGTGACCGAGCCTTGCGCGCACAACGTCACCATCGACCAGGAAGAGGCCGGACGGGTCACGGCGCAGTGGCTGGCCGACAAACTGGGCGGCAAGGGCAACGTGGTGCTGGTCACCGGCGTGCCCGGCACCTCGGTGGACACGCAGCGCACCGAGGCGGCCAAGAAGGTGTTCGCCAAGTATCCCGACATCAAGATCGTGGGCGAGGCCGTGGGCATGTGGAGCCAGGCCGTGGCCCGCACCGAACTTTCCAAGCTGCTGGCCACGCGGGCTTGGGACAGTATCGATGGGCTGTGGATGCAGGTGGGCTGCTATACCGCCAATTCCATGCAGGTCGAGGCAGGCCGCAGCCCGCAGGACTTGCTGCCGTGCGCGGGCGAAGGCTCCAACGGCGGGCGGGTGCAGATGCTGCCGGCCGGCACGCAGGTGGAAGGCGCTGCCGGCACTTATTCGGCCATGGGGGCGCCGCGCGTGTCGTACGCATCGCCGCCTTATTCGGGGGCGCTGGCGCTGAAGCTGGCGGTGCAGGCGCTGGAAGGCAAACAGGTGCCCAAGCACGTGAAGCTGCCGCTGCCGCTGGTCACCAATGACACCATCAAGCTGTGCGAAACCGGCAGTTGGGCCGAGATGAAGGCGGGCTGCAATGTCTTCAAGCCATCGGCGGTCAAGAATCCGGGCTGGTTTGCCTCGATCTTCTCCAACGACACCCCGGAAGTCGGGCTGAAGGCTGCGTTGTCGTCCCAGCCCGAGTCCTGACGCCTGGCGTCGTACTGCAAGGAAGCTGCCATGAATATCGCCGATCGCGGTGCGCCCGCGGTGCGCGCCGTGGGCCTGCGCAAGGTCTTTGGCCCGACAGTGGCCGTGGATGACGTCGCCTTCGATATCCAGCCGGGTTCGGTGCATGCCCTGCTGGGCGAGAACGGGGCGGGCAAGTCCACTATCGTCAAGCTGCTGTCCGGCCTGATCGAGCCCAGCGGCGGCCATATCGAGATCCATGGCCAACCTGTGCGCCTGCGTTCGCCGCGCGCGGCGCACGCGCTGGGCGTCCAGACCGCCTTCCAGGAAATGACGCTGGTGGCCGACTTGTCGGTGCTGGACAACATGCTGATGCCCTATGCGCCGCGCGGCCCCTTGGGCATGATCCGGCGCCGCGCGGCGGCCGAGCGGGTGGCGGCCCATTTGCGAGAACTGGATTTCGACGTGGACCTGCATGCCGAAGCCGGCACGCTGGACTTGGCCGTACGCCAGAAAATCGAGATTGCCCGCGCACTGTTGCGCCGGCCGCGCATCCTGCTGCTGGATGAACCCACATCCACGCTGGCCGGACGCGACGTGGACTGGCTGGGCGGCATCATTGCAAAGCTGAAAAACCAGGGCACTACGGTGGTGTTCATTTCGCATCGCATGCGCGAAGTCCGCGCCTTCTGCGATCGCCTGACCATCCTGCGCAATGGCAAGCATATTTCCACAGGCCCCGCCGGCGAACTGGACGACGATGCCGTCATCGAACGCATTGTCGGCCGCAGCGTGTCGAGAGTGTTTCCGCCGCGCGCCGGGCAGGCGGCCGATCCGGGTCCCGAGGTGCTGGGCGCGCGCGGACTGGACGCGGGCAAGGCGCGCGGCATCGATTTCAGCCTGAGGCGCGGCGAGATCCTGGGGGTGGCGGGCCTGCAGGGCATGGGCCAGCTGGATCTGTTCCACGCCTGCTTCGGCGTCATCGCGCCCGAGCGCGGGCGCATCCTGGTCGACGGCCGCGCGGTCACCCTGGGGTCGCCGGCCGATGCCATCCGGCCGAACATCGGCATAGGCATGGTGCCCGAAGACCGCAAGACCGAAGGCCTGTTCCTGAAGCTGAACGGCCGCGCCAACGCGACCTTGCCGGTCATTGAACGCTATGCGCGCGGCGGCCTGATCCGTGCCGCCGCGGAGAGCGCCGCGGTCGAACAGGCTTTCCAGCGCGTACAGGTTGACCGCCGCGCCGCCTGGACGCCGGCCGGCGCGTTCTCGGGCGGCAACCAGCAAAAAATCGCCATCGCCAAATGGCTCCTGGCGCAAAGCCGCATCCTGCTGCTGTTCGATCCCACGCGCGGCATCGATGTGGGAACCAAGCATGAACTGTATGTATTGATGCGGCAGTACGTGGCGCAGGGCGGCGCCATCCTGTTCCATTCCACCGAGATTCCCGAGATCGTCAACCTGAGCGACCGTGCCCTGGTGCTGTATGGCGGCCAGGTACAGGGCGAGCTCGAGGGCGAGGCGCTGACCGAACAGGCCATCATGCGCATCGCGCTGGGGGGCAATGCCCTGCAACGGAGGGCGGCATGAGGTCGTATCCCGATCTGCCACAAGCCCCGGGCGCGCTCGCGCGGCGTGCCGGGCCTTCGCCGCTGGCCGCGCATCGCGGCCTGTTGACCGCCATCGCGGTGTTCGCCGTGATGCTGTGCACCGTTGTGATGCTGGGCAGCGGCACGCTCACGTACTTCGACGTGGCTTTTCTCAGCAGCGGCGGCGCCACCCTGGCCATCGCGGCAATCGGCGCCACCGTGGTCATCTTGACAGGCGGCTTCGATCTGTCGGTGGGCGCGGTGATTTCCCTGGTGAACGTGGCATTGGCCGCCGGGCTGGTACTGGGCGGGCCGCAAGCGGGCGTCTGGGAAGCCACGGCCACGGGGGTGATCATCGGCATGGCGGCGGGCGCCTTCAACGGGTTTTTCGTTGGCGTGCTGCGCCTGCAGCCCATTGTGGTCACGCTGTCCACCATGTTCATCCTGCAAGGAGTGACGCTGCTGGTCATGGACAAGCCCGGCGGCATGGTGCCGCCGTCGCTGGCCGAGTTCTACATGGGCGATGCCTGGCCCGAACTGCTGCCCATGCCGCTGGCGTTGCTGGCCGTGCTGGCGCTGTTGTGGCTGTGGCTCAAGCGCACGCCTTTCGGGGTGGCGTTGTACGCGGTGGGCAGCGATGCCGATTCCGCGCGCGCCGCCGGCTTGCGGGTGGCCGCGGTGCGGTTCCTGGCTTATGTGCTGGCCGGCGGCCTGTATGGCATGGCGGGTGTGTTTCTCAGCGCCCAGACAGGCGCGGGCGACCCCCTGGTCGGCAATCCGCTGCTGCTGTCGATTTTTGCCGCGGTGGTGGTGGGCGGCACGCGGCTGGGCGGCGGCAAGGGCGGGCCCATGGGGTCGGTGTTCGGCGCCTACATTCTGATGGCCGTCGTGAACATCCTGCTGGTCTTGAACGTATCGGCGTATTACTCCACCGTTGTCGAAGGCATCATCCTGATCCTGGCGGCCCTGGCCGCGGCGGCCAATCGCGATTCGGTGCTGATGCGGCAATTGCGCGCCGCGCTGATCCGCTGGCGCGCGTGGCGCGCCGGCACGCTACCGCGCCAACTGGACGCGG
>NZ_JAJMLX010000015.1 GCF_020991325.1 Bordetella petrii | reverse complement strand
GGCCTGGCGGGCCTGCGCGCCGCGCCCGCCGAACAGGCCGCGCAAGGTCGCCGCCACCAGGGCCAGCCCCATCATCGGGGTAACGACCTGCAGGGTCACGATGCCCATCATGTGCGCCAGGAAAGACAGTTGCGCCTGCCCGGAATAGTGCTGCTGGTTGGTGTTGGTCAGGAAGGACACCATGGTGTGCAGGGCCAGGTCCCAGCGCATGTTGGGCGCGCCGTTGGGGTTCAGAGGCAGCCACGCCTGCGTCATCAGAATGATCCATACCATTCCCCCCAGCACCGCGTTGCTAAGCAGGAAAGCGCCGGCATACCTCCGCCAGTTCATGCCGCGCGCCGGGTCGGTGCCGATCAGGGCATACAGCGGGCGCTCGATGCGGCCGAACAGCGCATCGCCCGGCATGGCGCCGCCCTGCATGACGCGCGCCAGATAGTGGCCCAGCGGCCATCCCAGGCCGATGGCCAGGACAAACACAAGAAGAAACTCGGCCATCATTGCCCGCCTTCCGCGCAATACAGCGGGTCATCGCACAGGCAGGCGGTGCCCGCCCCGGTACAACTGAACGACTTGAGATGCATGATTGTCTTCGCATGGGAACGACGAAATTGCCAGACTCAAGTGTTCAACGGCGGGGCGTAAAGTCTCTATGCACAAAACGGCGGGGCGCGTAAATTCTGCGTAAATTCCGCGCGAACCCGGGGCCGGCGCCCGGCCGGCCCGTACCGCGTCAAACCGTCAGGCCATCAGGCTGACATGCGCGGCCACCACGCGCCAGCCCTCGGGCGTGCGCAGCCAGGTCTGGCTTTGGCGGCCGATGCGGTCGGATCCGGCGCGCCGGAACTCGATATGGCAGGTGGCGAAATCGCGGCCGTAGGTGGTAATGGCCGTGCGCAGCACTTCGCGCTGCAGGCCTTGCGCCGGGCGCGCGGCGCGAAACGCCTGGATCTCGGCATAACCGTACAGGTTCTCGGTGGCGCCATAGCGCAACGTATGCGGGCTGTTCCAGAACAGCTCGTCCAGCACCGCCACGTCGTTACCCGTCAGGGCGGCTTCGTAGCGGGCGAACTGCACTTGCACTTCGGCCACGACTTCGGGCAGGTTGATATCCATCGGGCCAGGCACCGCGTCTGCATTCATCGCCGCACCTCGCGCTGGAAGATCTCCAGGCTTTGCTTCTTGGTAGCCACGAAGCTGGGCTGCGACAGCGTATCCACGGTGCGAGGCCGGGCGTCGCCGTAATGCAGTATTTCGGCCACGCGCGTGGGCCGCTTGGTCAACAGCAGCACCTGGTCGGCCAGGTACACCGCCTCTTCCAGGTCGTGCGACACCAGCAGCATGGTGGTGCCGGTTTCCATGAACACTTCCTGCAGCTTCTCGCGAATGAACAGCGTCATCTCGAAGTCCAGCGCAGAAAAGGGCTCGTCCAGGAACAGCACTTCCGGCCCGGGCGCCAGCGCCCGCATGATGGAAGCCGTTTGCTGCTGCCCGCCGGAAAGCTCGTACGGGTAGCGGTTCAGGTCGAACTTCACGTCGAACGAAGCAATCAGTTCTTCCATGCGGCGATCCACCTGGGCCTTGTTCCTGCCTTCCAGCAGCAAGGGATACGCGATATTGTCGATGGTGCGCATCCAGGGAAACAGCGCCTCGCGGTAGTTCTGGAACACGTAGCCGATGCGCGTGTCCTGCAGCGATTTTCCGTCGAACAGGATCTCGCCCCGGTCGATGGGCACCAGCCCGGCGATCATGTTGATCAGCGTGCTCTTGCCGCAGCCATTGGGCCCGAATATCGAGACAATGCGCCCCTTGGGAATATCCAGGTCGAAGTTTTCATACAGCGGCCAGCCGGCGAAATACTTGGTCAGGCCGCGTATGGTGATATGCGTGCCGGCCGGCCCGGGCTGAAAGCGCGGCGGCGGCACATCCGCGTACGCGGGGGCATTCAGGACAATGCTCATGTTCACCTTCCGCTCCAGTGGACCACGCGGCGTTCCAGCACCAGGAACAGAATGTTCAGCACATAGCCCAGCGCGCCCGCGGCCAGTATCGCCGCGTACATGGTCTTGACGTTCAGCACTTGCTGCGCGTCGATAATGGCGTGGCCCAGGCCGTTCTCGGAACCGATGAACATCTCGGCCACGATCACGATCACCAGCGCCATGGACACCGCCGAACGCAGGCCCACGAAGCTGGGCTGCAGGCTCTCCCAGAGCAGCACGTCCTTGAAAATACGCCAGCGCGACGCCCCCATCACCTTGGCGGCCATTACCCGCTGCTTGCGCGCATTGATCACACCGTAGGCGCTGTTGAACAGCACGATCAGGAACGCCCCGAAAGCCGCAATGGCCACCTTGTTGAAATCCGACACGCCAAAAATCAGTAGAAACAAGGGAATCAGCGCCGACGAGGGCGTGGAACGGAAGAAGTCCACCAGGAACTCCACGCTGCGGTACGCCCGCTCCTTGCTGCCCAACAGCACGCCCAGCGGCATGCCCACTACGGCTGCCACCACGAAGGCCTGCAGGGTGCGGCTTACCGTTACCAGGAAATCGGTAAGCAGCGGCCCGCCGGCCAGCCCCGTCACCAGGGCCACCAGCGTGTCCACGGGCGACGGCAGCAATATGGGCTTGATAACGCCGGCGCGCACCACCAGGTCCCACACGATGAACAGCGCGATCGGGCCCACAAAGGGCAGCATGCGGTCGCGCAGCGGCACCCGGGGCACGGCGTCGCTGGATGCCGGCGGCGCCCAGGGCGCGCTGGCGCCGGACACGGCAGTAGACGTAGGTTTGCTCATGGCTCAGGCCTTGTACAGCAGCGGCGCCACGTCGACCTTCTTCGAGAAGATATTCTTCTCGGTGAACAGGTCGTAGAACTTCTGGAAGTACTCCACGTCGGCAGGCTTGAATTCGTCGTACATCATGTAGGCGGCCAGCGGCACTTCGTTGGTCAGCGCGCCATCAATGGCGGTATAGCCCTTCATGTACTGGCGCGCCTCGCCCGGCTGCTGGCGCACCAGCTCGACCCCGCGGCGATAGGCGGCAATGTACTTCTTGGCGGCCTCGGGATGCGCCTTGATGAACTCGCTGGTCAGGCTGGCCGAACCGCCGTGCCACGGCGCCAGGGGGTCGCCCAGGATGTAACGCGCCACCACGCCGGCCTCCAGCACGCGGGTCGTGCCGTTCAGGCGCCCCACCGTGGCCGTGGGCTCCAGCGTATAGCAACCGTCCACCTGTCCCGTGGCCAGCGCCGCCACGTGCTGGCCAATGGGCAGCTCCACCACCGTGGCGCCAGCGGCGCCCGCGCGTTCCAGCATGGTCTTGGCCAGCGTCACGTTCTGGATACCGGGGCCGCAGGCGATGCGCTTGCCCTTCAGTTCGGCCGCCGACTGCACGGGGCTGTCCTTGGGCACCAGGAACACCTCGAGCACGTTCTTGGCATTGCTGGGATTGGTGCAGAAAATCTTGAACAAGCCGGGCTGGGCGATTTCCCCGATGGCCAGGTTGGCGGACCCTGTGCCATTGGCGCTGCCTTCGCTGCGGCCCGCCAGCATGGCTTCCATGACCTGCTGCGCGCCGGCAAACTTCAGCGCCTCTACATCCAGCCCGGCTTCCTTGAAGTAGCCACGCTCAAGGGCCGCGAAAAACGGCAGGCCCGCGGCCACCGGCCAGAAACCGATACGGATCTTCGGCGTGGCCTGCGCGCGCACCACCGCCGGCATGGCCAGCATGCCCAGCGCGGCGGCGCCCGAACGCAGCACGCGGCGGCGGCCCGTGTCCGGCAAGGCGGAAGCAGTTGATTGAAGTTTGCGGCGCATAGCGTATCCCCTGGGTCGGTTTGTGTTCATACAAGACACAAGGTCGGCTCAGGGAATGCGCAAGGCTTGCCCCGTGGTATCCAAGCTTGTGTACAAGATGCCAGAGCAATAGCTGTGCCAAGTCTGGAACCCAGGGAATTTGCCGCTAACGAGGGAACTTCACGTCATTCAACAGTGGCAAACCGCACCAGGAAGGTGCGCGGCGCACTACCCGCGCGCACCGCGCCGGGGCGCCCGGCTTCAGTCGCGATGGTGCTTGTGCCGATGCTTGCCGCCACGATGCTTGTCGTAGCCGCGGTAGCTGGCGCGCTTGTAGTCGCGGTGATGGTCGCGGTCGCGGTCCCAGTGGCGGCGGCGGCGGTCGTGGTCATCGTCGTCATCGGTGATGACATGCCCCAGCACCCCGCCCGCGGCGGCGCCTCCCAAGGTCATCCACGGGTCGCCGTCGGAAAGCAAGGCGCCAGCCACCCCGCCCAGGCCCGCGCCGATGACCGCATTGCGGCCCTGGTCGTCGGCCAGCGCCGTGGTGCTAATACCGAATGCCAACGCACTGGCGCAAACTACTTGAATCCATCGTTTGGCGATAGCCATATTTGTTCTCCTGTGGCGGGCCGCCCCTGCGTTGCCGCCCTGCCGGTAACCGGGTTGATTGGAAATCACCCGCGTGGAAAACAAATTAGCACCCCTACCCTGTGTCAGTCCGGCAAGCTGGGATACCGGGTGTATAAGCTGTTTCAGCCGCTTTCCGGGTGGGCCTGCGGCCCGGGCGCACGCAATAAACAGCCCCCAAGGCCCGGAAGGCATCCGGATCCTGGGGGCAACCCATGCGCCGCTTCTCGCGGCAGGCTGGTATGCGGGTTTCTCAGGGCGTAACGATATTGAACCAGAACTCAAAATCGTCCAGGGACCCGAACACGTCGTTCAGCTTGGACTGATCACCGCTGAGCTTGGCATCACCCTTGGCAAGGGCATCCTGAAGCGTGGTCTGCTTCAGCATGATGTCGTTCAAGGTGGCCCGGGTCAGCGACAGGCTGGCATCCGCCTCCTTGGCCTGCTTGCCCTCGGTATGGTTCAGCACGCTGTTCACCATTTCCAGCATGTATTGCTGCTTGGTGTCCGTGAAATCGACGTTCAGCACCACGTGCTTGCCGGCGGCCTTCTCGCGGTTAAGCCGAACCGCGAAATAGTCGAACAGCATGTCCAGCGTCATGGCGCGCACGGTATCCGGGCTGGCCGTATCGGGTACGGGCAACTTCTGCACACCTTCCCGCAATTCCTTCGCGCCAGTCAGGTAGAAGTTGCGCCACGGGCCGCTCTCGGCCTGGTAACCCATCTGCTCAAGCGCGTCGGCCTGCAGGTCGCGGGCCGCCTGGTTCTTCGGGTCGGCGAACACCGCGTAGTTGACCACCTCGGCCACCCAGCGGTATTCGCCCTTCGCGTAGTATTCCCTGGCCTTCTTCAGCAGCGCGTCGGTACCCCCCATCATTTCCACATAGCGCTTGGAGGCATCTTCGACCGGCAACGTATGCAACGTGGCAGGGTTGCCATTGAACCAGCCCAGGTACAGCACATAGGTGGCGCGCACATTATGGTTGAGCGAGCCGTAATAGCCACGGTTCGAGAACTTGGTCGCGATGGTTTCCGGCAGCTTCACCTGTTCGGCGATCTCTTCCTTGTTGTAGCCCATGTTGGCCAGCCGCAAGGTCTCGTCGTTGATGTAGCGGTACATATCCCGCTGCAGGCTGATCTGCTCGCCGACTTCCTTGTTGCCCCACACCGGCCAGTGGTGCATGGCGTACATCACCTGCACGTCGTCCCCCCACAGCGCCAGGGCCTCGTTCAGGTACTTCGACCATGCCAGCGGGTCGCGGATCTTCGCGCCGCGCAACGAATAGGTGTTGTGCAGCGTGTGAGTGGAGTCTTCGGCCGTATTGAGCGCCTTCTTTTCCTTGATGTAGTACAGCATCTCGGCCGGCGCCTCGCTGCCGGGCGCGTACAGGAACTCGTAGGTCAGGCCATCGATCGTGCGCGTTTCACCCGTTTTCTCGATGATGTCCGTGGGCGGAATGAGGGTGACGGTGCCCGCCGACGTGGTCGTGCCCAGGCCGGCCCCTACCTGGCCGGTTGCGCTGGGCGGCAGCAAATTTCCGTACATATAGCTGGCGCGGCGGCTCATGGCCGTACCGGCCATCACATTCTCGGCCACCGCGTGTTCCAGGAAACCCAACGGGGCGTAGATCTTCACCTTGCCGGACTTGACGTCGGCCTCGTCCACCACGCCGCGCACGCCGCCATAGTGGTCCACATGGCTATGCGTATAAATCACCGCCACGACCGGCTTCTTGGGGCGATGCTGGTAATACAGGTCCAGCGCCGCCTTGGCCGTTTCCGTGGAAATGAGCGGATCCATGATCGTCAGGCCTTCCTTGCCTTCGACGATCGTCATATTGGACAGATCCAGGTTGCGCACCTGATAGATCCCGTCCGTCACCTCGAACAGGCCGGAAATATTCAGCAGCTGCGATTGCCGCCACAGGCTGGGATTCACCGTGTCGGGCGCATCCGAACCTTCCTTGATGAAGTTGTACTTGGTGGGGTCCCATATCAGATTGCCTTGGGCGCCCTTGATCATGGCCTGGGGCAGCGGGGCGATGAAACCCTTGTGGGCCAGCTCAAAAGAGGTTTTGTCGGAAAAGGGCAGCTCTTTCAATAATGCGGCGTTGGCCTCTTTGGTGGCAGTCTCGGCCGGTTTCGATGCCTGCTGCGCCGACCACGCCGGGCTCGACACGGCCAGCGCCAGGATAGTCAAGGCCACGGGCACCACGCGAGCGCGTAACGCCGGTGCGGGACGATAGTGACTGGCGTTCTGAGGGTATTTCACACTGCGGGCGGATCTCATGGTGTCGTCTCCACAAACAAAACATTCAGCCACCGGGGCGGCTATTAAAGATCGCGGTGAACGTGCTCCGCTGTATACGCGGGAACGTGGCCTTATCGACAAGCAGGTATCAGAGGGTCAAACGCGTATTAATATTATCTTGTCAGCTATCAAGGTTTTACGAATTCGGGCCACTTTTATCCGAAAAACGAAATTCTTCAGGAGTTTTCGTCGTGCCGTTGCAAGCCTTGTATATGCAACAAATCTATTCTGGCCTAGAGGCAGCCCAGGCATTCAACGTCGTGCACGGCGCCAGCTTCGAGCATCGCCTGATGTCGGCCAAGTCGGCCAGAATGGCGCACCGGCACCTGACGCTGGGCGACACCCGGCTAGAGACGGGCATGTACAACTTCCCGGTGATAGCCCGGGGCGTCATGCCCGCCAACGCGTTGTGCATCGGGTTCATGGCAGAGGGCGGCGACCTTACCTGCCTGAACACGGCACAGGTCGGCGCGGACGAAGTACAGATCTATCCCAGTGGGGCTGAACTTCTTTATCAGGCCCGGGGGCATTCCCGTTGGATAACGTTCGTCGTGCCGGAAGAACGCCTGCAGTCCGTGGCCCTGGCCCGCACCGGACGGCCGCTGGGGATGTCGCGCCACGTCAGCTATTCCGTGCGGCTGCGCTCTGGCGAAAGAGCCGCCCTGACCCGCCTGGCCGACGACGCCATGAACCTGGCGCAACGCATGCAAGGTGCCGGAGGCATGGATTCTTGCCTGGCCACCGAGATATACCAGGCCTTGATCGCCGGCTACGTGGATGCCCTGGCCACAGCGGCGCCTCCATCCAGGCGTGCGCCACGGCAATCCGCGGAACGGCGCGGGTACGAGTTGGTCAGCGCCTGCGAGCAGCTGATGCTCTCTGGCGCCGGGCACGGCATTGCACTGGCGGAACTCGCCCGGCGCAGCGGATATAGTCTGCGCTCGCTGGAACTGATATTCCGCCACGCCACCCACATGGCGCCGGGGCGCTGGTTCATGACGGCACGACTGAATGGCGCGCTGCGCGACCTGCTGACCTGCGACGAAACCTGTCCGGTTGCCCAGATTGCCGCGCGCTGGGGGTTCCGGCATATGTCGCGCTTTGCCCAGTACTACCGCGCGGCTTTTGGCGAACTGCCCCGCGACACCCTGAGGCGGCCCCGCCCATGCCTTTAAGCATGCGGGCGCGGCGCGGGCGCCCCCTTATTGCGAAGAAGAGGCCGCCTGGCGCGCCCGCCGCGCCAGCAAGGTGTCCAGCTGGTTGGCGAAAGCCTTGCGGTCGCCCTGGCTGAACACGGCGGGCCCGCCGGTGTCCACCCCGCTGGCGCGCAGTTCTTCCATCATGTCGCGCAGCGCCAGGCGTTCACGTATGGTTTCCGGCGAATAACGCTCGCCGCGCGGATTCAACGCCAGGGCGCCCTTGGCAAGCACATCCGCCGCCAACGGAATATCGCCCGTAATGACCAGGTCGCCGGCAGCGGCGTGCTGGGCAATGTGCGCGTCGGCCACGTCGAAGCCGCGCGGCACCTGCACCGCCCGGATCAGCGGCGAAGGCGGCGTGCGCAGCATCTGGTTGGCAACCAGCGTCACGGGCACCTGCCAGCGCTGGGCAGCGCGGAACAGAATGTCCTTGATGACGGCGGGGCAGGCGTCGGCGTCAACCCAGATATGCATGGGCGGTCAGGAATCCAGTGCTTTCTGCAGCAGTTCGGCCACGATGTCGTTGGTGGACACCCCGCGTTCCTGCGCCAGCGCGCGCACGCGGTCCGCCTGCGCCTGGGTCAGCTTCAGTGGAAACGGCACCAGCCCCGCGGCCTGGTCCAGCTTGCGCTGTTCCCGGCGGTCGGGCGCCTGGCCGGCGCCATAGCGGCCGGGCGTGCCAGATTGCCGCAACTGGCCGGCCAGCTTCAGGGCCTTGTTTTTCTCGAGATCGAATTTGTTCATGGGGGGTTCCTGGTGGGGTGCGCCATCATAAGCGCAATATCGGCCTGGCGAGCATCACTGCCTGCAGCAAACCCGTGATAAAACACGGCGTTGCCTGGCCCCTTCCCCTTTTTCCTTCAGGAGACTCGCCCCATGCGTGCCGCCATCATCGCGCTGTCATGTGGATTGCTTGCCGGGTGCGCCGCGCCCGCCGCCCACCAGGGCTACCGGGCCGACAGCTCAGCGTTCTTCACCGACGCGAAGCTGCTGCGCCCCGTTGCCGGCACGCCCGGGCTATCGCGCTATGTAACCCCCCACTATGCCGAGCAGCGGCAGCGCATCAAGTCGATCTATCTGGCGCCCATCGAGGTATGGGTGTCGCCGGATTCGCCGTATAAAGGGCTGACGGCAACGGAAATCGGCGCCCTGACCGCCTCGTTCCGGCAGGCCTTCCTGAAAGACCCATCACGCCGCTACCCGGTGGTTGACCAGCCGGGTCCGGACAGCATGGTGGTGCGCATTGCTCTTACCGACGTCATGCTTACCTTGCCACGCACGCGCCTGCTGGGCTACACCCCCGTGGGCCTGGCGGTGCGGGCCATCCAGAAATCGCAGGGCATCAGCCCCACCCTGGTCGACCGGCTGGGCTACCAGACCGAAGCCACGCTGGGCGTGGCCGGCCCCACGCTGTTCGCGGTGCGCCTGCAGGGCGTACAACCCACCCATACGGCGGCCGACCAGAAGCAGCGGCTGGACCAGATGCCGGCCCAGATCGCGCAGCAAGCCACGCGGCTGCGGGCCACGCTGGAGGCGCTGCATTGATGGCGCCGCGCTGACCGGCGCCGGGTCATTTCCACCGCCCTATCTCGTCCCAGACCGCTTCCATATGATCGGTGCATTCCATGAACCCGACATTGAAGCGGAACCAGGGCGAGCGTTGGCTGCTGTCTGGCTGGAATATGGCGCCCGGCGCAAGCGTTATGCCGCGTTCCAGCAGCCTTTTGGCAAACGCGGTGGCATCATTTATGCCCGGCAGCCGCGCCCATAAAAACAAGGTGGACTGCGGCGAGCAGAACACCGTTGCCCCATGCTGCTCGAACATCGCCAGCGCGTATTGGGTAGCGCGCCTGGCCCGGTTTTGAAGGTCGACAACATGCCGTTCAAAACGCCCTTCCGTGATCACGGCCTCAACCGTGCGTTCGGCATAAGGCGAACTGTTCAGCGACAGCGTTGTCTTGACTTCCACCAGTTCACGGGCAAGCGCCGGCGCGCAAACCAGGAACCCCACCCTGACCACGCTGGACAGGCTCTTGGAAAAGCTTCCCACATAGATGGAATGGTCGAACTCCCGATCCAGGCGCGCAAGGCGCAGGCAGCGTGGCGGCTTGAAATCCGCCAGCGCATCGTCGTCCAGCACCAGCATTCCGGCCTGGGAAGCCAGGCTCATCACTTCGGTGGCGGCTTCCTTCGTAATATCGCTGCCGGTAGGATTGTGCCCAGTGGACTGGGTCAGGAATAGCCTGGGCCGGAACTTCTTGATGGCCCGGCTCAATGCCGCCAGATCGGGGCCGTCCGGGTTTCTGGGAATGCCCACGATATTCGCGCCCTGCAACCGCAGTTTGTTATAGGTGGGGTAGAAACCCGGAACGTCGATCAGCACGGCGTCGCCGGACCGCACGAAGCGGCGGATCACGATGTCGACAGCCTGATACGACCCCTGCGTCAGGATGATCTGGTCGGTTTGCGCGCGTATCCCGTAAGCGTCGAGTTTTCGCGCGATGCTTTGCCGCAGCGGCAGGTAACCGAACGGGTCGCCATAGCGAAATATGGTGCCCAGCCCGCTGCGGCCGATTTTCTGCATGTAGCGATCCAGCCGGCAGGTGGACAGCCACTCCGACGGCGGCAGGCCGTCTCCCATCGAGGGGCTGCCGCCCAGGGCGTGGAACTGCGACCGGTCGATACCCACCGCGGCCAGCGCCTGGTCCAGGGCGGGCGCCCAGCTGTCGGCCGATAGCGGCGCACCCCGCGCACCCGTCACGTAATAGCCCGACCCGCGCCGAGGCTCCAGCACGCCCTCCTCAACCAGCAATTCGAACGCCTGAACCACTGTGTTCTTGGCCACACCCTGCAGCTGCGCATAAGTGCGCAGCGAGGGCAGCTTGGATTCGGGCATGAAGTGGCCGCGGGCGATCTGCAGCCGGATCTGGTCTGCGATCTGGCGGGTCAGCGGCTTGAAGGTGGCCATTGTGTAAACGCTGGGCTGGAGGCAGGCCCTGCGGTAGCAACTGTTGCCCGAAAGTGTACCAATACTTTATGGGTACACCAATCTATAGTCTGCCCGAGGTTTTTAATCACGCAGGAGACATCGCCGTGCCAGGATCACCAGAAGCCCCCTTCAACGGAGTAATAGGCAAGACCTACAAGGACTCCAGCCCGGATTGGCCACGCAAATCCAGCGCGCCGAAAGACGCGCCCAATGTCGTGTTCATCGTGCTGGATGACGTGGGGTTCTCCGACCTGGGTTGCTACGGATCAGAGATCCGGACGCCGCGCATGGATGCGCTGGCGGCTGGCGGGCTGCGGTACAGCAACTTTCATGTCACGGCCATGTGTTCGCCCACCCGCGCCTGCCTGATGACAGGCCGTAATGCGCACTCGGTGGGCGTGGGCATCATTTCCGAATGGGCCAATGGCTATCCCGCCTATCAGGGCAGAATCACCAGAAAAGCCGCCACACTGCCCGAGATCCTCGGCGACCACGCCTATGGCTGCTATGCGTCGGGCAAATGGCACTTGACGAATATGGCCGACTACGGCGCTTCGGGGCCCCACGGCGACTGGCCTCTGGGCCGTGGATTCTCGCGCTGGTATGGTTTTCACGGTGCACTGATCGATCAGTGGAATCCGGAGCTTTACGAAGACAATCACCCTTTCCACAAGACACCTGAACCAGACTACCACCTGTCGACAGATCTGGTAGATCATGCCATCGGCCATATCCGCGACCATGTCACGTCGTCGGACGCCAAGCCGTTCTTCACATACCTGGCATTCGGCGCGTGCCATTGGCCGCACCAGGTGCCCGATTCCTACATACAGGGCTATCGGGGCGGCTACGACAAGGGATGGGACACCATTCGCGACGAGCGCTTCAAGCGGCAGAAGGCCATGGGTATCGTGCCCGCATCCGCCACGATGGCCGGCCGCAACCCCGGCGTCGACGCCTGGGAAGATGTGCCGGCGGACATGCGCAAACTGGGCTGCCGTCTGCAGGAAACCTATTCCGCGTTCCTGGAGCACACCGACAACGAGATCGGCCGCCTGGTCGATTTCCTGGAAGCAATCGGGCAGTTGGACAACACCCTGATTGTGCTTGTGTCGGACAATGGCGCCAGCCCCGAAGGCGGTCCCACTGGCGCCATCAACATGCGCAAACATATGACGCATGAACAGGAGACCGTGGCAGATGCCCTGGGCAAGCTGGATACGATAGGCGGCGAATACTCGTTCAGCCACTACCCCATGGGATGGGCCCAGGTATCGAATACCCCCCTGAAGTGGTACAAGAAGGACACACATGGCGGCGGCATCCGTGCCCCCCTGATCATGCACTGGCCCGCCGGCATCAAGGCCCGCGGAGAAGTCCGCACGCAGTTCCACCACGTGGTCGACATTGTGCCCACGGTGTTGGACTGCATCGGCGTAGAAGCCCCGACTACCTATAACGGCATCGAGCAGTTGCCTGTCCATGGCGAAAGCATGCGCTACAGCTTCGACGCCAGCCAGGCCCCCACCAACAAGACGACACAATATTTCGAACTGCTGGGCGACCGCGCGGTTTGGCACGAAGGCTGGAAGGCTGTCGTGCGCCACAAGAAAGGCCACGATTACGATACGGAAGATCGTTGGGAGCTTTATAAACTCGACGAGGACTTCACCGAAACCAACGATTTGTCGCAAAGCCATGCCGACAAGCTCAAGGAGATGCAGGACCGCTGGTGGCAGCAGGCCGATGTATACGGGGTCTTGCCGCTGGATGACCGCGAATCCGAGCGCGCCAGGGAATTCCTGTTCACCTCGAAACGGTCGCGGTACGAATTCCTGCCTGACATGGCGCGCGTGGATCGCTTCCTGGTGCCAGAGATCAGTGACCGCAGCTATTCGATCACTGCCATTCTGAAGGGCCTGCAAAAAGACACCGAGGGCGTGGTTTTCTCGTGGGGTAGCCGGTTCGCCGGTTTCGCCCTGTATGCACGCGGCGGCCAGCTGGTATACGAGTACGTGTACACCGAATCCGTTTCTTATCAGATGCAGGCGGACCTGCCCATGGGGGACGCCTCTGTCGAGATCCGGTTTACCCGCAGCGGACAGAACGCGGGCACGATGGAGATGATCATTGAAGGCGCGCGCGCCGCCGCGATCGACCTTCCCAAGATGTGGTGGACATACAGCACCACGGCGGGCCTGACCTGCGGGCTTGCCGGGGTCCCACTTAGCGAAAACTACAAACCGCCGTTCCGTTTTCAGGCAACGATAGAACGCCTGATCGTAGAGCTGGCCGACGACGGCGGCGATCACCGCGAGGCGCAGGCCTGGACAGTGTTCAAGCAGCAGTAGCGATCTCCGGGAAAGCGCGAACCTTCCCGGCATAACCATACCTATACCCAGGAGAGAGACTATGTTTACCAAACCGCTGATGCGCGGACTGTGCGCCCTGCTTTTGACGGCCTTCTTCGCGGCTCCCGCGACGGCATCGGCCGCCTACCCGGAACGGCCCATCCGGTTCGTCGTCGCCTACCCGCCTGGCGGCACGACCGACTTGATGGCCAGACGGCTGGCGAAGGAACTTTCGGCCAAGCTGGGACAGTCTATCGTCGTGGAAAACAAACCCGGCGCCGGCGGCAATGTAGGCGCGGCCATCGTGGCAAAGGCGGCGCCGGATGGCTATACATTGGGTGTCGGTACGGCGGGCAACCTGGCCCTGAACTATGTGTCGTACACGAACATCCCCTACGATTCGCGCACCGATATCACCCCGATCAGCGTACTGGCTGCTGTGCCCAACGTGATCTTCGTGAATGGGAAGTCTTCGATCAAATCGCTGCGCGATCTGATATCGCATGTGAAGAGCGACAAAGATACCTTCTTTGGTTCTACCGGCGTAGGTAATGGCCCACACCTGACTGGCGAACTCTTCAAGGCCCGGATCGGGGCCGAGTCCACGCACGTTCCCTACCAGGGCGCGGCTCCGGAGATCACCGCCCTGCTCAGCGGAGAAGTGGATTATGGATTCGACAATCTCACTTCGGTGCTGCCTTTCATCCAGTCGGGCAAGCTGACGGCATTGGCCGTGACCAGCGCCAGCCGGGCTCCGTCTCTGCCGGACGTTCCAACGGTTCAGGAGCAGGGATTAAGCGATTTTGACGTGACGGCATGGTTCGCACTGTTTGGCCCCGCCAGCATGGATCCGGCAATCGTGGCCAAGCTGGAAAGCGCCATCGCTTCGCTCAAATCAAGCAAGGACTTCATGGATTCGCTTGCGTCCATGGGGGCAGACCCTCAACTCAGTGATGGCAAGGCCCTGCACGACCTGATCGAGATGGAGCGCGCCCGCTGGCCCAAGTTGCTGCAGGCAGCCAAGGTTCAACTCAGCAAGTAACCTTCCATACGGACACGCCGCTTCATGAATCAATACGACTACATCATCGTCGGCGGCGGTACCGCGGGCTGCGTTCTCGCCAACCGGCTGACCGCCACGGGCCGATTCCGCGTCTTGCTGCTGGAGGCCGGTGGCAAGCCCAGCAGCCCCTGGATCAGTATCCCCGCCGGATTCAGCAAACTGCTGGTGAACAAGCGCTACAACTGGCGTTTCAGCAGCGAGGCCGAATCCGGCACCAAACAGCGAGTAATCGCCATTCCAAGGGGCAAGGGGCTGGGCGGCTCGACGCTGATCAACGGAATGATCTACGTGCAAGGGCGTCCGTGCGACTACGACGCCTGGCAGAAACTGGGCGCGGATGGCTGGGGCTACCAGGCCGTGGCCCCTTATTTTCGACGCATCGAGAACTATGCCGAAAACAGTCCTCAGCGTGGAAACGAGGGGCCCATGCATGTCGAACGCGTGCGGGAACGCTTTCCCATTGCCAGTGCCTTCATCGATGCCGCCAAGGCATCGGGGCTACCGTACAACGACGACTACAACGGCGCACAACAGTTCGGCGTGGGCTTTTATCAAGTTACGCAACGCAAGGGGCGTAGATGGAGCGCCTACGATGCCTATCTGCGCCCTGCGATGGCGCGCCCCAATCTCACCGTGACCACCAACGCCCTGGTGTTGCGGCTGGATCTCGACGGCCAACGCTGCGCCGGTGTGACCTATCGGGTGGGCAACCAGCAGATTAGTGCGCGGGCGAACGCCGAAGTCATCGTATCCGCCGGAGCAGTGCAATCGCCGCAGGTGCTGGAACTTTCCGGTATCGGCCAGCCCGGCTTGCTGGCATCGCTGGGCGTGCCCCTGCGCCATGCCTTGCCAGGCGTGGGCGAGAACTACATCGACCACTACGCCACGCGCATGAACTGGCGCATCAAGAACACTGTCACGCTCAATGAAATGGCCCGCGGCTGGCGGCTGGCCATGGCGGCGCTGCGCTACGGCGCTACCCGCACCGGCATATTGACACTGGGTACCGGCCTGGTAAACGCGTTCGTGAAAACACAGCCACAGCTTGCCGAGCCGGACTGCCAGTACTTCTTTGTGCATGCCAGCTACGCCAATGCGGCCCAGCGCATCCTGGACCGCAAACCAGGCATGACCATCGGCGTTTCCCAACTGCGCCCGGAATCAACTGGATCCATCCACATCAAGTCCGCGGATCCCGGCTGCCAGCCATCGATCCGCCCGAATTTCCTGTCTGCCGCGGAGGATCAGGAATGCCTGGTGCGCGGCATGCGACTGGCCCGGGATATTGTCGGCCAACCCGCCATGCGGCACTATATCGACCATGAAATGAGCCCCGGGACAAGCACCTCTACCGACGAACAATGGCTGGATTTCGCCCGCGGAAATGGCCAATCCATCTACCATCCCGTCGGCACCTGCCGCATGGGAACCGATGACCGTGCTGTGGTAGACCCCAGGCTGCGGGTAATAGGACTGCAAGGCTTGCGCGTGGTGGACGCATCTGTCATGCCGTCCATGGTATCGGGCAATATCCAGGCGGCGGTAATGATGGTGGCTGAAAAAGCGTCCGATCTGATATTGGATGACACGCGGCGGTAGGCGAGCCGTCCTTACCGGCGCATCCTTCGGCACATGCAATAAAGACGCCGTTTCGGTGTCCGCCTCGCCGATGGTCAGTGTTTGGTGGGCGCGCGCAATGGGCAAGGCGTCCAAGTCCAGCATTACTGGAATGACGCCACGATTTCGGAACCTCTCGGGCGCCAGGGCAAATAACGGGCGATAGATGTAAAGAGAGATCACACGATACGGGCGCCCATCCGTCTTGTGCAGGCGTCGCATATAGACGTATCCCTCTTGGTGCCCGCCCCCGCGCGGCAGCCCACGAGGCGTTTCGTCGATAGACAGGATGACCGGCACCAGGTTCCGGTAGGTATTCCCCAATTCATGCAAAGAGCTCTCGAGAGGCGGCAAGGCCTGACCTGCTCGCCCGGGAGCGCCAACGAAACCCCTGCCGCTCCGCCGAGATCGTCAAATCTCTGGTCGAAGCAAGACTCCAGACCAGGCCCGAAGCATTCAAAGTGCTCAGGCCTCCAACCCCCGGTTTTCATGAGTTGGTTCAACTTATTGGGCATGGACTGCCGTACGACGAACCAAGCCGGCTGGGCGAGGTCATTATGTCTTTCTTGCGGAAGCTGGCAGCAGCCAGGAAACATCTTGCGCACCGCCGCTAAGCCTTTCCGTCCGCCCCCAAGGCAACCACAACCGCCCGATACGACGCCAGCAACAGTTCCTTGGCAGCCGACTCCGCGGCCGCGCCTTCTGAAGCCGCCACTGCCTGCGCCAATCGTGTCCAGTCCGCGGCCGACTCGCGCCGTCTTTGCTGGGTACTGAAACTGATGGATTTTTCCCGTATCGCATAGCGCCATAACGCCTGGTCGCTGAGCCCTTCGTATATCGTTCGCAGCCGCTTGCCCGGGCACGCGCCCATCAGCATGCGTTGGGTATCAATGGACAGGCTGGCGTAATCGCCCGGGGCCGTGTCGGCGGCATCGGCCAGCTTCCGCAAATCGGCTGCCCGTTCCACCAATTGGGCTACGAAGCCTTCTGGCGGTTTCTCGGTTACCAAGCGAGCGGCCAACCCCAGCAACTGCGCGCGGATATTGAAGATTTCTTCGATTTCCTCCGCATCCACCGCGATCACCCGCACTCCATACCGGGGAACGCGTTCGACCACGCCGCGCCGTTCCAGCAACGCCATGGCTTCGCGCACGGTGCTGCGGCTGACGGCGAACCGCTCTGCGTAGATTTCTTCTTTCAACCGCTCGCCGGGCGCGATCGCGCCATCGTGAATGGCGGCCAACAAGGATTCGGCCACTTGTTCAGGCAGGGATTTGGCCAGGCGGCCAATTCGGGTCGATTCTTTCTCGAAATAGGCGTTCGCGCCGGACATGGACTCTCTGGTGCGGGAGGGGTTGGCGGCCAGTATACCGTCGGCCAGGGCGAGGGCCGGCCGCGGAAACTGGGCTGCTCGGGACAGTTATATTTTTGTCGACAAACGACAATCGACTTTAATATACTGCATCCAGCGGCCGCTGCCGCCGGATCAAGGAGACTGTCATGACCAATATCAATGTCACCCCGCTGGGCTATGCAGCGGGCGCCCGGGTTACCGGGCTGGATCTGCGGCGGCCTTTGCCGCCCGAACAGGCCGCCGCGGTTCAGGCAGCCTGGCACCAGCACCTGGTGCTGGTATTTCCGGACCAGAACCTGAATGCACCGGAACTGATTGCCTTCACGGCCCAGATGGGCGAAGTCGAACGCAATGACAACGTGCCCTATTACCGCGACCCGGACTATCCCGAGGTGCTGCTGGTATCCAACAAGCCCCGTAACGGCAAGCCGTCGGAAACCCGCAATACCGGACGCAACTGGCATGCCGACCTTACCTATACCGACCGGCCCGCCAAGGGCTCGGTGCTGATGTGCAAAGAAAAGCCGGCCGTAGGAGGCGACACCATGTTCGCCAATATGTACATGGCCTACGAAACGCTCAGCCCGGTGCTGCGCGACTTTGTCGAATCGCTGGAAGCCGTGCACGACATCACCTTGATCAAGGGATTCGAGCGCCGCGACCCGGCCCAGATCGCCGAAATGAAGCGCGCCAATCCCCCCATTGCCCACCCCGTGGTGCGCACGCACCCGGAAACTGGCCGCAAGCTGCTGTTCGTCAGCGAGCGTATCCGCAACTTCGTGGGCATGACCGAAGAAGAAAGCCGTCCCTTGCTGCAATTCCTGAACAGCCACGCCACCTCGCCGGAATTCGTCTACCGGCACCAATGGGCGTTGAACGATGTCGTCATGTGGGACAACCGTTGCACCCTGCACATCGCATTGAAGGACTTTGACCAAAGCCAGGCCCGCCACATGATGCGCTGCTCGATGCGCGGCGAAAAATCAGGCTACGTGATCAAGCCAGAACAGGAAGACGGCGCATCGCTCAAGAACGCGCTGGCCGCGGTGTCGTGAAGTCCGGGCTCATCCCCTCAAGGGGCGCCGCTGGCGGACCGGCGAAGCCAGCATCGCGGCGTCCCCGATCAGGCAACACCACTTTCATACCTGGTGATTCGCACCGCGCACGGTGAAACACTGACACTTGCGCCGGTAGAGAATCACTAAGAACAACTACCGCATTACCCGGAGGAGACACCCCATGCACGGATTCTTTCTGCGCCCCATGCGCGCGCTTGCCACACTGGCCTGTCTGTCGGCCTTGCACACGCCCCTGCAGGCAGCGCCTCCCATTCGCCTGGAAGTCGGGTTCCCGCCCGGCGGCACCACCGACGTCATGGCGCGGCTGATCGCCAACGAATTGAGCACGCAAATAGGCCGCGACGTCATCGTCGAGAACCGCGCCGGAGCCAGCGGCAACATCGCCGCGTCGTCCGTGGCCCAGGCGGCGCCCGATGGCAACACCTTGCTGTTCGCGCCCAGCAGCCACGCCGTGAACGCCTCGCTGTACCCGACTTTGCCGTTCGACACCGCAAACGCATTCACGGCCATCGGCATGGTGGCCACCACGCCTTATGTGCTGGTCGTCAACCCCAAGCTGCCCCATGGCTCAGTGGGCGACCTGACCCGTTATCTGAAGCAGCACCCGGGCGAAGTGGCGTTCGCATCGGCCAGCCCCGGTACCGGCCAGCACCTGGCCGGCGAATTGTTCAAAAAGTCCGCCGACGTCGACATCCTGCATGTGCCCTACAAAGGCAGCTCGGCGGCGCTGCCGGACCTGATCGCCGGCCGGACCGGCATGATGTTCGACAACATCGCCGTCATGCTGCCGCACATCAAGAGCGGCAAGGTCGATGCGCTGGCCGTGACCACGGCAAAACGGTCCAGCCTGCTGCCCGACCGGCCCACCGTTGCGGAAAGCGGCTACCCAGGATTCGATGTCATGGGTTGGTTCGTGCTGCTGGCACCCGCCCAGACCCCCGCCGATGTCGTGGACACCCTGAACCAGGGTTTGAATACGATACTGCGCGGCGACCGCCTGGCCGGCAAGCTGGCCGAACTGGGCGCCGAAGTAAAGACGGGCTCGCCCCAGGAAGCCGACCAGTATGTGCGAAACGAAATCGCGCGATGGGCCGCTGTTGTGAAAGAGGCGGGGATAAAGCCGAATTGAAAACCGCCTCATGCCCCGCATTGCGCGGGGTCGATCACCCGACGATCGGAGCGGAAACCGATCGCCCCTGGCGAGGGGTTCAGGCAGTCAGGAAGCGCGTGACTTCGGCCCAATCGTTAGTCGACAGGGCTACGTCCTCGAAGTCGCCAGCTTCCTCGTCGTAGCGAGAAACGCAGAAGCGCTGGCTCCTGCCAGATTCGCGGTCGGCATAGTTGGCGTAGTCGACATACACTTTCAAACCGCGCTCCGCGTTCTCGAATGAAGGAGCTGCATCGATGTAGCTTGAGGAGTCGAAATACCCGTCGGGTAGGGGCGGCAGGGTTGTTATGTCGAAGTCGGGAAATTCGCGACGCAGTCGTTCAAGGTTCATAAGGGGAGCATGTAGAGGCTGGAGGGCTGACATTTTACGTTGCTCAGTGCCAGTCGCCACAATGGCCCCCGAAACAGAGTTTGGGTTGGCACTATGACCCATACGCAGGCCTTGTTTCTGACTGAAAGCCAGGTTGCCCTGGCCACCGCCCCTACTCCACCGTCACACTCTTAGCCAGGTTCCGCGGCTTGTCCACATCGGTGCCCCGCGCGCACGCCGTGTGATACGACAGCAGTTGCAGCGGCACGGTGTGCAGAATGGGCGACAGCATGCCGTAATGCTCGGGCATGCGGATCACGTGCATGCCGTCTTCGCTGGCGATGCGGCTGTCGGCGTCGGCGAACACATACAGCTCGCCGCCGCGCGCGCGCACTTCCTGCATGTTGGACTTCAGCTTTTCCAGCAACGAGTCTTTCGGCGCGATGGTCACGACGGGCATCTGGTCGGTAACCAGCGCCAGCGGGCCGTGCTTCAGTTCACCGGCCGGGTAGGCCTCGGCGTGGATGTAGCTGATTTCCTTCAGCTTCAGCGCGCCTTCCAGGGCAATGGGGTAATGCATGCCACGGCCCAGGAACAAGGCGTCTTCCTTGCTGGCGAAACGATCGGCCCAGGCCATGATCTGCGGTTCCAGCGCCAGCACCGATCCGATGGCGGCGGGTAAATGGCGCAGCGCCTTCATGTGCTCGGTTTCCTGCTCGGCGGTCAGTTGGCCGCGCGTCTTGGCCAGCACCAGCGTCAACAGGAACAGGGCAGTCAGCTGGGTGGTGAATGCCTTGGTGGACGCCACGCCGATTTCCACGCCGGCGCGCGTGATGTACGACAGCTTGCACTCGCGCACCATGGCGCTGGTGGCCACGTTGCAGATGGTCAGCGTCTGCTCCATGCCCAGCGAACGCGCGTGCTTCAAGGCAGCCAGGGTGTCGGCGGTTTCGCCGGATTGCGAGATGGTGACGACCAGACTGCGCGGGTTGGGCACGCTGTCGCGGTAGCGGTATTCGCTGGCAATTTCCACGGCCACCGGCACTTTGGCGATGGACTCGATCCAGTATTTGGCGGTCAGGCCGGCGTAGTAGCTGGTGCCGCAAGCCAGGATGAGCAGCGAATCTATGTTCTTGAACACCTTGTGCGCATCGTCGCCGAACAATTCGGGGGTGATGGCTTCGATGTCGGCCAGCGTGTCGCCCACGGCGCGCGGCTGTTCGAAGATTTCTTTCTGCATATAGTGGCGATACGGGCCGAGTTCCGCGGCGCCGGTGTGCACTTGCACGCTATGCACCTTGCGCTGCACGGGCTTGCCCTCGGTGTCGGTAATCCACACGCGCGACAGCTGCAGGTCGACCACGTCGCCGTCTTCAAGGTAGATGATCTGGTCGGTAGTGCCGGCCAGGGCCAGAGCGTCGGACGCCAGGAAATTCTCGTTCTGGCCCACGCCCACCACCAGGGGCGAGCCCTGGCGGGCGCCCACTACACGGTGCGGCTCGTCGCGGCAGAACACGGCGATGGCGTAGGCGCCATGCAGGCGGCGCACGGCTTGTTGCACGGCCTCGAACAGGTCGCCGTTGTACAGGTGGTTGACCAGGTGGGCGATTACTTCGGTGTCGGTCTGGCTTTCGAACACGTAGCCGGCGGCCTTTAGTTCGTTGCGCAGGTCATCGTGGTTCTCGATGATACCGTTGTGGACCAGGGCGATGCGCGGCTCGTCTTTGCCCAGGTGCGAGAAATGCGGGTGGGCGTTATGCGTGGCCGGCACGCCGTGGGTGGCCCAGCGGGTGTGGGCGATGCCGGTGAAGCCGGCCAGCTTGTCCTGCGCGATCTGGTCGGCCAGTTCGGCCACGCGCTCGGTGCTGCGGGTGCGGCGCAGGTGGCCGTCGATGTACAGCGCCACGCCGCACGAGTCGTAGCCGCGGTATTCCAGCCGCTTCAGGCCTTCGACCAGGATGGGGGTGATGTCGCGCTGGGCGACGGCGCCAACAATGCCGCACATAGGAATCTCTCCGGTAATTTGCGTATCGGCGCATTGTGCCCTGGCTGGCCTGAAATTTGATTTCTTATTTGTCCTCTATATGAACGTCGATTTTCTTACACAAACGTGATTAAATATTCTTTCGTTTTATCTATTTTTAAGAAATAAATATGCATGAATCGTCTATTCAGCCCATTGAGCTGGACGATCTGGACCGCCGCATCCTGGATCAGCTGCAAGATGACTGCGCCCTGACCAACCAGGAACTGGCGGCGCGCGTGCATGCTTCGCCGCCAACCTGCCTGCGGCGGGTACGGCGGCTGGTGGAATCCGGGGTCATTGCGCGGCAGGTGGCGATACTGGCGCCCGAGAAGTTGGGCAGCACGTTGACGGCAATTGTCGAGATCACCCTGGACGTGCAGGCGGCGGAAAGCCTGGACGCTTTCGAGCGCAGCCTGCTGGACGAGCCGGCGGTGCTGCAGTGCTACCGCGTGTCGCCGGGGCCGGATTTCGTGGTGGTGGCGCAGGTGCGGGACATGCCGGCCTACCATGCCCTGGTGCATCGGGCGTTCACGGCGCAGGCCAATGTGCGCAACGTGCGCACGTTTTTCTCGGTGCACCGGGCCAAGTTCGAAACGCGGATAGACGTGGCGGGGTGATAGCGCGGCGGCAGACAACGGTGTCTGGCACCCTGACGGGAGCCAGACACCCGGCAATACCCGCGAAAACTCGCCGCGGCCGCCTAAGGTCGCGTCATGGGAACCAGACACTTGGCGTGCCCTGCCTCGTTCACCGCCCCCGGCGCTTGGCCAGCAGGTGCTCGAACAGGATCAGGTAGCGCCGGCCCATTTCGGTAACGTCGTGCTCGGTGCGCACGTAGTCGTAGGCGCGCTGGGTGCAGGCGGCGCGGAATTCGGCGTCGTCCAGGCAGCGCGCCATGCCTTGCGCCAGGGCGTGCGCGTCGCCCGCCGGGCACAGCACGCCGCGGCCGTCGGCCAGGCTTTCTTTCAGGCCGCCGGCATCGGTGGACACTACCGGCACGCGCTGCAGGAAGGCGTCCAGCACGCTGCTGCCCAGGGCCTCTTCCACCGAGCTCATGACGAACACGTCGAAGATGCTGTAGAAGTCTTCGATGCCTTTGCGGAAACCCGCGAACAGGTATACGTTCTGCAGTCCCAGCGCCTGCACTTCGGCGCGCGCCTCGGCTTCGCGGTTGCCCCCGGCGCCGAAGTGCACGAACACGAAATCGCTGCGCGCACGGGCCAGCTCGCCCACGGCGCGGATCAGGGTTACCGGGTCTTTGTCGCGGATCAGCGCGGCGGATGTGGCCAGCACCTTCTTGCCCTGCAGGCCCAGTTCGCCGACCAGCCTGTCGACGTTATCCTGGCTGACCACGTGCGGTTCGACCGCGCTGCGGATGATGGCGGGCCGCACGCCCAGCCGGCGCGGCTCGGCCGCGGCCATTTCACTGATGGCCACGAAGCCGTCGACGCAACGCCACTTGGTGCCGGTTTTCCATTCTTCGCCCCGCTTCACCTCGAACGAGGTGCGGCGCGAAAACACCACCGGGCGGCGATGCAGCAGCTTGGTCAGCACGGCCCAGGTAACGGTATTGGCCGTCTGGGCATGCACGATGTCGTAGCGGCGCCCCGCGCCGGCCAGGAACGCCAGTTGGCCCGGCACGTTGCGCACGCCGTGCGCCGCGAAGCCTTCTTCGCCAGCGCGGGCCTGCAGCGGCCCACCCTGGCGGCATAGCAATTCAACCTGGTGGCCGGCGGCGCGGAACGCGCGCATGCAGTACAGCGTCTGGCGTTCGCCGCCCCGCCAGCCTTTCTCGAAATTGAGCTGCAGGATCTTCATGCACGCCCAATGCCTTGGTATTCGAAGCCCTGGGCCGTCATCTCGGCGGGCACGTACAGGTTGCGGCCGTCGATGACCAGCGGGGTTTTCAGCAACGCGCGCACGCGTTCCAGGTCGGGCGCGCGGAATACCTTCCATTCGGTGGCGATCAACAGGCCGTCGGCGCCGTCCAGCGCCTGGTACATGTCGTCGGCGAATTCCACCGCCGTATTCTGCGCCAGCAGTTCGCGGGAATGCGGCATGGCGATAGGGTCGTAGGCCCGCACGCGGGCGCCGCGGCGCGTGAGTTCGGCGATGGCCGTCAGGCTGGGGGCCTCGCGCATATCGTCGGTGTTGGGCTTGAACGCCAGGCCCCACAGCGCGAAGGTGCGGCCCGACAAGTCTTCGCCGAAGCGCGCCACCACTTTCTGCGACAGGCGCAGTTTTTGCGCGCCGTTGGCGGCTTCGGCGGCCGACACCACACGCATGGGCAAGCCATGTTCGGCGGCGGTTTGTACCAGCGCCTGCACGTCTTTGGGAAAGCACGACCCGCCGTAGCCCACGCCAGGGTACAAAAAGTGGTAGCCGATACGCGGGTCGGCACCGATGCCGCGGCGTACCTGCTCTACGTCGGCGCCCAGCGCCTCGGCCAGGTTGGCCATTTCGTTCATGAACGAAATACGCGTGGCCAGCATGGCGTTGGCGGCGTACTTGGTCAGTTCGGCCGAGCGCACGTCCATGACCATCAGGCGTTCGTGCGTGCGCTGGAACGGCGCGTAAATGCGCCGCATGACGTCGATGGTGTAGTCGTCGTCGGCCCCGACGATGATGCGGTCGGGGCTCATGAAATCTTTGATGGCCGCGCCCTCTTTCAGGAATTCGGGATTCGAGGCCACGCTGAAGGGCACGTCGGCGCCGCGCTCGGCCAGCACGTCGGCCATGGCCTGGCACACCTTGTCGGCGGTGCCCACGGGCACGGTGGACTTGTCGACCACCACCTTACGGGTGGTCATGTGGCGGGCAATATTGCGCGCGGCGGACAGCACATGCTGCAGGTCTGCGGACCCGTCTTCACCGGGCGGAGTGCCCACGGCAATGAATTGCACATCGCCAAACGCCACGCTTTCGGCGATGTCTACGGTAAAGCGCAGGCGGCCGGCCTGCGCATTGCGCTTGACCAGTTCATCCAGGCCGGGCTCGTAGATGGGTATGCCGCCCTGCTGCAGCATCTGGATCTTGGCGGCATCGACATCCAGGCAGATGACGTCGTTGCCCATGTCGGCCAGGCAGGCGCCCGAAACCAGCCCCACGTAGCCTGTGCCTATAACCGTGATTTTCATGCGCAACGCCCAAATGGTAGGTATTTGGGCGCATTATAAGGGCGCAGTGCCGCACGCGCCGGGGTGGGCCGCTTCCTAGACGAACTGGACGCTGATGCTGCCCATTGGGCCGTAGTCGGCGTGGATGGTGTCGCCCTGGGCCACGGCCACGGTGCGCGTGAAAGACCCCGCCAGCACCACATGCCCCGCCTCGAGACTGGTGCCGAAGGGCGCCAGCTTGTTGGCCAGCCAAGCCACTCCCATGCCGGGGTGGCCCAGCACCGCGGCCGACACGCCCGATTCTTCAATCACGCCGTTCTTGTACAGCAGCGCCGCCACCCAGCGCAGGTCGATGTCGAAGGGCCGCACCGGCCGGCCGCCCAGGATGATGCCGGCGCAGGCGGCGTTGTCGGCGATGTTGTCCACGATGCGGCGTGGATATTTGCTGCGCCCGTCGATCAGCTCCAGGGCGGGCACCACGTATTCCGTGGCACCCAGCACATCCGTCAGCGTCACGCCCGGGCCGCTCAATGGCCGGCCCAGGATGAACGCCAGTTCCACCTCGACGCGCGGTACGATGAACCGGCCGACCTCGATCTTGTCGCCGTCGTCGTAGAACATGTCGTCCAGCAAGTGGCCGTAATCGGGCTCGTCTATGCCCACGGTGCTTTGCATGGCTTTCGAGGTCAGGCCGATCTTGTGGCCGCGCAGGCGCGCGCCGGCGGCGATTCTGGCGGCGATGGCCTCTTGCTGAATGGCGTAGGCATCCGCGATGTCGATGTCCGGAAAGGTCTGGTCCAGTTGCGTGACGGGCACGGCCGTACGCTCGGCCTGCAGTAACAGGCGCGCGGCTTCCTGGCGGTCGGCCTGGCTCAGCATGGCGCGGCCTCCGCTTCGTCGGCGACGCTGTTCGCCAGCACGCCCACTCCCGATACCTCGACCTCGACGCGGTCGCCGGGCTGCAGGAAGCGCGGCGGATCGAAACGTACGCCCGCGCCCACGGGCGTGCCCGTGGAAATGATGTCGCCCGGCTGCAATGCCGTCCAGGTCGAGATGTAGTGAATCAAATAGCGGAACGAGAACATCAGGTTGGCGGTGGAGTCGTGTTGCCGCACTTCGCCGTTGACGCGCGTGGTGACGGTCAGGTTGTCGTAGCCGTCGAACTCATCGGCGGTGACAAGCCAGGGGCCGACGGCCCCGCTGGCGTCGAAATTCTTGCCCTGGGTAACGTTGAACTTGCCATGGCGCACCCAGTCGCGCACCGTGCCTTCGTTCAGGCAGGTCAGGCCGGCGATATGGGATTCCGCCTGGTCTTCCGCGATACGCCTGCCGCCTTTGCCGATGACGATGGCGATCTCGCCCTCGTAGTCCAGCTGCGCGGATTCGCGCGGGCGCAGCAGCGGCTGGCCGTGCGCCACGAACGAAGCCGGGAATCGCGGGAACACGCTGGGGTAGGCCGGTGCCGCAGTGCCATCGCGGTATTCTTCGTTGCGCTTGCCGTAGTTGACGCCCACGCAGATGATCTTGCCCGGGTCGGGAATGGGCGCAAGCAGTGCGAGGCTGGCAATGTCGAGATCTGGGGCGACGGTACCGGCAAGTTCGCGCATGTGCGCCAGGGCGGAGTCCGAGCCCAGCACCGCGCGCAGCGAGGACACACCGCCGCCAAGGCGATCGGTCATGTCCACCACCCCGTGTTCGGTCACAACGCCGAAGCGCGCATGGCCGCCGGCCAGGAAAGAAATCAGTTTCATCGATCGAATCCGAACAGGGTGGCAGGGTTGTCGACCAGGATCTGCTTCAAGGTGGCGTCATTGCCCGCATAGCGGAACAACTGATCCACCAGGCGCCCCTCGTCGGGCGTGGCCTTGACGGACACGGGATGGGGCCAGTCGCTGCCCCACACCACGCGATCGGGCGCGGCCTGGATGCAGGCCTGCGCCACGGGCACCACGTCGTCCCAGGGGTAACCCTGGCGCGACAGCTTTTCCGTCAGCGACAGCATCACCCAGAAGTTGCCGCGCCCCAGCAGCTCGACCAGCTTGCGCAGGGTGGGATCGTCGCCGTCCCGGGCGGGGTCGGCACGGCCCATGTGGTCGATCAGCACCGGAATGTCCAGGCTGTCGAACAGGGAAACCTGGTCCATGATGCCTTCGGGCTCGGGCTGGAACTTGGCGTACCAGCCCAGTTCGCGGATGCGGGCAATGGCGCGCTGGAAATCCGCCGGTGTCATCACGATGCCCAGCGCCTGGCGGGTGAAGCGCGCGCCGCGCACGCCGGCGGCGTGCAGGCGGTCCAGATAGGCGTCGTCGCATTCCAGCAGCACGGCGGCATTGGCGCAGCCCCGGTAATTGGGGCCGGCGGCGGCCAGGCCGTCCAGCACCACTTGGTGGTCGGCGCCGTAGGTGGTGGCCTGCACGATCACGCCGCGCTCGATGCCCAGGGTGCGGTGCAGGCGCAGCGCAACGTCGATGGTGGCGGTGGGCATCTCGTAGGCGGCGCCGGCGCGCACGGGATACTGGCTGCGCGGCCCGAAGACGTGGAACTGGCTATCGCAGCTTAGCGGCGGCAAGGGCCGGCCGGGTGCGCTGGGCTGGGGGTGGAACGGCAAATAATCCGGCATGGCGTCCTCAGGCTATGACTGCGATGAAATCGCATTCGATCAGCTTGCCGCCGTCCAGGGCGGCCTGCATGGTGTGGCGCGCCGGCCGGGAAGCGCTGTCGGGAAACATCTTCAGCCAGGGCACATTCAGCGCGGCGCGCTGCGAGCGGTCGTTCATCCATACCGTCATCTTGATGATGTTTTCCGGCGTTCCCCCGCCAGCCAGCACGATGCGCCGCACGTGTTCGAACATCAGCTCGCATTGCGCCTCGAGCGTGGCGCCGTACTCGCCCGTGGCGGGGTCGGTGCCCTGGATGCTGCCCGAATACAGCATGCCGCCGATGCGGCAAGCCGCCGGAATAGGGTTCTTGTGGCTGAACCCGTCTGCGTAGATACTGGTGCGCTTCATTGTGTAGGTGCAAGCAAAAGGAATGGAACGGGCGGGCTCAGTTGGCCTTGATGCCCGCTTTCTTGATGATGGGAATCCAGCGCGCGTCTTCTTTCGAGATATACGCCGCGAAATTCTCTGGCGTGCTGCCGCTGGCTTGCGCGCCCAGCGCCGCGAACTTGTCTTTCACTTCCTGCTGGCCCAGGATCTTGATCAGTTCCTGGCTGATGCGGTGAGTAATGTCGGCCGGCGTGCCTTTGGGCGCGACCATGCCGGTGAACGTCGATGCTTCCATGCCCTGGACGCCGGCTTCGGCGAAAGTGGGAACATCGGGCAGCGACGGCACACGCTCGGCGGTACTGACGGCCAGGCCGCGCACCTTGCCTTCCTTGATGAAAGGCAGCGCAACGGACACCTGGTCGAAGTTGAAATCCACCTGTCCGCCCAGCAGGTCGGTGGTGGCGGGGGCATTGCCCTTGTAGTGCACGGTGGTCCAGTGCGCGCCCGTGATCGACTGCAGCAGCTCACTGACCAGGTGGTTGGTGGTACCCGCACCCGGCGACGCCATGTTCAGCTTGTTGGGGTCTTTTTTTGCAAGCTGCAGCAGTTCGCCCAGGTTTTTCACGGGCAATGACGGCCGCACTTGCAGCACCAGCGGGGTGTATGAAACCGAGCTGATGGGCTCGAACTCCTGGTCCCATTTGTAGTCGGCGCGCCCGAAAATGACGGGGCTGAACAGCAGCGGGCCGTTCGCGCCCAGGAACAGGGTGTAGCCATCGGGCGCCGAGCGCGCCACGCTTTCGGCCGCGATGGTGCCGCCCGCGCCAGGCTTGTTGTCGACGATGAATGGCTGGCCGAAGGCCTTTTGCAGCCCCGGTGCGATGATGCGCGCCGCCACGTCGACGTTGCCGCCGGGCGGATACGGAACCACGATGCGCACGGGCTTGTCGGGCCACGCGGCATGCGCGGCGAAAGCGACGAATGCGGTCAATGCGAACAGGCTGCGCAAAAGGGAATGTTTCATGTGTTGTCTCCTGGCCGGGCGTGCTGTTGTTATGCCGGGCACCGCGGGCGCCACCTGCGCGCCGTACGGCAACCGTGCTGGTAGACCCGCAATGTAGTGATGCGGCCGGCCGCCTACAACAAAAATCGCCAAAAAAAATCCAAATAATGGACTTTATTGGCAAAGGACATTCGTCGTTTCCTTATGTGAATTGATATTCTGAATCAGAAATCAAGGCGCTATTCTGGGCTATTGATTCCCTTTACTCTCTATAAAAAGTCCGATAATTGGACTATTATTCCAACAGCCATGACACAAATCCGCTGCGCCGACCTGAATCCCGAACAAACCTACCGCCTGATGACGGGCGTGGTGGTTCCGCGCCCTATCGCCTGGGTCACCACCCAGGGCCACGAGGGCGTGGTGAACCTGGCCCCATTCAGTTGTTTTACCTTCGTGTCGAACAAACCGCCGATGGTGGGCATCAACATGGGCCGCAAGGCGGGCGTGCGCAAGGACACGGCCCGCAATATCCATGCGGCGCGCGAGTTCGTGGTCAATATCGGCGACGAGACGATGATCGACGCCATCCACCAAAGCGCCGTCGAGTATCCCGCCGACACCAGCGAACCAGAGCTGCTGGGGCTGGCCCTGCAGCCCAGCGCCATGGTCGTGCCACCGCGGCTGCAGGCCGCACCCATCAGCATGGAATGCCGGCTGCACAGCATCATTCCCTTTGGCGACACGGGCGCCGAATTCTTCGTGGGCGAGGTACTGGTGGTGCACGTGCGCGACGGCCTGCTGCGCGACGGCAAAATCGACACGGCCATGCTACGGCCGGTGGCCCGGCTGGCCGGGCCGAACTATGCAGGGCTGGGGCCCATCGTCACCAAGGCCGCCATCGCCCAGACCCCGAAAACCATCCTGACTTCCAAGGCCGAATGAGTCCCAAGCCCCCCACCGCCCCAGCCGAACTCGAAGATGGCGGCGGCAGCCAGACCGTACGCCGCGCCATTGCCTTGCTGCGGCTGGTGGCATGCGGACAGGAACGTGGCGTGCGCCTGACCGACCTGGTGCAGATGTCGGGCCTGAACCAGCCCACCGTGCATCGCCTGCTGAAGACGCTGGCGCAGGAAGGCGCGATTACGCAAGATCCGGCCACCCGGCACTACCTGATCGGGCCCGAAGTCACGCTGCTGGGCCTGGCGCGCACGCGCCGCTTCCCCTTGCTGACGATTGCCGACCCGTACCTGGCCGACCTGGCGGAACAAGCGGGGGACACGGTTTTCCTGAGCGTGCGGCACGGCGCGGATTCAATCTGCATCGGCCGCAAGACGGGCCTTTATCCCATCCAGGTTCTATCGATTGAAGTGGGCGTGCGCCGCCCCTTGGGTATCGGCGTATCGGGAGTCGCGCTGCTGTCCTGCCTGCCTCGCAAGGAAAGCGACGCGCTGATCCGCTCGAACCAGCGCCGCCTGGAAGTCATGGGCGAAAGCACTCAGGAACTGATGCGGCGCGTGGAAACTGCCAGGGCCGAGGGCATCGCCCATGCCCCGCATGGCTTGATGCCGGGCACCAGCGCCATTGCAGTGCCGGTACGCAAGGCCGATGGGGTGCCGCTGGCCGCGGTGACCATCACCGCCATGGCCGACCGGCTCAATGCCCGGCGGCTGCCCCAGATTGTGGCCATGATGCGCGAGCGGGCCTCGCTGATCGCGCGGCGCCACGCTGAAGTCGAACACGGCTCGGCACGCCGCGGCTGATACTCAAACCACTTTCAGCTTGTTAACCCGCACCGCATTCACGCCTACCGCCAAGGCCGCGCACAAGGTAGCGGCCACCAGGGCCAGGGTCGGGCCGCTGGCGCCGCCCATGCCGAACGCAATGGCCACCAGCGCCGTGCCGAAGCTCTGGCCGAACACGCGGGTGGTGGCCTGCAGCCCGCCCGCGGCGCCACTGCGCTGGCGCGGCGCCGATGACAGCATGGCGCGATTGTTGGGTGTCTGGAAAAACCCGAAGCCCATGCCCGTGATGAACATGGCGACCATGATCCAGGGGTTGGACGCGGTCAGCGGCAGGAAGGCCAGCACGCCCAGGCCCAGCACCATGGCGGCGGCCCCCACGCCGCTGAGCATGGCCGCCGAATAGCGGTCCGACATGCGGCCCGCCAACGGAGCCACGATGGCGGTGCCCACCGGCCAGGCGCCCATCAGCAAACCCACCTCAAGATAAGGCCGCCCCAGCACCTGCTGGAAATAAAACGGCAGCGATACGAAGGACGCCATCTGAGCGGCGAAAGTGCAGGCCGACGCCGCCACGGCGAATGCCAGGGGCCGGATGCCCAGCAAATCCACCGGCACCAGCGGCGCCGGCTGTTTGCCGGCACGCCGCACCAGCAGCCAGCCGGCCACCGTGGCCAGCAATATCATCAGGCCGCCGCGCCAGGCATTCTGGCCCAGGGTATCCACGCCCGAGATGAACACGCCCAGCGTCAGCATGCACAGCAGGGCGCTCAGCCAGTCGAGTTTGACGTTGTTGCGCGGCACCTCGGGCAGGTGGCGCAGGCCGAACATCACAGCCACGCAGATGGGCAGGTTGATGGCGAAGATCCAGCGCCAGTGGGCGATTTCCAGAATGACGGAACCCAGCGTGGGACCCAGCACCGACATGACCGCGACCGTGGTGGCGTTGATGCTGATGCCGCGCCCCAGCATGTGCAAGGGGTAGATATTGCGCACCAGCCCGCCGAACATGCACATCAGCGTCGCGGCGCCCACGCCCTGCACCACGCGCGCCAGGGTCAATTGCCACAACGATTGCGACAGGGCGCCCGATAGCGAAGCCAGCGCGAACAGCGACAGGCCGATGGTGAACATGCGCTTGAATCCAACACGCTCGGCCAACGCCGACAGCGGCAGCAGCAGCACCACCACCGCCAGGTTGTAGGCGTTGACGACCCATACCGCCTGCGACGGCAGGGCGTCCAGATCGGCCGCGATCGTGGGCAGCGCCACGTTGGCAATGGTGGTGTCCAACACCGACAGGCTGATGCCGGTAAGCACCGTGGCGGCCGCCCAGTAGCGTCGGGGCGTGGGCAGGCCGTCAGGCAGCGGCTGGCGCGCGTTCGGCCCGGACGAGGCCGCTGGCCCGGCGCTCACGATTTCTTCTGGGGACGCTTCCAGCCCTCGATCGTGGTCTGCTTGGGGCGCGAGACGGTCAGCTTCTCGGCGGGCGCATCGCGGGTCAGGGTGGTGCCCGCGCCCAGCGTGGCGCCGCGGCCCACGCGCACGGGCGCCACCAGTTGGGTGTCGGACCCGATGAACGCATCGTCTTCGATGACGGTGCGGAATTTATTGGCGCCGTCGTAATTGCAGGTAATGGTGCCCGCGCCCACGTTCACGCGCGCCCCGATATCGGCATCGCCAATGTAGGCCAGGTGGTTGGCCTTGCTGTCGACGTCCAGCACGCTGTTCTTGATTTCAACAAAGTTGCCCACGTGGGTGCGGTCGCCCAGCTTGGCGCCGGGACGCAGGCGCGCGTACGGGCCGATGCGCGCATCGCCGCCCACGGTGGCTTGTTGCACGTGGCTGAAGGCTTCGATATGCGTGCCCGCGCCGATCGACGCGTCGCGCAGCACGCAGTGCGGGCCCACGCGCACGCCGTCGGCCAGTTCGACCTTGCCTTCGAACACGCAGCCCACGTCGATGAACACGTCGCGGCCGCAAGCCAGCGATCCGCGCACGTCGAAACGCGCGGGGTCGGCCAACGTGACGCCGGCCTCGAGCAGGCGCCGGGCCTGTTCGTGCTGCCAGCGGCGCTCCAGTTCGGCCTGCTGCACGCGGCTGTTGACGCCCAGCGTTTCCCAGCCGGCATCGGGCTGGGCCGCGCCCACCGGCACGCCGTCGGCCACGGCCAGGCCGATGACGTCGGTCAGGTAGTACTCGCCCTGGGCATTGTTGTTGTCGATGCGGCCCAGCCAGTCTTTCAGTTTGGCCGTGGGCGCCACCAGAATGCCGGTGTTGACTTCGCTGATGGCGCGCTCGGCTTCGCTGGCGTCTTTGTGTTCGACGATGCGCAACACCTGGCCCTTGTCGTCGCGCACGATGCGCCCGTAGCCAGTGGCGTCGTCCAGGATTTCGGTCAGCACCGCGGCGCCCTGCCCGCGCGCCTGCAGCAGGCGGCGCAGCGTTTCCGGCTGCACCAGGGGCACGTCGCCGTACAGCACCAGGGTGACGTCATCGCTGCCGTCCTCCTGCAGCAGGGGCACGGCCTGCTGCACCGCATGGCCCGTGCCATGCTGCGGCTGCTGCAGGGCGAAGCTCAGGCCGGGACGGCCTTCGAAAGCCCCCCGCACGCGGTCGGCGCCGTGGCCCACCACCACCACGATGCGGCCGGGCTCGAGTTGGCTGGCGCTGTCGAGCACGTGCTCGAGCATGGGTTTGCCGGCCAGGGAATGCAGCACTTTAGGAAGATCGGACTGCATGCGTTTGCCCAGTCCGGCGGCAAGAATGACGACATTTAGCATAGGAAGAATAGAAGACAACGTAGGGCGGCAGGCGGATACCTGCCGCACGATTGAAGCGAAGGATTATGACTTGCGTGGTGTCGGCGCCCGCTTGGCGGCCGTCTTGCGTGGCCAGCGGCTTCAGGTCGTTTTTCGTGGCCAGGCGGGTGTCGAAAACCATGGTATTCACGAGAATATCCTAG
>NZ_JAJMLX010000149.1 GCF_020991325.1 Bordetella petrii | reverse complement strand
GGCCGCGAGGCGCGCCATGACGGACGGGCTGGGCTTCTGGGGCGCGGTGGCCGCGATGGCCGTGATCACCTACCTGACGCGCGCATTGCCATTCCTGTTGCCGCCCCGCAGCCGCCTGTTGCGGCGCCTGGCCGAAGGGTCGTCGCTGGCGGCGCTGGGGCCGGCCTTGCTGGCCGGTATTGCCGCGGCGGTCATCGTGCCCGATGTGCTTGCCCTGGATAACGCCACGGAGGTCGCGGCCTACGCGGCCGGGCTGGCGGCCACCGCCGTGGCCGTGTGGAAATCCGGCAATGCCGGGGTGGCCGTGATCGTGGGGGTGGCGGCATACGGCCTGGTGGCCGTGCTGATGTAGGCAGGGCGCCCGCACGGCCGGAGCCTGGCGGGGTTGCCCGGCGTCCGGGCGCGTGTGCTATCCGGCGAACTGCACGCCCAGCCAGAACAGGCCCGCCGCAAGCAGCATCGACGCCGGTAGCGTCAGCACCCAGGCAAGCAGAATCGTGCGCACCGTGCCGTGGTGCAGGCCGCTGCGGTTGGCGATCATGGTGCCCGCCACGCCGGACGACAGCACATGCGTGGTGGATACCGGCAGGCTGAATACATTCGCCATGCCGATGGCCGCCACCGCGGTCAGTTGGGCGGCCATGCCCTGGGCGTAGGTCATGCCCGACTTGCCGATTTTCTCGCCCACGGTCAGCACCACGCGGCGCCAGCCCACCATGGTGCCGGTGCCCAGCGCCAGCGCCACCGCCACGATGACCCACAGCGGCGCATACTCCGTGGTGGCGGTCAGGTCGGTACGCAGGCGGTGCAGGTCGGCGCGGTCGTGTTCTTGAAGGCCTTCCAGGCTGGCCACTTTCTTGGCGGTGTCGTCCAGGCACAGCAGGTAGCGGCGGATTTCCACGCGCTTGGCCGGCGACAGTTCCGAATAGTGCGTCACGCCGCGCAGGTTTTCCTGCAGCGCGTCTATCGTGGCCAATGTCAGTTGCGGATGGCAGCGGAATTGTTCGGGCAGGTCGCTGCTGTCGTTGCGGCTTTTCGACAGGGCCAGGTAGTCGTCCAGCGTGGCCTGGTTGCGGTGATAGAAGGCGGACAGGTGGGTGGCCGCGTCGCGCGTGCGGTCGATCTGGTAGGTGGAACTGCCCTCGTTCAGCACGAACTGGGCCGGTACGATGCCGATCAGCACCAGCATGATCAGGCCTATGCCCTTCTGGCCGTCGTTGGATCCGTGCACGAAACTGACACCCATGGCCGACAGCACCAGCACCAGCCGGTTCCAGAAGGGCGGATGTTTTTTCGAATCGATTTCGCGCCGCTGCTCGGGCGTTTTATGCATTTTCGACAACGGCCACCAGCGCTTGAACAGCAGCAGCAGGCAGCCGGCGGCCAGGCAGCCCGCCAGCGGCGACACCACCAGCGACAGGCCGATATCGATGGCCTTGCCCCAGTTCACGCCATCGCGCAGGGGCAGGTCGGTCAGCAGGGCATTGGCCAGGCCCACGCCCAGGATCGATCCGATCAGGGTGTGCGAGCTGGATGCCGGAATGCCGAAGTACCAGGTGCCCAGATTCCAGGCGATGGCCGCGGTCAGCATGGCGAACACCATGGCCAGGCCCTGCCCGGTATCCACATTGATCAGCAGTTCCACCGGCAGCAGGTGGACGATGGCGTACGCCACGCCCACGCCGCCCAGCAGCACGCCCAGGAAATTGAAAATGCCCGACATCACCACCGCCAGGTGCGGCGGCATGGCCTTGGTGTAGATCACCGTGGCCACCGCGTTGGCGGTGTCATGGAAACCGTTGATGAATTCGAAGGCCAGTACGAATGCCAGGGCCAGGACCAGGCTGAGGCCTATCCAGAAGTCGAGGCCGGAGAAAAGATGGAGCATGGGAAGGGGAAGGTGCGGCGAGCGGTGGGCAACAGGCTGAATTATTACAGATTTGTGACTCGCCGCCGGCCCCCCGGACGCGGCCCATCATGACATTCCATAATGCGATAGCATCGGTTTTTTCAGCCCGCGCCCGGAAAAACCATGTCTGCTGCCGCCACGCCCATTGCCCGCCGCCATCCCGACGACCTGCTCGTGGGGCTGGTTTCCATCTCTGATCGCGCCTCGTCGGGGGTGTACCAGGACCAGGGCCTGCCGGCCCTGCGCGACTGGTTGGGTGAGGCGTTGTCGTCGTCGTGGCAGGCCGTGGAACGATTGGTGCCGGACGAGGCGCCGGCCATTTCCGCGGCCCTGGTCGAACTGGTGGATACCCATGGCTGCGACCTGGTGCTGACCACCGGCGGCACCGGCCCGGCGCGCCGCGACGTGACACCGGAAGCCACGCTGGCCGTGGCCACCAAGGAAATGCCGGGCTTCGGCGAACAGATGCGCCAGGTCAGCCTGAAGTTCGTGCCCACCGCCATCCTGTCGCGCCAGGTGGCCGTCATACGCGAAAGCGCCGGCCATGCCGCCCTGATCATCAATCTGCCGGGCCAGCCCAAGGCTATCCGCGAAACCCTGGAAGGGCTGCGCGACGAGACCGGCGCCGTGCAGGTGCAGGGCGTGTTCGCGGCGGTACCGTATTGCATCGACCTGATCGGCGGCCCGTATGCCGAAACTCACGAGTCCGTGGTGAAGGTGTTCCGGCCCAAGTCGGCGCTGCGCAAGCCCGCGGCCTGATGATGCCGTGCGTTATAGTGGCCGGGCTTTCCGTCATTTCCAGGAAAATCCACACATGAATTTGCGAGTCATAGCATCGCTGGCATTGGCCGGCGTGATGGCCGGTTGCGCCAATGTCAAAGATATCCGCGAACGCGAGCCGGTGTTTTTCGGTTCCACCGCCCGCACCGCCGACCAATACACCACCTGCGTGGATTCGGCCTGGAAGGGCATAGGCACGACCGCGCAGCGCCAGTCCATCCACAATGGCTACGAACTGGTGGTGCAGGGCACGATGGGCGTCGAGGCCGTGCTGACGGCCGAAACCTGGAAAGGCAAGACCGACGTGAAGCTGTCCACCCGCATCCCGCGCTACAGCACGGCGCTGACCGAGGCCGCGAATCTGTGCCTGTAAGCCGCCATTCCGCGTGCGCGCGCCTGGCGCGCTGGCTGGGCCGCCTGGCCTTGCTGGCGGCGGCATGCGGCGCGGCGGCCGCTCACGCGCAAGGCTATATCAGCCGCAAGCTGGATACGCCGGTGCCTGGTGGCGTCGCGGTGGTGGCGCTGGGCGCGTCCAACCAGGCGCCGCAGGCCAGTTTCGGCGGCCGGCGCGTCATGGTGATACGCGACAGCGACGGGCAATGGATAGCCGTGGTGGGCATTCCCCTGAAAACCGGGCTGGGCGACCAGACCCTGCAAGTCCAGGGGCGCGCGCCGCTGACATTCCAGGTGGGCAGTAAAGAGTACGCCGCGCAGCACATCAAGCTGAAGAACCGCCGCCAGGTCACGCCCGACCCGGCCGACCTCAAGCGCATCGAGCGCGAACTGGACGAGCAACTGCACGCCTACCGCACGTTTCGCGAGGGCGTCATTCCCAGCAACGTGATGCTGGACCGCCCGGTCGACGGCCGCCTGTCCAGCCCCTTCGGCCTGCGCCGGTTCTTCAACGGACAGGAACGCAATCCCCATTCCGGCCTGGATTTCGCCGTGCCCACCGGCACGCCGATCAAGGCGCCCGCGGCCGGCCGCGTGGTGCTGGTGGGCGATTATTTCTTCAATGGCAAGACGGTGTTCGTCGACCACGGCCAGGGCTTCATCAGCATGTTCTGCCACTTGTCGGCCATCGACGTGAAAGTGGGCGATGAACTGGCGCGCGGCGGCGTGGTGGGCAAGGTGGGCAGTACCGGCCGGGCCACCGGGCCGCACCTGCACTGGAATATCAGCCTGAACGACGCGAGGGTGGACCCCGCCATTTTCATCGGGGCGTTCAAGCCCTGAGTGTCAGCCGGCCGCGGCCGGCGCCGTCAGGCGCTGGTACAGGCGTTCGGCGAATTGCAGTTCATGTTGCGCCGCCTGCTGCAGGCGGCGTTGTTCGTCCAGGCAATTGTCATACTTGATGCGGGCCTGGGCGTAGCTCAGGCCGGTGGCGCGCAGGCTGTGGATGAACGCCGCGCGCGATTGCCGCAACTGGCGCAGGCCCTGTTCGCCTTGCTCGACCAGAAGCCGGGCGTGCGCCACGCGCTGGGCGGCGGCCGGCGGCGATTCGGTCGTATCCATCACACGCGGCAAATGCGGCGCGCCAGCGGCCCTGCCGTGCTTAGCGGCGGCGCTGCGGCGGGCGCGACATGGTGGGCGCGCGCTCGTCTTTGTGGCGGAAGTTGATACGGCCCTTGGTCAGGTCGTAGGGCGACATTTCCAGCGTGACGCGGTCGCCCGCCAGGATGCGGATGCGGTGCTTGCGGATGCGGCCCGAGGCATAGGCGCCCACTTCGATGCCGTTGTCCAGGGTAACGCGGTAGCGGCTGTCGGGAAGCACTTCGTCGACGATGCCGTCCAGTTCGATCAGTTCTTCTTTTGCCATGTATAGACTCTCCTTGGTCGATGCGCACGCGTGCCGTGTCAGGGCGCACGCGCCGCCCTTAAGGCGGCATGCGCGGGACCCAAGCGGGCTTGGGCCAGCGGTGGAACGTAAACGTCCCTGCTGGTTATGGGTACCGGCCGGTGCGGGTTTGGCGGGTACTCAGGCCACTGCTGGGGCGAAATGCGCGCTGGGCGCGGCTTGGTCGCGATGCTGCGACTGATGCAACACCGGAAGAAGCGGGGTAGAGCGTACCGTTCTGATAGAGACATACTTATGAACGGAACAACTAGACATAATACGCCAATTATGCCGTTTTGACCAGGGTTTTCCCTGGGTAAATCGTTTTTGCCGCGATTTTGTCGATTTCGCGGGTGCTGGGCCGTCGTATACACAAGAGGGCCAACCGGCCTTCGCCACCCAAGGAGATGACATCATGCGAGTCATGGTTATTGTGAAAGCCACGGAAGACAGCGAAGCGGGCCACATGCCCTCGGCCGAATTACTGGACGCCATGGGGAAATACAACGAAACCCTGATCAAGGCCGGGGTGATGCAGGCCGGCGACGGCTTGCGTCCTTCCTCGCAGGGCAAGCGCGTGGCTTTCGATGGCGACAAGCGCCACGTCACCGACGGGCCGTTCGCCGAGACGCGCGAGCTGGTGGCCGGGTTCTGGGTGTGGCAGGTCAAGGACATGGACGATGCCGTGCAATGGGTGAAGAAGTGCCCCAACCCCATGCCCGGGCCCAGCGAGATCGAGATCCGGCCCTTGTACGAGGCGTCGGATTTCGCCTGACGGTGGGCCGGCCCTGACCCCAACCGGCACGTTTCGTCATGCCGACGCATCTCTGGGCAGCGCGCTAGCCGCAGTTTTCCCGTCCGCGCGGCAGGTCGCGCAGGCCATTCAGTACCTCCCGCTGGTGCCGTGCCATGGCGCTGCCCTGTGCCAGGGCCCGGTCCACCCATTGCGCCGCCTCGCAAGGGTCGGCGGAAATGGCGCCGCCGTGCAGCGCCGGGCCCGCCAGCAGTACGCTGCCCAGCATTTCCTGGGCAGCCATGTCACCGGCCTGGCCGGCCTGGCGCAGTAATGACAGCATGGCCGGATAATCCCGCGTGGTCCTGGCTTCCAGCGCCAGCTGATACGCCTGGCCGGGCGTAACCGGGACCGGGCTGGCGGGTTGCGCGGCCGCGATGGCGGGCAGGCAGGCCAGGGCCGCGGCCAGCCGCAATGGCAGGCCGCGGGCGCGCAGGCGCAACATAAAGGCGATGCGGGAACGGGAAATCATCGAAGTCTCCTGAATGTGTTGCCGCCTGCCTGTGCGGGCTGGCCCGCGCCGCGGCATGTCAGAAAAAGGGCCGGGACGACAATTCCAGCCCCAGCAGAACCAGGAACAGCAGAAAGCATTGACGAAAGCGCCGGGCGCTGATGCGCGCGCGTATCTTCTGCCCCAGCCACATGCCGGCCAGGGCCGGCACGATGGCCAGGGCCGACCAGCCCAGTTGGTCCGGCCGGAATGCGCCGTGCGCCAGCAAGCCGGCGGCCAGCGCCACGGTGGACACCGTGAACGACAGGCCCAGGGCCTGCACCAGTTCGTCTTTATCCAGCCGCAGCGACTGCAGGTAGGGCACGGCCGGCATGACGAACACACCCGTGGCGCCGGTGATGGCGCCGGTGACGACGCCCACCGCCGGCGACAGCCAGGGTTCCAGGCGCGGCGGCACCGACAGCGCCGGCGCGCACAGCGCATACACCGCGTACACCACCAGCGCCACGCCCAGCGCCAGCCCCGACCACAGCGGGTCGACGCGCACCAGCAGGGCCGCGCCGCAGAGGGTGCCCGCCACGATGCCCAGCATCATCGGCCACAGCCGCCGCCGCAGGCGTCCGGCGGCCGGCCCGGCCAGCAATTGCCAGAGGTTGGTGATGAAAGAAGGGATCACCAGCAGGGCGGCGGCAGCCGCGGGCGGCATCGCTGTGCCCAGCAGCCCCATGGCCACCGTGGGCAGCCCCATGCCGGTTACGCCCTTGACCAGTCCGGCGGCGATAAAGGTGGGAATCAGCAGCGCGAGGAAGAACCAGGTATCAGTCATGCCCGTATTGGAGCCTGGGGCATCCCTTGGCACAATGCGGAATATGCGTTCAATCCTTCGGTTCAGCCGAAGGCAACCATACGGGTGACCTGATGCGGCTCGACCTTGCCGACCTACGCTTGTTCTTGTGCGTCGTGGACGCTGGCAGCATTACCCGCGGCGCCCGGCATGCCAATCTGGCGCTGGCTTCGGCCAGCGAGCGCTTGCGCAGCATCGAGGCCGATGCCGGCGTGTCGCTGCTGCAGCGCCGCCCGCGCGGCGTGGTCACCACCGAGGCCGGCGAGGCGCTGGCCCACCATGCGCGCCTGATACTGCGGCAACAGGCCGTTCTGAAGGGCGAGCTGCAGGATTTCGCGGCCGGTGCGCGCGGCACCTTGCATTTTTATGCCAATACGGCGGCCCTGACTTCATTCCTGCCTGGCAAGCTGGCCCCGTGGCTGGCCCAGCGGCCGCGGCTGAGCGTAGACCTGAAAGAGCGCACCAGTACCGAGATCGTGCGCACCATCCTGGCCGGGCTGGCCCAGGCCGGGGTGGTTTCGGACGCGGTGGATGCGCGGGGCCTGCAATTGCAGCCGGTGGCGCAGGACCACCTGGTCTTGATCGCGCCGGCCGGCCACCCGTTGGCACGGCACAAGACCATCCGGTTTGCCGATGTACTGGACCAGCCCTTCGCGGGGCTGGCCCCCGGCAGCGCGCTGCAGGATCACATCGCCGACCATGCGCTCGCGGCCGGCCGCAAGCTGGCGCTGCGCGTGCGCATGAACACCTTCGAAGGGCTGTGTGAAATGGTGGCGCATGGCGTGGGACTGGGCATCGTGCCGCGAGGCGTGGCCGCCCGCCACCGGCGGCGGCATGGCTTACAGGTGCTGGCCCTGGCCGACGGTTGGGCACGCCGGCGGCTGTGCCTGTGCTTTGGCGACTGGGAATCCCTGGCGGCCCCCATGCAAAGCCTGCTGGCCCACCTGGGGGGGCGGCCCTGACTACCCGTCCAGGCAGCCTTCAGGCGTGTTCCGGCCCCGCATGCGGGTACTGGGGCAGGTCGTCGGTAATGTCGAACCACGGCGCCTTGTTGGCCACGTGCACGTGGCAGCCGGGCTTGATGCCGGGGTTGTCGTCCAGCGCGCCCAGCGGCAGGCCGTAGGTTTCGGGGGCGTGGTCGAAGCGCGACAGCAGCGGCGTGCCGCAGGCGCTGCAAAAACCCCGGTAATTGCCTGGCGATGAACTGTACCAAGTGACATGGCCTTCGCCGCGCGTCCAGGCGAAGTCTTTGGCCTGGACGGTGGCGCGGGTGCGGAACGCCGCGCCGTGGGCCTTGCGGCACATGATGCAATGGCAATTCAGCACCTGGGTCAGCGGGCCCGAAATCTCGTAGGCCACGCGGCTGCAAAGGCAAGAACCTCTCAGCATGTCTTGCTCCGGGGTCGGCGAAAACCCCAATATATACCGGGGCCTGCCAATGCCCCCGATGTATGACGATTTGATGACGGGAATTCTGTCCCTTTCATCCGTTTGCCGCTTGGCGATCGGGGCGCGTCATCACCCTGTCACCCCATGTCCACAGAATGCCGACCATGGTTCGACAAGGGGATCCCAAATGACCTATGCGATCGAGGTGCGCGGCCTCAGCAAGTCTTTCCGCGCCGGCTCGAAGGCGCTCGACGACGTCAGCCTGGCGGTTGCGCCCGGTGAAATGGTGGCGTTGCTGGGCGCGTCGGGCTCGGGCAAGTCGACGCTGCTGCGCCACCTGGCTGGCTTTGTCGCCGCCGACGCCGGCACGGGCCACGTGGCGGTCAATGGTGAAACCATCCAGCAGAACGGCCGCATCAGTTCGCGAGTGCGCGGCACCCGCGCCGGCATCGGCTTCGTGTTCCAGCAGTTCAATCTGGTGGGCCGCCTGCCGGTCATTACCAATGTGCTGACGGGCATGCTGCCGCGCGTGCCGCTGTGGCGCAGCCTGTTGCGCTATTTCCGCCGCTCGGAAATGCAGATCGGCCTGGAAGCTTTGGCCCAGGTTGGTATAGACGACTATGCATTTCAGCGGGCCTCGACCCTGTCTGGCGGGCAACAGCAGCGCGCGGCCATCGCCCGCACCCTGGTGCAGAACGCCAAGGTCATCCTGGCCGATGAGCCCATCGCCTCGCTGGACCCGGAGTCGTCCCGCCGCGTGATGGACACCCTGGCTCATATCAACCGCAGCCGCAAAGTGGCCGTGGTGGTGTCGCTGCACCAGGTGGACGTGGCCCTGCGCTATTGCCCGCGCGTGGTGGCATTGCGCCACGGCCGCGTGGTGTACGACGGCCCGGCCGCCGCCCTGACCGAAGCCATGCTGCGCGGCCTGTACGGCGCCGATATCGCCGAATTGCTGCCGCAGGATGGTGAACACACCGAGGCTGGACAACAGTTTCCCAACATCGCGCCGCAGCCCCTGGCGGCCGCGGCCTGAAACCCTACCCTCATTCCTTCCTGGAGTGTTTTCTCATGTTACGCAGAACGTTTGTCGCCCTGGTTGCCGCCACGGCCGTTTCCTCTGTCGCTTTCGCGGAAGAGGCCAAGCCGCTGAACTTCGGCATCATTTCCACCGAGTCGTCCACCAATCTGAAGCAGGCCTGGCAACCGCTCATTGACGACCTGAGCAAGGCAGTGGGCGTGCCTGTGAAGCCGTTCTTCGCTTCCGACTATGCCGGCATCATCGAAGGTATGCGCTTCAACAAGGTGCAACTGGGCTGGTTCGGCAACAAGTCGGCCATGGAGGCCGTGGACCGCGCCAAGGGCGAAGTGTTCGCCTCGGTGATCGACAAGGACGGCAACCCCGGCTACTGGTCGGTGCTGCTGGTCAACAAAGACAGCAATCTGAAGACGCTGGACGACGTACTGAAGAACGGCAAGGACCTGAGCTACGGCGCTGGCGACCCCAACTCGACCTCGGGCACGCTGGTGCCGGGCTACTTCCTGTGGGGCGCCAACCGCATCGAGCCCAAGACCTTCTTCAAGACGGTGCGCGCGTCCAACCACGAAAGCAACCTGCTGTCGGTCATCAACAAGCAAGTGGACGTGGCCATCAACAACACGGAAATGCTGGAACGCTACCGCGTGAACACCGGCAAGGACGCCACCGAATCGGTGCGCATCCTGTGGAAGTCGCCGCTGATCCCGGCCGACCCGATGGTGGTGCGCAGCGACGTGCCGGCTGAAACCAAGAAGCGCATCCAGGAATTCTTCGTCAATTACGGCAAGGGCCCGAACGCCGAGCACGAACTGAAAGTACTGGCCGGCCTGACCTACAAGGGTTTCCGTCAGTCCAGCAACGCGCAGTTGATCCCCATCCGCCAGATGGAACTGGCCAAGACCAAGATCAACGTGGAAAGCAACACGACGCTGAGCGAAGCCGACAAGAAGGCCAAGCTGGCCGATCTGGACCGCCAGCTGGCCGATCTGGACAAGCTGGCCTCCAAGCCGCAGTAAGCCGCCGCGCCGGCCTTCGCATTGAAGGCCGGCGCGCTTTTGATTGCACTATGCACGGGTTTTTCCACTCATGAGCGCTGTTCTTCCGCCTGCCCGCAACCCCGCCGCGGCACGTTCTTCTTTGCCCACCCTGCTGGTCTGGGGAGTCGTGCTGGCGTTGCTGATGCTGTCATGGCGCGGCGCCGACATGCGCCCCATGGACCTGGTGACGGAGTCCGGCAATATGGCGGCTTACGCCGCCGACTTTTTCCCGCCGAACTTCCGCGATTGGCGCATGTACCTGGACGAAATGCTGGTGACGGTGCAGATCGCCATCTGGGGCACGTTCCTGGCCATTGTCGTGGCGGTGCCGGCGGGCCTGCTGTGCTCGGCCAATATCGTGCCGGCCTGGGTGTACCAGCCCATGCGCCGCCTGATGGATGCCTGCCGCGCCATCAATGAAATGGTGTTCGCCATGCTGTTCATCGTGGCGGTGGGCCTGGGCCCGTTCGCGGGCGTACTGGCCTTGTGGGTACACACCACCGGCGTGCTGGCCAAGCTGTTCGCCGAAGCCGTGGAAGCCATCGACCCGCGGCCGGTGGAAGGCGTGCGCGCTACCGGCGCCAACGCCGTGGAAGAAGTGGTGTACGGCGTGATTCCGCAGGTGCTGCCGCTGTGGATCTCGTTTTCGCTGTACCGCTTCGAATCGAACGTGCGCTCGGCCTCGGTGGTGGGCATTGTCGGGGCGGGCGGCATAGGCACGGTGCTGTGGGAGATCATCCGCAGCTTCCAGTACGCGGAGACTTGCGCGGTAATGATCATCATCGTCGGGTTCGTGGTGGTGATCGACCTGTTGTCGGCGCGGATCCGGAAGGCGTTGATCTAGGGGCGGGTAGCGCGCCCGAGGCGCAGGTTTTCAGGTGTCTGGCTCCCCGCGAGGGGTGCCAGACACCGTCCAACTGAGGCCGTCGTGGCACGCAACGGTGTCCGGCACCTTTGGAGCCGGACACCCGGCAGTACCCCGCAAGGCGCTCTCTTTCACCCTTAAGGTAGTGCCATGGGTGTCTGGCACCCCTGGCGGGGAGCCAGACACTCGTCGGCATCTGCGCAGAACCTGCTTGAGCTTACGCGGCCAGGCGGCCGCGTACCAGATTCAGCAGGCGGGCCGCGGCGGATTCGGGCAGGTCGTTGTTGGGCAGGCGCGTGACGCTGCGGCCGGCGGGGGCCTGGATGGGCAAGGCGGCCTGGCGCAGGCGC
>NZ_JAJMLX010000148.1 GCF_020991325.1 Bordetella petrii | reverse complement strand
TGGCCGCCGACGCCTGGGCGCCCGAGCCCACCGCCACGCTGTCGTCGGCGCTGGCGCGGGCCTCGGTGCCGATCGACACCGCACGGTTCGCGGTGATGGTGCGTCCGGCTTCCGACCCGATGGACACGTTGTCGCTGCCCTGCACACCCAGGCCCGCGCCCGTGCCATGAGCCACGTTGTTCGACCCCGCGACACCGCGCCCCGCCCCCAGGCCGATACCCTGGTTGTTGCTGCCCGTGACTTCGCTGCCCGCGTAGGAACCGGTAGCAAGGTTGTTGTCGCCGGCAACGATCTGGCCGCTGTTCTTGCCGCTGGCCTGGTTGGCGTCACCGCGCACTTGCTGGCCCGCATTCTGGCCTTCGGCCTGGTTGCTGTTGCCCACCACATTGCGGCCCGCTTCCTGGCCCACGGCCTGGTTGGAATCGCCCGTGACATTACGGCCGGCGTTGGAGCCCAGGGCCGTATTCTGATTGCCCCGCGTATCGGTGCCGGCCCAGAACCCGAAGCCGTTGTTGTAGTCGCCCGTGACATTCTGCCCCGCGCTGCGTCCGAACGACTGGTTCCAGCCGCCTTGCACATTGGTGCCCGCGTAGTAGCCGATGGCCTGGTTGGCGTTCTTGCCGCCCACATTCGAACCGGCGCCCTCGCCGATGGCCACGTTCCAGTTGGTGGACACGTTCTGCCCCGCCCCGTTGCCCAGCGCCTGGTTGTTGCTGCCCGCCACATTGCGCCCGGCGTTCGATCCGATGGCGGTATTCTGGCTGCCCGTGACGCCGGTGCCCGCCCAGAAGCCCACGGCATTGTTGTAGTTGCCAGTGACATTCTGCCCCGCGCTGCGCCCGAACGACTGGTTCCAGCCCCCCTGCACATTGGTGCCGGCGTAGTAGCCGATGGCCTGGTTGGCATTGCCGCCCGACACATTCGAACCCGCACCTTCACCTATGGCCTGGTTCCACAAGGAGGAAACATTCTGGCCGGCGTTGTTGCCCACCGCATAGTTGGATCCGTCCCATTGCACAGGTTGCGACTGCGCCGCGCCCGCGGCGGCCGCCAAGACAACGCCAGCAAGGGCCGAGCGTATTCCCGGCCCGCACGGGGCCGTGTTTTTGCATTTCATGTCTAGCCTCGAAGTCAGTATGGATGCCGCGCGCGGGGCATTCCGCGCGCGGCGTGCCGGTTCAGATGGCGGTGGCCATGGCCGGGTCGCTGATGCCGTGCTTGCCGGTTTCGATACGGCCGGCGAAGCGCCGCGAAACCCCATCGGCAATCAGGGTGAAGTCATACCAGTTGCCGCTGTCGGCCAGCATCCAGTGCTGCTCGGCCACTTCGCCAGCGGGCACTTCCAGCTGCCATGGGCCGTCGGCGCGGTAGGCATTGGCCTGCAACTCCACCGCGGCGGCGGCGTTGCCGTGGTTGGCCACCTTTGCGTAGACGGCGCCGTTCTCCACGTCGTAGCAGACCTGCGCCTCGACCTGGGCGCCGCTGGCGCTGTTGCCGCTGAAGGTGCGCACGAAACCGTTGGTGCTGTACACCCACAGTTCGTAGTCGCCGCCGTCCAGGGACGCGTCCCACACGTCTTCCAGCGTCTTGCCGGCCTCTACCGTATAGCGGCGCGGAATCAGGTCCAGGTGATTCTTGTCGTACACGTGGAACACCGCCCCCACCTTGCCGGTATTGCTGAAGATCAGCGTGACGCGGCCGTCGTCGCCCACGCGGGCGCTGGTATGCAATTCATACGGCAAGGCCCGCGAATAGCGCGTGCCGGTTTCCTGGAAGAGCGGCTGGGCCGTCAACGGCGGATCGGCGCGCGGCAGGGCGCGCTGCTGGGCTTCCTGCGCCGCGTAGTCGCTGTTGTCGGGCAGCGAGGGAAATGCCGCGTCGTTGGGCGTCTCGAAATCGAAGGCCGAAGTCAGGTCGCCGCATACCGCGCGGTGCCAGGGGCTGATGCTGTCCACCGTAATATCGAAGCGCTTTTCCAGGAAGCGGCCCAGCGAGGTGTGGTCGAAGGCTTCGGAGCTGACCCAGCCGCCGCGGCTCCACGGCGAGATCACGTACATGGGCACGCGCGGGCCCAGGCCCCAGGGGCGGGTGGTGCCGCTGATGGTGTCTTCGGCCTTCAGGTACTTGCGCGCGGGGTCGGAAAAATATTCGCCGTCCAGCGGCACGGTGGACTTGCCCATCAGCTTGCCGTCGGCATCGTACGAAGGCACGGCCGGCGGCGGCAGGTGGTCGAACAGGCCATCGTTCTCGTCGAAGGTAATGAAGAACGCAGTCTTGGCCCACACGTCGGGGTTGGCGGTCAGGGCGTCCAGCACGCGCGAGATGTAGTCGGCGCCCTGCGAGGTACTGCCGCCGCCGCTGGGATGCTCGGACACGGCGGGCCACGGCAGCACCCACGACACCTCGGGCAGGGTGTCGTTGCGCACGTCGTCGGTCAGGCGTTCCAGGCTGTAGTGCGTCATGCCCTTTTCGTACAGCGGCGAACCCTGCGGCGCGGTGCGGAACGATTCGAAGGCCAGGCCGCCGTGCATGGCGCCCGTCCAGTTGTTGTTGGGGTCCTGGTAGAATCGCCAGCTGACGCCAGCCTTTTCCAGCAGGTCGGGCAGCGTGGGCCACTTGAACGACGAGCCCTGGTAGGTGTAGCCCGGATCGGGCAGCGCGCCCGTGATCCAACAGCGCAGATTGTTGGGTTCGGAATCGGAGTCGGTGCAGTTGATCCCCAGGCGGCCCAGTTCCGGGTTGAAGTTCGAGCCCGACCAGAACACGATGCGGTTGGGGTCGGTGCCGGTGGTAATCGAACAGTGGTAGGCATCGCAAATGGTGAATGCCTCGGCCAGCGCGTACTGGAACGGAATGTCGTTGCGGCGGTAGTACCCCATCGAATGCACTTTCTTGTGCAGGGCCCAATGGCCGAACTTGCCCTGGTTCCAGGCCGCTTGCGAATCCGAGAACGAATGCGGCGTGCCTGGCACGAAGATGGCGTTCATCGATTCGCGGTCCAGGTGGTAGGGGGGCACTTCCTGGGTACCATCAGACTGGAACCACGCCGGCTTGCCGCTTTCCAGCGGAATGGGGAAGCGGTCGCCAAAACCGCGCACGCCGCGCATCGCGCCGAAGTAATGGTCGAACGCGCGGTTTTCCTGCATCAGGATGACGATGTGCTTGACGTCCTTGATGGTGCCGGTGTCAACGGCGGCCGGGATGGCCAGGGCGCGCTGGATGGACGCCGGCAGCATGGCGGCCGCCGACAGCGCGCCCATGGCGCCGGCCGATTTGCGCAGGAAGTCGCGGCGGTTCGCACTGCGGGGAGCCACGTCGCCGGGCACCGGAGGGAAAGACTTGCTCATGGATGGGTCTCACACAAAAAGAGGGAAAGGAGTACGCGGCCGGGTGCGGGCGCGATCAGGGCGCACAGCGCAACTGGGCAGGCTGGCCGCCGGGATCGCCAGGCTCTTCGGGCGTTTCGGGCTGGGAGGGTGAGTCATCGTCATCGCTGCCGCTGCCGCAGGCGGCCACCAGGCACAACAGCAGGCTGGCGGCCAGCGCGGCCCAGGGGCGGGAAGATAGGGGGTTCATCACACAAGTCCTCATGGGGTGGGAGACGTCGGATGAAGGCAGATTAGGCAGGCAACATGACAAGCGAATGAATTAAATTCAAAATTGATTTATTTATAATTGAGTATTACTCAGCTACACTGCGGGCCTTTGCCGACCCGTTGAAACCGCTGCATGCCTGCCTTCGATTCCCCCGCCCTGCCTTGCGCGGCCTGGCCCCCGTCCGCCCCTGAAATGCACGGCTGGCGCGCGGGCGGCGCCAACCTGATCCTGGACCTGGATGGCACGCTGATCCGCGAGCACGAGCCCATCGACGGCGCGGCGGAATTGCTGCATGCCTTTCGCGGCCGCTATGTCATCGTGTCGAACAATTCCACGCACACGGCGCGCCAGATGGCGCGGCGGCTGCGCGGCATGGGCCTGCCCGTGCGCACCGGCGACCTGATACTGGCGGGCGAGCAATTGGTGGACTATTTATGCGCCCGGCACGCGGGGCAGCGGGTGCTGCTGCGGGCCTCACCGGCGCTGCGCCGCCAGGCGGCGGCGCGCGGCTGCCACTTGGTGGACTGCGATGCGCAGGTGGTGGCGCTGGCGCTGGACAAGCGCTTCGACTATGCGGCGCTGGTCCAGGTTACGCAGGAACTGGCGCACGGCGCGAAACTGGTGGCCAGCAATATCGACCTGACGCATCCCGGGCCGGATGGGCAGGTAGTGCCTGAAACGGGCGCGCTGCTGCGCGCGGTCCAGGCCTGCACGGCGGCATCGTGGCATGCCGTGGGCAAGCCGGGGCCGGCCATGTTCCGCGAAGGCCTGCGCCGCTTGGGCAGCACGCCGGCCAATACGCTGGTGATCGGCGACAACCCGCAAACCGATGCCGCCGGCGCGGCGCGCGCGGGGTTACGGTGTGTGCTGATAGGCAATGGCGCGCAGGCTGTCGCGGGTACGCCGGGGGAGTTGCTGGCCATGAGGCTGAGGTGCGGGTAGCGGTGTGGTGCGGCGGGGCTTGTCGCGTTCTTCTGGCGTCGTCGGGGCCGGCTCAGGCAGGCGCCCTGCACGCCTGCCTGAGCCATTCGGGCGGTGGCATGCCGGGTCGGGCGTCCATGGCACTAGCTTGACGGCATCGACCCGGGTGTCTGGCTCCCATCGGGTGCCAGACACCGCTGTGTGCCACGATCGTCTCAGTAGGATGGTGTCAGGCACCCTTCGGGAGCCTGACACCTGGCCTGGCAGTGCTTGCGACAGAGTTGAGCGCTTGCGCGGGCGATTCAATAGCGCTTGAGCGACAGGACGTTGAAGGTGCTTTTCAGGGTGGCCACGGATTTGTCGTAGTTGGCCAGGGCCAGGCAGGCAATCAGGGCGTCGATGATGGCCAGCTGGGCCAGGCGGCTGGTCATGGCCTCGGTGCGGAAACGGGTTTCGCGCGCCATGGTGTGCAACAGCACGTCGGCATGCGCCTGGATGGGCGATTTACCGAAATTGGTGATGCAGATGGTGCGCGCGCCGGCTTCCTTGGCCAGGCGGGTGGCCAGCACGGTTTCGTGGGTGCTGCCTGAATGCGAGATGGTCAGCACGGCCACGTCCGGCCCGGTAAGCGAGGCGCTGATGGCCTGCACGTGCGAATCGGTAACGGCGGTGGCGTTCAGGCCGATGCGCAGCATGCGGTAGTGGGCATCTTCGGCAATCGTGGCCGAACTGCCGATGCCGTAGATTTCGATGCGGCGCGCCCGCGCCAGCAATTGCACGGCCTGCTGCAGGGCATCGGTGTCCAGCACCGATGCGGTTTCCTGCAAGGCCTGGATATTGCTTTGGAAAATCTTGCCCACCACGGCGGCGGCGCTGTCTTCGGGCGCCAGGTCTTCATGGATGTATTGCACCGGCCGCACGATTTCCTGGGCCAGCGCAATCTTCAATTGCTGGAAGCCCGTGGCGCCCACCAGCTTGCACAGTCCGATGACACTGCCTTCACTGGATTCGGTTTTTTCCGCCACTTCGCTGACCGACATGTGCACCACCTGGCTGGGATGCCTGATGACGAACTCGCCGATGCGCTGCGCGGCCGGCCCCATGGTGGGTAGCAGGCTTTCGATGCGTGCCAGCAGGGCGGGCGGCGCCGCTTGCGCTGCGGGAGGTTCGGCGCCGGTGGCAGCAGGCTTCTTGGTAGTGGCCATGGCAATGGGCAGGCTGGGTAGCGGCCCATTTTCGCACAGGCAGATGACGCTGGAATCAGCCCGGTTTGCCGTCCACGCGCGGGCGCGCCAGGTGCGGCGCGTAGGTTAGCGCGTACAGCGCGAAACCCGCCACCCAGCACACCGCGGCCCCGTACACCCAGTGCAGGTACCCGGCAGGCCATGCCAGCGGGCCCGCCACCCGCAACAACGCGGCGGCCACGATCAGCCAATAGGCGGCGATTTCCGAGCGGCCGGCCACCAGCCGCCTGCCCGTATGGCCCAATGCCGTGCGCGTGATCATGGCGATGATGGCGGTGCCCACCACGCCCACGGCGAACGCGTGCTCGGCCACCCCCGGCATGATCCAGCCCATGGCGCCGGCCGCCAGCAGCACGAAGCCCGCGGGCAGCCAGGCATAGGCCAGGTGCAGAATCCACAGTATTGGCCGGTTGCCCACCGCGTAGCCGCGCCAGCCCGCCACGCGCACCGCCAGCAATGCCGCCGCCAACAGCGCCAGCGGCGCGGTCAGCCAGCCCGGCGCGGCGAACACCCAGGCCAGCAGCGCCAGGATGGTAGAGACCACGATGGGCTTGCCCAGGCGCGGATTGGCCTTCAAGCGAAAGCCCGGCACCGCGTTGGTGGTGAACATGGGCAGCACGCGCGCGCCAATGACCGCCACGAACAATACCGGCAAGGCCAGGCCGGCCACGCAGGCGCGCAGGGCCAGGCCGGCGTCGCCTTGCCAGGCAAAGGCATGGAATGCCAGATTGATGGCCCCATAGACCCATAGCGCCAGCGCCATGGGATAGTTGCGCCGGTTGCCCGAACGCATCAGCACGCGGGTAAAAGCCAGGGCCGCCAGGGGCAGGAACAGGCCGTCGAGCACCGCCGCCAGGGGCGCCGGCGCAAACCACATGGCCAGCCGGCCCGCCAGCCACAAGGCCGTCAGCGCGGCCAGCGCAGCACCCGCCGGCGTATCCACCCCGGTCCAGGCTCGCCCGGCCGTGAACAGGAACCCCACCACGATGGCGGCGGAAAAACCGAACACCATTTCATGCGCGTGCCACAGCAGCACCAGGCCCATGGTTCCCGGCGGCGGCGGCAGCACGCCGGCCAATTGCCCGGCCCATATGGCCACGGACAGCGCCGCGAAGATGGCGCCGGCCAGGTAGAACGGCCGGAACCCCAGTGCGAACAGCGCCCACCCCGAGGGTGGCGATGGCTGGGGTTCGTCGGGCCGGTGCAAAGCGGAAGGTGAGATGCGGATCTGGGCCATGATGTATCGAGCAAATAAGCATGCGCCGCGCGACAGGCACGGTGGCGAATCAGTCTAGCCATCCCGGAACGCAATGCGATTCATCTTATTGCGTAGACCTATGGTTTATTGCGTAATTATTTGCGCTATCTCAAACCCAACTGGCGTATATATCTTATGACAACAGGGTTATTTGGCGAGCCGGGCCAAGCTCGCTACGCTTCCCGGTTCGACACACCCCGCCGGCATTGTGGCGGCGCGGGTCTACGGGAAGCACATGATGAAGATTGCAAAAGGATTGATCGGCGCCGCGCTGTTGCTGGGCGCGGCGGCCGGCGCGCAGGGCGCCACGCTGGACATCGTGAAACAGCGCGGCGAAGTCCGCTGCGGCACCACCACCGGCTTTGCCGGCTTTTCGGCGCCGGATGCCAAGGGTGTCTGGCGCGGCCTGGACGTGGACGTATGCCGCGCGATCGCGGCCGCGGTATTCGGTGACGCCGGCAAGATCAAGGTGGTGCCCCTGAATTCGCAGCAGCGCTTCACCGCGCTGCAATCCGGCGAAATCGATGTACTGACCCGCAACACCACCGTCACGCAGCAGCGCGACACGGCGCTGGGCATCATCCATGCCGGCATCAACTTCTATGACGGCCAGGGTTTCCTGGTGCCCAAGTCGCTGGGCGTGAAAAGCGCCACCGAACTCAACGGCGCCACTATCTGCCTGCAGACGGGCACGTCCAACGAAAACACGCTGGCCGACTGGGCGCGCGCGCACCAGGTGGACTACAAGCCGGTGGTCATCGAAACCTTCGACGAAGTGGTCAACGCCTTCGCCGCCGGCCGCTGCGATGTCTTCAGCACCGATGCCTCGGGGCTGGCCTCGATACGCATCTCGAAGCTGCAGAATCCGGACGACTACGTCGTGCTGCCCGAGATCATTTCCAAGGAACCGCTGGGGCCGTTCGTGCGCCAGGGCGATGACGCGTGGCTGAACATCGTGCGCTGGTCGCTGTCGGCCATGATCGAGGCCGAGGAATACGGCATTACGTCGGCCAACGTCGATCAGCAGGCCCAGAGCGCCAACCCGAACATCCGCCGCATCCTGGGCGTGACGCCGGGCGCGGGCGCGAATCTGAAGCTGGACGAGAAATGGGCGTACCACATCATCAAGCAGGTGGGTAACTACGGCGAAAGCTTCGACCGCAACGTGGGCGCGGGCAGCCCATTGAAGATCGAGCGCGGCCTGAATGCGCAATGGACCGACGGCGGCCTGATGTACGCCCTGCCCATACGCTGACGGCGCGGCCCTGGGCGCGGCGCCGTCAATTGATGCTGTAGCCGCGCCCTTTGTAGCAGGCGCCCATGGCGCGGTTGAACGAATCGATGGATACGCCGGTGGTGTACTGGCTGATGTTGTCCGGGTCGAAGCCGCTCTGGTTCATGGCCCAGCGGCGGCACTCTTCGCGGTCGCGCGCCTGCTGCGAATCGCTCTGGCCATGGGCCGGATAGGCGATGATGTCCGGGCTGGACGACGCCACGCGCGGGGCTTCGTAGGTAACAACCGGGGCTGCGTAGCTGACCGGCGGAGCCACATAGACCGGCGCCGGCGCTGCATAGCCGTACCGCGGCCCCGGGTAGTACAGGGGCGGGGTGGTATACGTGATGCCGCTATAGCCCCAGCGCGGGCCGGTGCTCAGGGCGATGCCGATGCCGGTGCCCAGCAGCGCGGCGCCGCCGATCCACCAACCGGAATAACCGCCATGGGCCAGGGCCTGGCCGCTGGATACTGCCAGAATGACGGCGGCCGCGGCCGCGCGCCGGAATCGGGACTTCATGGTCGTGTTTCCTGAGTAACGCTTCGTCTACTGTACTTCCGACGGCGGCGGCTGTGCAAAAATCCGCCCATGCCATTCGACAACCGCCTGCAGAAAAATTCCCTGGCCGCCCAGGCGGCCGGCCTGCCCGCCGCCTGGCGGGCCGCTTTCGATACCCCCGTGGTCGCCCGGGCGCTGGCCGACGTTACCGCCCACGTGGAACAGCGGCTGGCCGATGGCGCCGTGGTGTATCCGGCCACCCCGTTCCGCGCGCTGGACGGGCTGGCGCCGTCCGACGTCAGGGTGGTGATCCTGGGACAAGACCCCTATCATGGCCCCGGCCAGGCGCAGGGCCTGGCGTTCTCGGTGCCAGACGACTGCAAGCGCCCGCCCAGCCTGCGCAATATTTTTGCCCAGATCGCCCAGGACTGCCCCGGTACGCCGTTGCCCCGCGGCAACGACCTGTCGCGTCTGGCCAGCCAAGGCGTGCTGCTGCTGAACACCAGCCTGACCGTGGAAGACGGCCAGCCGGCCTCGCACGCCAAGCGTGGCTGGGAAACGGTAACCGACGCCCTGATCGCCCTGGTGGCCCGCGATCCGGCCCCCAAAGCCTTTTTGCTGTGGGGCGCGCATGCCCAGGCCAAGCGGGCGTTGCTGCCCAACAACAGCGGCCACCTGGTACTGATGGCCAACCATCCCTCGCCGCTGTCGGCCCGGCGCCCCCCGGCGCCCTTCCTGGGCTGCGGGCATTTTGCCCAGGTGAACGCCTGGCTGGCCGACCAAGGCAAAACCCCTATTGACTGGACTACGGAAGAGGGGGATGTACGCCAAGGCGAATTCGGGTTATGATCGCGGCACTGCACAAAATTTGTTCCGGCATTTATCCCGCGCTTCCGCTTTCTCAAATGCGCGCTATTTGCAGTTCATCGGGCCTGATTTCCCGACCCCATGCCGGATACCATCGATTCCTGACCTCCTTTCCTTTCGCCTCGCGTTTCTTGTAACGCGCCGCGCGCACGGTTGATCCGGTCGGCCCGATGCTCCATCAACCGCTGCCCGGATCCGGCCTACTTTCCTTCGGCTAGCCCGGCACATGCGCCGCTTTACGCGGCAAGGACAAGTAATGTCTTTTGATTCCCTGGGCCTGGCGCCCACCCTGCTGTCTGCCATTCAAGAAGCGGGCTTCTCTACCCCCACGCCCGTGCAGGCCTCCGCCATTCCGCAAGCGCTGGCCGGCCACGACCTGATGGTGTCTTCGCAAACCGGCAGCGGCAAAACCGCCGCTTTCATGCTGCCCGCGCTGAACCGCATTGCCGGCCAGCCCGGCAATAAGGGCGTGGGCGTGCAGGTGCTGGTGCTGACGCCCACCCGCGAACTGGCGATGCAGGTTACCGATGCTACGGGCTCGTACGGCCGCAATCTGCCCGGCCTGCGCACCGCCACCGTGGTGGGCGGCATGCCCTACGGCGCGCAGCTGAAGGCCCTGTCGCGCCGCGTGGACGTGCTGGTGGCCACCCCCGGCCGCCTCATCGACCACCTGAAGGCCGGCCGCGTCAAGCTGAACACTGTGCACACCCTGGTGCTGGACGAAGCCGACCGCATGCTGGACATGGGCTTCATCGAAGACATCGAGACCATCGTCGAACGCCTGCCGCAAGAACGCCAGACGCTGCTGTTCTCGGCCACGCTGGACGGCACCGTGGCCAAGCTGGCGGCGCGCATGATGCGCGAACCGCAGCGCATCGAAATCGCCGGCCACAAGGAAAAGCACACCAACATCACGCAAAGCCTGCTGTACGCCGACGATGCCAGCCACAAGATGCAACTGCTGGACCACGTGCTGCGCGACGTGAAGCTGGACCAAGCCATTGTGTTCACCGCCACCAAGCGCGGGGCCGACGACCTGGCCGACCGCCTGGCAGACCAGGGCTTCGCGGCGGCGGCGCTGCATGGCGACATGAACCAGCGCCAGCGCACCCGCACCCTGACCCAGCTGCAGCGCGGCCAGGTGCGCATCCTGGTGGCCACCGACGTGGCCGCTCGCGGCATCGACGTGCAGGGCATCAGCCACGCCGTGAACTTCGACCTGCCCATGCAAGCCGAAGACTACGTGCACCGCATCGGCCGCACCGGCCGTGCCGGCCGCGACGGCCAGGCTTTCACGCTGGCCACGCATGCCGAACGCCACAAGATTCGCCGCATCGAACATTACATCGGCCAATCCATCACCCCGGAAACCATCGCCGGCCTGGAACCCAAGCGCACCCCCCGCCCCTACACGGGCGGCCCCGGCGGCCGTGGCGGCAAGCCTTTCGGCAAGCGGCCCGGCGGCTTTGGCGGCGATCGCCCGCAGTTCCGTGAAGGCGGCCGCGGCTTCCGCGCCGAAGATCGGCGTCATTCCCGCCACACTGATGGTCGCGGGCAACATGATGGGCTCCGGCGTCTTCATGCTGCCCGCGAACCTCGCCGCCACCGGCGGCATCGCGATCTTCGGCTGGCTGATCACCGTCGTCGGCGCCGTGTCGCTCGCGCTCGTGTTCGCG
>NZ_JAJMLX010000147.1 GCF_020991325.1 Bordetella petrii | reverse complement strand
CGCGGGCGGTCCGCCCTGGCTGACCTGGGGCACGGGAATGGGCGGCATGGGCAGGCCGCCTTCGGGCGGCGCTTCCAGGGGCCGCACGCGGGTGGGGCCGCCGTCGCTGGGGCGCATGTTGTTCAGGAAATCGGTCAGGGCGTCGCCGGTGGGCAGGTCGAGCGACGCCACGGCCTGGCCGGGTGGGAATTCAGAGAAATAGAATTCGTCGTTGTGCACGATCAGCCCGTCCGGCATGGAGCGCTGGGGTTGCTCGGGCACGTCTTTCAGCACGGGCTGCATGTAGTCCAGCCAGGTGGACAGTGCCAGGCCGCTGCCGAAGGTATTGCTGCCCAGCGACCTGGGCTGGTCGAAGCCCATCCACACGGCGGTGGTCAGGTTGCCGGTGTAGCCGGCGAACCAGACGTCGACTGCGTCATTGGTGGTGCCCGTCTTGCCGGCCACGTCGCCGCGCTTGAGGGTGCGCTTGGCGCGCGCGCCGGTGCCGATGGAGGCCACGTCGCGCAGCATGTCGTCCATGACCCAGGCGGTGCGGGGGTCGATGGCGCGCGTGGCGTTGTCGCCGGCCCGCGACGGCTGTGCCTGCATCAGTACCTTGCCGGAGCGGTCGGTGACGCGGTCGATGAGATAGGGCGGCACGCGATAGCCGCCATTGGCGAACACGGAATATGCGCTGGTCACTTGCAGCGGCGTGGCGCCGCCCGCGCCCAGCGCCAGCGGCAGCACCGCCGGCCAGCGTTCTTTCTGGAAGCCGAAGCGGGTCAGGTAGTCTTGCGCATACTGTGGGGTAATGGCCTGCAGCACACGGATGGACACCATGTTCTTGGACCGGTACAGCCCCTGGCGCAGGGTCTGCATGGGTTCGTAGCGGTTGCCGTCGTTTTTCGGGGTCCAGGGGCGCGAGCCGGTTTGCTCCACCGTCAGCATGAAGGGCTGGTCGGACACCTGCGTGGCCGGGGTCATGCCGCGTTCCAGCGCGGCGGCATAGACGAAAGGCTTGATGGTGGACCCGGGCTGGCGCCAGGCCTGCACGGCGCGGTTGAACGAGCCCTGGTAAAAATCGAAGCCGCCTATCATGGCCCGCACCGAGCCATCCTGTGGCGACATCGACACCAGCGCCGACTGCAGCGTGGGCAGGTTGATGATTTCCCAGGCATCGCCGTTCTTGTGCAGGTAAACCACCGAACCGCGCCGGATTCGGATGTCGTCGTCGGCCTTGGGGCCCAGGGCGCGCGCCACGATGGCGAGCGCTTTTTTGTCGGATACCGTGATGATCTCGGTGGCGCTGCGCGCCACTTTCACTTCGGTGGGGCTGGCGGCCAGCACCACGCCGGTGAACAAGTCGCCGCTGTCGGGCGTTTCGTCCTGCACGCCGTCCAGGATCTCTTCAAAAGCGGGGTGGTCGGCCTCGATGCCATCGGGCAGGTCGATCTGGTCTTCGGGGCCGGGGTAGGGCGCGCGGCGGGTGTAGTCCAGCACGCCGGCGCGCACGGCTTCGTAGGCGGCCTGCTGTGATTTGGAATCGATGGTGGTGATGACATCGATACCGTGCGTGTAGGTTTCGTCCTGGAACATGGCGTACATGGCCTGGCGCACCAGTTCGGCCGGGTATTCGCCATGCACGGCGAAGCCGTTCGACTGCGCGCCCTCGGTGCCGCGGACCAGCAAGGGCTGCTCCAGCGCGGCCTGGGTCTGTTCGGGCGTCAGGTAGCCCAGTTCTTGCATGCGGCGCAGCACGTAATGCTGGCGCACCTTGGCGCGTTCCAGGTTGGTGATGGGGTTCGAGCGGGACGGCGCCTTGGGCAGGCCGGCCAGCATGGCGGCTTCCGCCGCGGTGACCTCGGAGAGCGGCTTGCCGAAGTAGGTGCGCGACGCGGCCGCGAAGCCGTAGGCGCGATGCCCCAGGTAGATCTGGTTCATGTAGAGCTCGAGGATCTGGTCTTTAGTGAGCTCGGATTCGATCTTGAAGGTCAGCAGCAGTTCGTAGAACTTGCGCAGATAGGTTTTTTCGGACGACAAATAGAAGTTGCGCGCCACCTGCATGGTGATGGTGCTGGCGCCCTGCGACTTCGACATGCTGAGCACGTTGGCCAGGCCGGCGCGCACCAGGCCCGACCATTCGATGCCGCGGTGCTCGTAGAAGCCGTCATCTTCGGCCGCCAGGATGGCTTGCTTCATGACCAGGGGAATTTCCTGGAAACGCAGCACGTTGCGGTGTTCTTCGCCGAATTCGCCGATGAGCACGTGGTCGGCCGTATAAATGCGCAGCGGCACGCTGGGCCGGTAGTCGGTCATGGCGTGCAGGGCGGGCAGGTTGGGCCAGGTCAGGGCCACGGCCAGGCCCGCGAACAGTGCGCCGCACACGCCCAGGCCGGCCACGACGACGGCGGCCTTGGCCAGGATGCGCTTGTGCAGGAACTGCTTGATGCCCCGCTTGGGGGCCGATTCAGGGTGGTCAGGGGTATTCATTGCTGCCGATTCTAGGTCAGAACCGGATAGACCCGCTCCAGGCACATTAGGTTTCCGTAACCAAACATGCCAAAGGGCGGGTCCGTCACTGTTTCGGACGGAATCGTCCCGTTTTTTATGGTTTCAGGTGTTCCACGAAAAAGGCTTCCATGGCCTCGTAGAACTCGAACTTGTTCTCATCGTTATGGAAACCATGGCCTTCGTTGTCTTTGACCAGGTATTGCACTTCCACGCCGCGCTCGCGCAGGGCTTGCACGACCTGGTCGCTTTCGGCCTTGTTGACGCGCGGATCCTGCGCGCCCTGGGCAATCAGCAAGGGGGTGCGGATGCGGTCGACGTGCAGGGCTGGTGACGTGGCGGCCAGCCGGTCGCGGTCGCGCTCGGGATGGCCCACCATGTCGTGCATTTTGGCCAGCAGCGGCTTCCAGTAGGGCGGAATGGTGTTCATGAAGGTGAACAGGTTCGACACTCCTACGTAATCCACGGCGGCCGCGTACAGGTCGGGGGTGAAGGTAATGCCGGCCAGGGTGGCGTAGCCGCCGTAGCTGCCGCCGTAGATGCCGATACGGGCGGGGTCGGCGATGCCCTGGTCGATGAGCCAGCGCACGCCGTCGGTGATGTCGTCCTGCATGGCCAGGCCCCATTGGCCGAAGCTGGCTTCCCAGAATTTGCGGCCGTAGCCCGTGGAGCCGCGGAAATTCATTTGCAGCACGCAAAACCCGCGGTTGGCCAGGAACTGGATCTCGGGGTTGTAGCCCCATCCGTCGCGCGCCCAGGGGCCGCCGTGCGGGTTGATGATGCAGGCCAGCTTGCGGGGCTCGCGGCCGGCCGGCAGGGTCAGGTAGCCATGGATGTCGAGCCCGTCGCGGCTGGTGTAGCGCACCGGCTGCACGGGCGACATGCCGGCCTCGGGAATGGAGGGGTTGATTTCGCCCAGCTTGGACAGCGCGCCCGAGCCGGCCTGGAACAGGTAGCGCGCGCCCGGCGTGCGGTCGTTGTAGGCGGCGACGATGAAGGTGTCTTCTTCGCGGTTATGGCCCTGGATGGCCAGGTCGTAGCCGGGCAGCAGGTTTTCCAGTTGCCGGTACAGGGCCTGGGTTTCGCCGTCGAAATAATGGCGGCGCGGTTTGTCCGTTTGGTAGGCCGCCAGCGTCAGCACGCGGCGCTTGCGCGAATAGCCGGCGGCGTCCAGGTCGACCTCGTCGGTGGCGTAGACCAGTTCTTCCGTGTCGGGCGAGGCCGGGTCGATGATGACCAGCGCCAGTTTGTCGCGGCCGCGGTTGCTCAGGGCGTAGAACTTGCGGTCGTCGAAGGTGAAGAAGGCGGGGCTGACGGTGGTGCGGTAGTCGGTGGTGATCAGCGGGCGGAACGGCGCCGCCTCGTCGTCGCGGTAGAGCAGGGTGGTGTCGAGCCCGTCGCTGGTGACGGCCGCGCGCACCTTGCCGGCGTGGTCGGTCTGCCAGCCCACCACGTTGCCCGGGTTCTGGGCCACCAGCACGGCCGCGCCGGTGCGCACATTGACGCGATACACGTCGAATACCTGCGGGTCGCGCTGGTTATGGCTGATCAGTACGTGGTCGGGGTCGTCGGGCAGGTCGTCTTCGATGCCGGCCCGCACGCCCTGATGGGGTGTCAGGTCGGTGACCACGCCGGTGCGCGCGTGCACGGCCACCACGTGGAAGTTCTCGTCGCCGCCGAAATCCTTCTGGTAAAGCACGACGTCGCTGCCTTTCCAGAAGAAGTTGCTGATATCGCGGGCGGTTTCATGGGTGAGGCGGCGCGGTTCGCCCGTGGGCTGGCCATTTTCCAGGGCCTGCACATGAATGTTCATGCGCGCGGGGTGCTCGTCCACCGCCGAGGGCTGCATGAAGCCCAATGTCTGGCCGTCGTCGGCCAGGCGGAAAAAGCCGCGCTCCGGGTTGCGGAAGAAGTCTTTCAGGGGATACTGGCGCGGGCGCTGCGCCGCTGGCGATGAGGGGTGGGGCAAGACGGGTCTCCTGGGCCGGGCGGGCCCGGCGGTATGCGCCGATCATGCCACAGCCGGGGCGGCGGCGTCGAACCGGCGCCTGGCGGCAACTGGCGCGGTCGGCTCGGATTGCGGGATAATCGCAGCCACGTTATGGGAGTCGACATGATCAGAGTTGCAGTGGCGGCCGCGGTGGCTGCCGTGGGCCTGGCGGCCTGCTCCACCGGCCTATCGGACGGTGGCGGGCTGACGGACAGTTTTACCGCGCAATCGAATTACCGCGATGTGTATCGCTCGGCCACGGCCCAGGCCGAACGCTGCCTGCGCGGCACGGGCGCCTATACCGTGCGCGGCGAGCTCGATGCCGGCGGCAACGGGGGCCTGGTGCGCGTGGTGGCGCCGTTCACCGACGACGACGTGGCGCGCGTGCGCATCGCCGCGCTGGACGAGAACCGCTCGAAGGTGGATCTGGCCATGTGGGGCCGCGGTATCTGGAACACCGACGCCATGCGCGCCATGCGCGAGGCCATTACCTATGGCCTGCCGTCGTGCGTGGGCTATATGCCGGGCGATCCGCGTCCCAGCGAAGAAGTCTGGACGCTGCCGCAGCCGCGCTGATGGTCCGCCCTCGCGGCGCAGCGGGTGTTTTTCCCGCGCCGCCGCGTGTCAATCGCCGCCGGGGCGGCGCTTGATCACCTTGAAAGTGGCCGAGGCCTTGGCCACCAGTTGCCCTTCGGGGCCGCGCACTTCGCCTTCGCAGAAGGCAATCGAGGCGCCGCGCCGCAGGCAGCGGGCCTCGATGACCAGGTCGCCGGTGCCGGGCGACATGAAACTGGTGGTCATGTCGATGGTGGCCATGCCCAGTGTCGGGTCGTCGCCGCGCGCGGCCGCGCTGAGCGTGAAGTCCAGTATGCTCATCAGCGTGCCGCCGTGGATGTCGCCGCGGCTGTTGGTCAGGTCGGCGCGCCAAGGCAGCAGGGTACGGGCGTAGTCCGGGCCGATCTGGTCCGGTATCAGGCCCATCAGGCTCATCAAGGGAATGGTCAGGCCGAAATAATCTGGAGAGGCGGGCGTGGTCATGAATCCAAGCGTTGGGAAGGGTGCGCAATAGCGCGCCATAATATTCTTTTTTCCGCCGTACCGCCGTTTTGTCGCGCCCGCCGGGCGTTCTGCCATGCCCACGCCTGCCCGCAAGATCGTACACATCGACATGGACGCGTTCTACGCGTCGGTGGAACAGCGCGACAACCCGGCGCTGCGGGGCCTGCCGGTGGTGGTGGCCTGGGAAGGGCCGCGTTCGGTGGTGTGCGCGGCTTCTTACGAGGCGCGGCGGTTTGGCGTGCATTCGGCCATGTCGGTGGCGCGCGCGCAGCGCCTGTGCCCGGACGCGCTATATGTGCCCCCCGATTTCAACCGCTACCGCGATGTGTCCCGCCAGGTGCGCCAGATTTTCGCGCGCCACACCGACCTGATCGAGCCGCTGTCGCTGGACGAGGCGTACCTGGACGTGACGGTCAACAAGCTGGGCCTGCCTTCGGCCACCGATGTAGCCCAGGCCATACGCCGCGACATTCTGCGGGAAACCGCGCTGACCGCGTCGGCGGGGGTGGCGCCCAATAAATTCCTGGCCAAGATCGCGTCAGACTGGAACAAGCCGGATGGGCTGCTCGTGATCAAGCCCGCGCAGGTGCTGGCTTTTCTGCAGCCCTTGCCGGTGCGCAAGGTGCCCGGCGTGGGGAAGGTAATGCAGGGCAAGCTGGAAGCCCTGGGCGTGCGCACCGTGGGCGACCTGGCGCGCTACACGGCAAGCGAGCTGGAGCATTATTTCGGCCGCTACGGGTTGCGGCTGCATGAACTGTCGCAGGGCATCGACGAGCGCGACGTGCAGGCCGATGCGCCGTTGCAGCAGATTTCGGCTGAAACCACTTTCGCGGTGGATCAGCCGCTGCACGCGCTGGATGACACGCTGGACAGGCTGGCGGCCAAGGTGTGGGAGCAAGGCTTGAAGAAGGGCGCCATTGGCCGTTCGGTGGTGCTGAAGCTGAAGACCGACCGCTTCCGCATCCTGACCCGCACCCTGACGCTGGCGCGGCCGCCGGAGTCGGTGCAGGCCCTGGCGGCAGTGGCTCGGCAGTTATGCAAGCGCGTGGACTTGCCGGATGCCACGCGCTACCGTCTGGCGGGCGTGGGAATGAGCAACTTTGACGACGCCGCGCTGCTGGCGCGCCAGGCCGACCTGGACCTGTTTGGCCAGGCGCCCGCTGGCGCGCCGCCGGCGCCTACGACAGACGCTGCTTGACCTGCTGCGACACGGCGGCCATGTCGGCCTTGCCGGCAAGGGCGGGCTTCAGAATGGCCATGGCCTTGCCCATGGCGGGCGCGCCGCTGATCCCCTGCGCCGCCACTTCGGCCAGCGCGGCATCGATGGCCGCGTCGACTTCTTCGGGACTGGCGGCCTGCGGCAGGAATTCGCGCAGTACCTCGAGTTCGGCGGTTTCCTGGGCGGCGGTTTCCAGGCGGCCGGCTTTTTCGAAGGCGGCGATCGATTCGCGGCGCTGCTTGACCTGCTTTTCGATGATGGCGGTGACGTCGGCGTCGGTGAGGTCGCGGCGTTCGTCGACTTCTTTCTGCTTGACCGCCGCAACCAGGAAACGCAGCGTTGACAGGCGCTGCGCGTCGCGGGCGCGCATGGCTTCTTTGACGGCGTCGGACAGGCGGGTTTTGAGCGGAATGCTGCTCATGGCTGGACCTTTGTGGTGAATACGGCTGAACCGGTGTTTTAACCGGGTGGCGGCGGGCTGCGCAAACACGGCGAAGCATACCTTTCTTTAAAGGTGTATTATAAATACATGTTTAAAAGTTTCCCGCAGACAAAGGAGCAGTACACATGTTGAGCCAGGAAGTCCGCACACTGGTCAAGGCCACCGCGCCGGTTCTGAAAACGCATGGCGTGGCGCTGACCCGCCATTTCTACGCCCGCATGTTCCGTGACAACCCCGAACTGAAACAGGTGTTCAACCAGGGGCACCAGGATGGAGGACAGCAGCAGCAGGCGCTGGCCGCCGCGGTGGCCGCATACGCCGAGCATATCGACGACCCTTCGGTACTGATGCCTGTGGTGACGCGCATTGTGCACAAGCATGTCAGCCTGGGCATACGGCCCGAGCACTATGCCATCGTGGGCAAGCACTTGCTGGCGTCCATACGCGAAGTGCTGGGCGATGCCGCCACCGACGACCTGATCGCCGCGTGGGCTGCCGCCTACACCCAGTTGGCCGATCTGCTGATTGCCGAAGAAGCGCGCCTGTATGCGGAATCGGCTGGCAAGGCGGGCGGCTGGACGGGCTGGCGGGCGTTCCGCGTGGCGCGCAAGCAAGCCGAAAGCGCAGAGATCACGTCGTTCTACCTGGTGCCGGCTGACGGCGGCCCGGTGCCGGATTACCTGCCCGGCCAGTACATTTCGCTGCGCGTGTACGTGCCTGAGCTGGGCCTGGCGCAGCCGCGCCAGTACAGCCTGTCGGGTGCGCCGGGGCAGGGCCAACTGCGCATTTCCGTCAAGCGCGAAGGGGCGGTGGGCGATGCGCCGGCGGGCAGTGTGTCGAACCTGCTGCACGCGCGCATCCACGAGGGCGACATTCTGGACCTGGCACCGCCGCAGGGGGATTTCACCCTGGATGTGAAGCGTGCGGCGCCGGTGGTGCTGTTGAGCGGCGGGGTGGGCCTGACGCCCATGGTGTCGATGCTGAACCATCTGGTGGAAAAGGGCGACGCCCGCCAGATCCGCTTCGTGCATGCCTGCCGCGACCGTTCGGTGCATGCCATGAAATCGCACGTCAATGCATTGGTGGCGGGCCGGCCGAATGTGCGCAAGGTGGTTTATTACGAAACCGTGGCCGCCGACGACCAGCCGGGCCACGACTACGACTTCGCCGGCCGCATGGACTTGCATTCCATCCGCGACGTGGCCGTGCTGCCCGATGCCGATTACTACCTGTGCGGCCCGCTGCCGTTCATGGATGCCCAGCGCCGCGCCCTGGCGGACCTGGGCGTGGCCGCCGAACGCATCCATGCCGAGGTGTTCGGCACGGGCGGCCCGGGCGCGTAGCCGGTATAGTTCCGCTCCATGCAGCTGACCCGATACACCGACTTCGGCCTGCGCGTCATGATGTACCTGACGCAGGGCAGTGAACGCGACACGCCCGCCACGATTCCCGAAATCGCCGAGCGTTTCGAGGTGTCGCGCCACCACCTGGTGAAGGTGGTGCATTTCCTGGCCCAGCAGGGCTGGGTGGCCACCACGCGCGGCAAGGGCGGCGGCCTGCGGCTGGCTCGGGCGGCGTCCAGTTATCGGGTGGGCGACCTGGTGCGCGCGCTGGAGCACCAGCAGGCCCTGATCGACTGCGCCGAGCCTCCCTGTGCGCTGCGCGGCTCATGCCGCCTGGCCGGCGTGCTGGCGGACAGCCTGCAGGTATTCTACGAAGCCCTGAACCGCCATACCCTGGCGGATCTGGTGAAAGACCCTACGGGCACGGCAATCGTGCGCCTGCACCGGGCGGCCTGACCGGGCGCCGGGGCGTAGGAAAGTCTGTTCCTCGATGCCGGGGTAAGAAAACTCTTGGTGTAGATCACGGCGACGGAGCGTAGCGCGAAGCCGCAGCCGTGCTGGTTTCGGTGTCTGGCACCCGGAGGGAGCCAGACACCTGGCGCCACCTCATCTCGAGCACCCGGCGCCACCTCATCTCGAGGATCCGGTATCACTTCATCCAGCACTCCAGGCGTCACCTTATCGAGCACGCCCGGCACTACTTCATCTCACACATCCACCACCGTCCGAATGCCCTGCCAGGCCGCGGTGGGCGGCCTGGCAGGGCGGCCCGGGGATCTCCTTCAATCCTCCCGGCGGCTGCCACGAAGGCAAGGACGCGGTCCGTCCCGGCGGAGCGGCAATCATTCATCGATCGAGCCGGCGCGGGAGACCGGGGCGGCGTCAATAGAAGGTTTTCGCACCCTCGTGAAACCCCAACCGCCCGCAAAACGAAACTTTAGGTTATGGCCACTTGGGTGTTTGGCATTTGCCGCCATGCCCAGGGCGCACCAGAATGGTTCCATCGACTTTTTATCAGGGTTTTCCATGAGGTTATGCGTCATTGGAGCGGGCGTGGTCGGCGTCACGTCGGCTTATTTCCTGGCCCGCCAGGGGCACGAGGTGGTGCTGGTCGACAGCCGGGCCCGCCCCGCCACGGTGTCCAGTTACGCCAACGGTGGGCAGCTTAGCTACAGCTATGTGGCACCCCTGGCCGGGCCGGGCGTGCTGCCCAGCGTGCCGGGCTGGCTGCTGCGCGCCGATTCGCCGCTGCGCTTCCATCCGCGCCTGGATCCGCACCAGTGGGCCTGGTGCCTGCAGTTCGCGCTGGCCTGCCGCGCCTCGGTGGCGCAGGCTTCCACGGCCCAGCTGCAGGCCCTGTCGTACCTGAGCCGCGACGCGATGAACCACCTGCTTGAACAGGAAGACCTGGATTTCGGGCACGTACGCAACGGCAAGCTGATCGCCTACCGCAGCCCCGAACTGCTGGACAAGGCCCGCAAGCTGGTGGCCTATCAGGCGTCCCTGGGCGCCGAGCAGCGCGTGCTGGACGCGGCCGAGACACTGGCCCTGGAACCCGCCCTGGCGGGCATGGGCGCCAGCCTGGCGGGGGCGGTGTACACCTCCAGCGAAGAAGCGGGCGATTGCCGGCAATTCACCGAGGCGCTGTTCCGGCGGCTGAAAGAACTGGGCAATGTGGAATGCCGCATGGCCAGTCCGGTGCGCGGGCTGCGCCGCGAGGGCCGCAAGATCGTCGCGGTGGAAACGGCTACCGGCGACATCGGCGCCGACGCGGTGGTGCTGGCCGCCGGCACCGGCTCGCGCGCGCTGCTCAAGCCGCTGGGCCAGGACGTGCCGCTGTATCCCCTGAAGGGTTACAGCCTGAGCGTGCCGCTGGCGTCGGGCAACGATACGGCGCCGCACATCAGCGTGACCGACTACGAACGGCGCATCGTCTATGCCCGCATCGGCCGGGTGCTGCGCATCGCCGCCATGGTGGATATCGGCAGCCAGGATGCGGATATCGACCCGGTCCGCATCGCCTTGCTGAAGCGCCAGGTAAGCGAGGCGTTTCCCCAACTGGACCTGAGCCAGGCGGTGCCGTGGGCCGGCATGCGCCCGGCCACGCCCACCGGCAAGCCCCTGATCGGCTCTAGCCGCGTGGCCGACAACCTGTGGCTGAACATCGGCCAGGGCGCCCTGGGCTTCACGCTGGCCTGCGGCAGCGCGGCCTTGCTGGCGGCGCAGATCTCGGGCCTGGAACTGCCCATCGACGCACGGCCTTTCCGCCCATAGCGCCGGCGCGCGGGGCGCGGCGCCATTAATGGAAGTTGCGGCTGCGTGCCTCCAACCCGCCCAGCAGCGCCGATAAATCCACCAGCCGCTGCGCTACCAGGTTGCGCACGCCGTCAACGTTTTGCCAGGTGCCATAGACTCCCAACAGGGTGGCGCCCAGCAACTCGCGGCGCTGGCGTTCGATGAGTTCGTTGCGCACGATCACATTCACGGGCCCGGTTTCGTCTTCCAGGGTGACGAAAATGGTGCCCTTGGCGGTTTGCGGCCGCTGGCGCACGGTTACCAGGCCGCAGGCGCGCGCCAGGCGCCGGTCGGGATAGGTATTCAGTACCTCGGCGGGCTGGAAGCGCAATGCCTGCAGGCGCGGGCGCAGCAGCGCCACCGGATGGCGCCGCAGGCTCAGGCGCAGGCTGCGGTAGTCGGCGGAAACCGACTGCCCTTCGGTCGGGGCGGGCAACGCGGGGGTTTCGGCTTCCACGATATCGGCATCGCGCAGCAGGTCGCGGCTGGCGACGCTGGCGCTGGCCTGCCAACTGGCCAGGCGGCGATGCCCGGCCAGG
>NZ_JAJMLX010000146.1 GCF_020991325.1 Bordetella petrii | reverse complement strand
CCGCCGCGTGGCGGCGCCCGCGGCCGCTGGCCAGGTAGGTGTCGGGCACAGAATCGGTGACGAAGGTGCCGTTGCCCTGGCGGCTATAGGTATAGCCCTCGGCCAGCAGCTGTCCATACACGTGCACCACCGTATTGCGCGCGATGCCAAGTTCGGCCGCCAGGTCGCGCGAGGCCGGCAGCCGCGTGCCGGCGGGAATGGTGCCATCCAGGATGGCTTCGCGAATGCCCAGGTACAGGCGCTTGTTCATGGGCCCGTCGGCGGGCTCGCCCAGCCGCAACTGCAGCAGATCGCCGGCAAGGGTACGCAATTGGTTCCACCTGTTTTGTAAAAGTGGTTCTTATAAATGGGGCCATATTAGCATTAAATAAGCGGTTGACAGGCCCCGCTTCCGGGCTGGGCCGGCGATTCCCGCCGCATGCGCGGCGCCCTATTCATGCTTGCCATCGAGGCCACTATGCAGAACCCTGATTTGAATACCCGCCGTTCACTGGCCACGCCGCGCGGCGTGGGCGTCATGTGCGATTTCTATGCCATGCGCGCCGAGAACGCCACGCTGTGGGACAGCACCGGCAAGGAATACATCGATTTCGCCGGCGGCATCGCCGTGCTGAACACCGGCCATCGCCATCCCAAAATCAAGGCCGCGGTCGCCGAGCAGTTGGAAGCCTTCACCCACACCGCTTACCAGATCGTGCCGTATGAAAGCTACGTGGCCCTGGCCGAACGCATCAACGGCCTGGCGCCCATCGACGGCCTGAAGAAAACCGCGTTCTTCACCACCGGTGTAGAAGCCGTTGAAAACGCCGTCAAGATCGCGCGCGCCCATACCGGCCGTTCCGGCGTGGTGGCCTTCAGCGGTTCGTTCCATGGCCGCACCATGCTGGGCATGGCGCTGACGGGCAAGGTGGCCCCGTACAAGCTGGCCTTCGGCCCCATGCCGGGCGACATCTACCATGTGCCGTTCCCCAACGGCACGCAGGATATCAGCGTGGCCGATTCACTGAAGGCGCTGGACCTGCTGTTCAAATCGGACATCGATCCGCGCCGCGTGGCGGCCATCATCATCGAGCCGGTGCAGGGCGAAGGCGGCTTCAACATCACGCCGCCCGAACTGATGACCGCGCTGCGCAAGATCTGCGACGAATACGGCATCATGCTGATCGCCGACGAAGTACAGACCGGCTTTGCGCGCACCGGCAAGCTGTATGCCATGCAGCACCACGATGTACAGGCCGACCTGATCACCATGGCCAAGAGCCTGGGCGGCGGCTTCCCGATCTCGGGCGTGGTGGGCCGCGCCGAAGTCATGGACGGCCCGGCCCCCGGCGGCCTGGGCGGCACCTATGCCGGCAACCCCCTGGCGGTGGCCGCGGCCCACGCCGTGCTGGACGTCATCGAAGAAGAAAAACTGTGCGAACGCGCCGCCGAACTGGGCCAGCGCCTGCAGGAACGCCTGAACGGCCTGCGCCCGCAATGCCCCGCCATCGCCGACGTGCGCGGCCTGGGTTCGATGGTGGCACTGGAATTGCGTGACCCCGCCACCGGCCAACCGGACGCGGCGGCCGTCAAGCGCGTGCAGGACGCGGCCATCGAGCGAGGCCTGATTTTGCTAAGCTGCGGAGTGTACGGAAACGTATTGCGCTTCCTGTATCCCTTGACCATTCCGGACGAACAGTTCGCTCGGGCGCTGGACATTCTTTCGGACATCCTGACCGCCTGACGCCGAGTTCCCGGCCAAATGCCCGGCCGCGCGCGCCCATAGCGGCGCGCGCGGCCGGTTAGCCATTTCGCGCTTTCAACGTATCAAGGAGCACTCATGTCGCAATTGTCCCACCCCCTCAAGCGCGCCGAACTGCTGCGCGACGCCTGCTATATCGACGGCAAATGGGTAGGCGCCGGCGGCGGCGCCAGCATCCCGGTCGACAACCCGTCCACGGGCAAGACCATCGTGTCGGTGCCCAAGCTGGGCCGCAAGGAAACCGAGCAGGCCATCGCCAGCGCCGAGGCCGCCCTGCCCGCCTGGGCCGCCAAAACCGGCAAGGAACGCGCCGCGATCCTGCTGAAATGGGCCCAGCTGATGATGGCCAACCAGCAAGACCTGGCCGCCATCATGACGTCCGAACAGGGCAAGCCCGTGACCGAGGCCGCCGGCGAGATCGCCTATGCGGCGTCGTTCCTGGAATGGTTCGCCGAAGAGGCCAAGCGTATCGACGGCGATGTGCTGCAAAGCCCCAAGGCGGGCCAGCGCCTGATGGTGCTGAAGCAGCCCATCGGCGTGACCGCCGCCATTACGCCCTGGAACTTTCCGGCCGCCATGATCACCCGCAAAGTGGGCCCGGCCCTGGCCGCGGGCTGCACCATGGTGGTCAAGCCTGCCCAGCAAACCCCGCTGACCGCGCTGGCGCTGGCCGTGCTGGCCGAAGAAGCCGGCGTGCCGGCCGGCGTGTTCCATGTCATTACGGGCAGTTCGCGCGAGATCGGCGCGGCCCTGTGCGAAAGCGATGCGGTGCGCAAGCTGAGCTTCACCGGATCCACCGAAGTGGGGCGCACCCTGATGGAACAGTGCGCCCCCACCATCAAGAAGCTGTCGCTGGAACTGGGCGGCAACGCACCCTTCATCGTGTTCGACGATGCCGACCTGGACCGCGCCGTGGATGGCATTCTGGCGTCCAAGTACCGCAATGCCGGCCAGACCTGCGTCTGCGCCAACCGCATCTATGTGCAGTCCGGCATCTACGAAGACCTGATCAAGCGCCTGACGGCCAAGGTCGAGGCCATGCAAGTGGGCGACGGTTTCACCGACGGCGTGGTGCAGGGCCCGCTGATCGACAGCAATGCGGTCGAGAAGGTGCAGGAACACATCGCCGACGCCACCTCGCACGGCGCGAAGGTCGTTACCGGCGGCAAGCCGCATGCGCTGGGCGGCACGTTCTTCCAACCCACCATCGTGCGCGACGTGACGGCGTCGATGCGCTTCGCCACCGAAGAAACCTTCGGGCCGGTGGCGCCGCTGTTCAAGTTCGACACGGAAGAAGACGTGCTCAAGCAGGCCAACAACACCATCTTCGGGCTGGCCGCGTATTTCTTCACGCGCGACTACGCCCGCGTGTGGCGGGTTTCCGAAGCGCTGGAATACGGCATCGTGGGCATCAATACCGGCATCATCTCGAATGAAGTCGGGCCGTTCGGCGGCGTCAAGCAATCGGGCCTGGGCCGCGAAGGCTCGAAGTACGGCATCGAGGAATACCTGGAGCTGAAGTACTTGTGCGTGGACCTGGGCGCCTGAAGTCCCTCATGGGTGTCTGGCTCCCGCCAGGGTGCCAGACACCCAGCCATACCCGCACCGCGCGCGTCAACCTGATCGCCACGCAATCATGCTAGATTTGCGGCTCGCTCCCGAGAATCCGGCATGACCAAATCCTATTCCAAAGAAGACACCCGACGCATCGCGGCCATCCTGGCCGAGGCCGCCCAGGCCGAGGTCATGCCGCGCTTTCGCCGGCTGTCGGCCGATGCAGTGCACACCAAAAGCTCGCCGCGCGATCTCGTCACCGACGCCGACGAAGCCGCCGAACGCTTCATCGCGGCGCGCCTGGCCAAGCTGCACCCCAGCGCCATCATGGTGGGCGAAGAGGCCTCGACCCGCAATCCGGCCTTGCTGAACACGCTGGTCGATGCCGACCTGGCCTTTCTCATCGACCCCATCGACGGCACGCGCAATTTCGTGGCGGGCCTGCCCCTGTTCGGCATGATGGTCGCGGTATGCCATCGTGGCGACGTGCTGGCCGGCGTCATCTACGACCCGGTCGCGCACGACTGGGCCATGGCCGTGCGCGGCGAAGGCGCCTGGTCGGAAGCCGGCGACGGCACGCAAACGCCATTGAAGGTGGCCCAGCCCGCTCCTCCCCAGGACATGGACGGCCTCATCGCCACGGGTTTTCTGCCCGAGCCGCAGCGCAGCCTCGTCAATGGCAACCTGGCGGCGCTGGCGTCCACCGCGTCACTGCGCTGCGCGGCGCACGAATACCGCCTGGCGGCCAGCGGCCATTGCCACGTGATGCTGTACAACAAGCTCGACCCCTGGGACCACGCGGCCGGCTGGCTGCTGCACCGCGAAGCCGGCGGTTTTTCGGCCCATTTCGACGCCAGCCCCTACAAGCCCACCCACCGCAGCGGCGGCCTGCTGTACGCGCCGGATGTGGGTAGTTGGCATGCCGCGCGCCGCGCCCTGATGGGCGATGACATCCCGCCGGCCTGAAGCCGGGAAATTATCCCCAGTTTCTGTGGACAACCCTATGGACAGCCTGGGGTCTTCCACAAAAAAGCCAATGGCGCCAAGCACTTGCCTGTTGCGTTCAAGATTGCGCGGCGGCCCGGTCGGCGAAGGGGCCGTACAGCGCGTCCAGCGCCGGGGCACAGGGCTGCGCCACTTTCAGGCTGAATAGCGCGTCGGCGCGCGTGCGGCCCAGATTCAGCGCCGCGATGGGCTGGCCGTTCTCGGCCGCGGCGCGCACATAGCGGTAGCCCGAATGCACCATCAGCGACGACCCCACCACCAGCACGGCATCGGCTTGCTCTAGCGCGGCGCGCGCACGTACGCCGCGCTCGGGCGGAATGCTCTCGCCGAAGAAGACCACATCGGGCTTGACGATGCCGCCGCAGCGCGGGCAAGCCGGCACCACGAAGCTGGAAAAATCCACGCCTTCCAGGTCGGCATCGCCATCGGGTGCGTCGGCCGCATCCAGCGCCGCCCAGCCGGGGTTGCGGCCATCCAGTTCGGCTTGCCAGGCGGCGCGCGGACCGCGCCAATCGCCGTTCATGCAGCGCACTTCGTCCAGCCGGCCGTGCAGGTCCAGCACATTGTGGCTGCCGGCGGCCTGGTGCAGGCCATCGACGTTTTGCGTGACCAGCAACTGGACGTGGCCCCGCTGCTCCAGCAAGGCCAGGGCCAGGTGCGCCGCGTTGGGCCGCATATGGCCGAAGCGGCGCCAGCCCACCGTGCTGCGCGCCCAGTAGCGCGCGCGCATATGGGCATAGCCCATGAAAGCCTGGAAATCGATGGGCGGGCTGCGCTTCCATTGGCCATCGGCATCGCGGTAATCGGGAATGCCAGATCCCGTGCTGCAGCCCGCGCCCGTCAAGACGAACAGGCGCGTATGGCGATCGATGAACTCGCCCAGGGCGGCCAGGCCGCCCGCGTCCGTGGCGGGCGGCGCGGACGAAGCGGGCGCGCTGGCGGGACGGTCCATGGCCGCGCCGCTAAGCGCCGCCCAGCCCGCAATCGGGCATGTCGCTGACCAGGCTGGCCTGCGTGACGTTGCTTTCGGGCGGCACCGTGCGCGTCAGCCACACATTGCCGCCAATAGTGGAACCGCGCCCGATGGTGACGCGCCCCAGAATAGTGGCGCCCGCATAAATGACCACGTCGTCTTCGATGATGGGGTGGCGCGGCAGGCCTTTCTTCAGTTCGCCGTTCTCGCCGGGCGGGAAGCGCTTGGCCCCCAGCGTCACCATCTGGTACAGCCGCACGCGGTCGCCAATGATGGCGGTTTCGCCGATGACGACGCCGGTGCCGTGGTCGATGAAAAAGCTCTTGCCGATGGTGGCGCCGGGGTGGATATCGATGCCGGTGTCGGCATGGGCGATCTCGGCCACGATGCGGGCCAGCATGGGCACGCCCAGCTTGTACAGCACGCTGGCCAGGCGGTGGTGGATCATCGCGCTGACGCCCGGATAGCACAGCAGCACTTCATCGACGCTGTGCGCGGCCGGGTCGCCCTGGTAGGCGGCCGTCACGTCCAGGTCGAGCGCGCGCCGCACTTGCGGCAAGGCGGCGCCGAACTGGCGCACGATCTGCACGCCGCGCGCGCGCAGGCTGGCATCGGGTTCGGGTTCGGCCGCGTTGCGGCCCATGTGGTGCAGTTCCAGACAGACCTGGTGCAGCAGCGCATCCAGCGCCGCGCCTATGGTGTGCCCCACGTAGAAATCTTCCACTTCCTCGCGCAGGTCGATGGGGCCCAGGCGCATGGGAAACAGCGCGCCGCACAATTGCCGGACGATGACGCGCAGGCTTTCCTGCGAGGGAAACTCGCGGTCGCCGGCGTCGTCGCGCAGGCGGCCGCGCGGCCCCCGCCAGTCGACCCGCGCCGAACGCAAGCCCGACACGATGTGGTCCAGGTTCCAGTGTGCCGGCGGCATGTGAGACGAGTCATTCATGGCAACCACCCCGCGGCCGCGGCGGCCGGTATGTATACAAACATGGCAAAGCCTCTGCAAAAGCCCGCGCCGCTGGCGGCGGCGCCGTAACCATGAACTGTAACCGCTGGCGGGCCGTTTGCCCGGCGCGACCCGGCTTGCATTGGGGTTTTGGCCTGGCCCCCGGCCATTTGCGGCAAGTCAAATCGTATTCGGGTTAATGCCTAGTCCCTTACTCGAGCCGCATCCCTATAATCTTTTCAAACGAACGTTTGAATGAATTGCACGCATGGACGATACTGCTTCCCCTTCCACCCGCGACATCATCCTGGACACCGCCGAGACACTGTTCGCGCGGCAGGGCCACGACGGCACTTCCATGCGCCAGATCACCAGCGAAGCCGGGGTGAACCTGGCGGCGGTGAACTATCACTTCGGCTCGAAAGAAGCCCTGGTGCAGGCGGTGCTGAAGCGGCGCCTGGCGGTGCTGAACCAGGAACGGCTGCGCCTGCTGGATGACCTGGAGGCGCGCGCGCAAGGCCAGGCGCTGAAGCCGTCGCAGATCGTGGACGCCTTTTTCGGCACCTTGCTGCGCCTGGCGGCCAGCCCGGACCATGCCGGCAAGAATTTCCTGCCCCTGCTCGAGCGCACCATGACCGACCCCACCGGTTTCATCCGCGCGCTGGTCGCCGAAGAATATGCCGGCGTCATGGAACGCTACCAGGCCGCCCTGTTCAAGGCCCTGCCCGACGTGCCGCGCCCGGAAATCATCTGGCGGTTCCAGTTCATGCTGGGCGCCACGTCGTACGCCATCGCGGGCACGGAAGTGTTGCGCCTGGCCATGGGCTGGAGCCTGGACGACACCGACCGCGCGCACGACCCGGAACGGGTGCTGCCACGCCTGATGAGCTTTCTGCTGGGCGGGTTGCGCGCGCCGTTGCCGCAGTACCCGCCTTCCTGACCGCCACGCCACCCATACCTATATATCAACGGAGACAACAGAACATGAGCGGATTCCTGCTGGCCGCCGGCATTGTGGCGGCGCTGATCCTTATCGTGCTCGGTGTCGCGCCCGTGCGGCGCGCGCTGCTGTCGCGGCCCTTGTTCAACGCGTACCGCAAGGTATTGCCGCAAATGTCGGACACCGAGCGCGACGCGCTGGAGGCCGGCACGGTATGGTGGGAAGGCGAACTGTTCCGCGGCCAGCCCGACTGGTCCAGGCTGCTGGCGCTGCCCCGCCCCGAACTTACCCGGGATGAACAGCACTTCCTGGACAACCAGGTAGAACAGGCCTGCCGCATGGTCGACGACTGGGACGTCACCCACAAGCGCCACGACCTGTCGCCCGACACCTGGAACTACCTGAAGCGCAGTGGCTTCCTGGGCATGATCATCCCGCGCGAATACGGCGGCCTGGGTTTTTCGGCTTATGCGCATTCGCAGATCGTCACCCGCCTGTCGACGCGTTCATCGGCATTGGCGGTATCGGTCATGGTGCCGAACTCGCTGGGCCCCGCCGAACTGCTGCTGCACTACGGCACCGAAGCGCAGAAGAATCATTATCTGCCGCGCCTGGCGCGCGGCGAAGACGTGCCGGCATTCGCGCTGACCAGCCCCTGGGCCGGCTCGGACGCCGCCGCCATTCCCGACAGCGGCATCGTCTGCAAAGGCATGTGGGAAGGCCGCGAAGTGCTGGGCATGCGGGTCAGCTGGGACAAGCGGTACATCACGCTGGCTCCTGTGTGCACGCTGCTGGGGCTGGCGTTCCGCCTGTACGACCCCGACGGCCTGCTGGGCGGCGATGCCGACGTGGGCATTACCTGCGCCCTGGTGCCGCATGACCACCCTGGCGTGGAAACCGGAAGGCGCCATTTTCCGCTTAACGCCATGTTCATGAACGGGCCCACCCGCGGCACGGATGTGTTCATGCCGCTGGACTTCATCATTGGCGGCCCGGCCATGGCGGGCCAGGGCTGGCGCATGCTGATGGAATGCCTGGCCGCGGGCCGTTCGATTTCGCTGCCGGCGTCCAATACGGGAATGTCGCTGCTGACCACCCGCAGCGTGGGGGCCTATGCGCGCGTGCGCAGCCAGTTCCGCACGCCGGTGGGGCGGTTCGAAGGCGTGGAAGAAGCGCTGGCACGCATCGGCGGCCACACCTACCTGATGGACGCCGCGCGCGTCATGACGGCGGGCGCCATCGACCTGGGTGAAAAGCCCTCGGTGGTGTCGGCCATCGTCAAGTATCACATCACCGAAAGGGCCCGCCAGGTGGTCAACGACGGCATGGACGTAATCGGCGGCAAGGGCATCTGCCTGGGGCCGTCGAACTTCCTGGGCCGGGCGTATCAGCAAGTGCCGGTGGGCATTACGGTGGAAGGCGCCAATATCCTGACCCGCAGCCTGATCATCTTCGGCCAGGGCGCGATCCGCTGCCACCCTTATGTGCTGGCTGAAATGCAGGCCGCCGCGGACGGCGACCGCCAGCGCGGGCTGCGCGCTTTCGACCGGGCATTCTGGCGGCACGTGGGTTTCGTGCTGGGCAACGGCCTGCGCGCCGCGGGCCACGGCCTGACGGGAGGACGCCTTGCGCGGGCCCCCGCGCAAGCGGCTCCCGGCATGCAGCCCTACTACCGGCAATTGAGCCGCTATGCCTGCGCGTTCGCGCTGCTGGCCGATGTGTCGATGGCCCTGTTGGGCGGCAGCCTGAAACGCCGCGAACGGCTGTCCGCCCGCCTGGGCGACATCCTGTCGCAGATGTACCTGGCGTCGGCGGTGCTCAAGCGCTTTGAAGACGAAGGCCGGCAGGCTGCCGACGCGCCGCTGGCGCACTGGTCGCTGCAAGACGCCCTGCAACGTTTGCAGGCCGCGTTCGACGGCGTGCTGGACAACCTGCCCCGCCGTTCGGTAGGCTGGATGCTACGCCGCATGCTATTTCCTTGGGGGCCGCCGCAACATGCACCCTCTGACCTGCTTGGCCAACAAGTCGCCCGCTTGCTTACCGAGCCGGGCACGGCACGCGATCGACTTACCGCCAATTGCCACCTGCCTGCCACCGCCGATGAGCCGGTGGGCGCCCTGGAACTGGCCCTGGCTGCCACGCTGGAGGCCGAAGGCGCCGACGCGCGCCTGCGCGCCTTCGAGAAAACCGGTGCGCTGCGGGGCAACCCGCGGGCCAACGTGCGCGATCTGGCCGACGCGGCCCACGCGGCGGGCGGCCTGGCTTCCAGCGACTACGAACAGCTCAAGCGCCGCGATGCATTGCGCGACCAAGTCATCCGCGTGGACGACTTTCCCTTCGATTTCGGCATGACCGGGCAGGCCAGGCCGGGCGCGCAACGCCAGGCGGCCTGAAGGCCCAGGCCCGTCCACACTAAAAGGAGCCCCATCACCCCATGGCACATGCCCCCGTCTATATCGTGGATGGTGCGCGTACACCATTCCTGAAGGCGCGCAATGCGCCGGGCCCATTTTCGGCCGCCGACCTGGCGGTGCAGGCGGGCCGCACCCTGATGCTGCGGCAACCGTTCGCCCCCACCGACCTCGACGAAGTCATCGTGGGCTGCGCGGCCCCTTCGGCCGATGAAACCAATATCGGCCGCGTCATCGCCCTGCGGCTGGGCTGCGGGCACCAAGTGCCGGGCTGGACGGTCATGCGCAATTGCGCCTCGGGCATGCAGGCGCTGGATTCGGCCATCGCCAACATCCATACCGGCCGTTCATCGCTGGTGCTGGCCGGCGGGGTGGACGCCCTGTCGCGCGCGCCGCTGCTGGTGTCGGACGAGATGACATGCTGGCTGGCCGGCTGGAATGCCGCGCGCGGCGCGGGCGGCAAGCTGTCCGCCTTGCGCGGCTTTCCATGGCGCGGCCTGGCGCCGGTCATCGGCCTGCTGAAGGGGCTGACGGATCCGGTTGTGGGGCTGTCCATGGGCCAGACTGCCGAGAACCTGGCCACGCGCTTCGGCATCAGCCGGGCCGAGATGGACGCCTACGCGGCCCGCAGCCATGCGCGCGCGCTGGCGGCCCGTGCGGCCGGCGCCCTGGATGAGATCGTGCCGCTGGTGGATGCGCGCGGCACGCTGTACCCCGACGACGACGGCGTGCGCGAGGACTCCACGCCCGAACGCCTGGCCAAGCTGCGGCCGGTGTTCGACAAGCCCTGGGGCAACATCACGGCGGGCAACAGTTCCCAGGTAACCGATGGCGCCGCCCTGCTGCTGCTGGCCTCGGAAGACGCCGTGCGGCGCTGGAACCTGCGCCCGCTGGGCCGCATTGTCGATTCTCAATGGGCGGGGCTCGACCCCGCCCAGATGGGCCTGGGCCCGGTGCATGCGGCCACGCCCATCCTGCAGCGCAACGGCTTGGCATTGAACGAACCAGACTTGTGGGAAATCAACGAGGCCTTTGCCGCCCAGGTGCTGGGCTGCCTGGCCGCGTGGCAAGATGAATCTTTTTGCCGCGAGCACCTGGGCACCGATGCCTGGGGCACGCTGGACCAGGCCCGCCTCAATGTCGATGGCGGCGCCATCGCGCTGGGCCACCCCGTCGGCGCTTCCGGCGCGCGCATCGTGCTGCACCTGCTGCAGGCCTTGCGTAAAAAGGGCCTGCGGCGCGGCATGGCGGCCATCTGCATAGGCGGTGGGCAAGGCGGTGCAATGCTGGTCGAAACGGAGCCCAACCCATGAACGCCGCCCTGCCCCAAACCTGGCGCCACTGGCGGCTGGATCACCAGCCCGACGGGCTGGCCTGGCTTACCATCGATCGCGCCGGCAGCGCCGTAAACGCCCTGTCGACCGACGTCATGGCCGAATTGTCCTCCGTGCTGGACACCCTGCAGGCCCAGCCTCCCAAGGGCCTGGTGATCCGTTCCGGCAAAAGCGCCGGCTTCATTGCCGGCGCCGACGTGGAAGAATTCGCCGGGCTCGCCACCTCCCAGCAGGCCCAGGCCCTGGTGGAACGAGGCTGGCATCTGTTCAACCGCCTGGCGGCCTTGCCTTACCCCACCCTGGCGCTGATACGCGGCCATTGCCTGGGCGGCGGGCTGGAACTGGCGCTGGCCTGCCGCTACCGGCTGGCCGTGGACGAACCCGGCACCAGCCTGGCCCTGCCCGAAGTGATGCTGGGCATTTTCCCGGGCTGGGGCGGCATGCGCCGCCTGCCGGCGCTTATCGGCGCCCCGGCGGCATTGGACATGATGCTGACCGGGCGCCCGGCCGATGCGCGCCGCGCGGCCTC
>NZ_JAJMLX010000145.1 GCF_020991325.1 Bordetella petrii | reverse complement strand
CTGGGCGCCCACGTTGTACTGCGACAAGAAGCCGGCCCGCGCCGCACCCGCGATGCCACGGCGGCGCTTGCCGACCGCGCCGCCGCCCAGGCGGCCATCGACGCAGCGCGCGAACAGGTGCAGAAAAAGCAGCGCGGCCTGTTCTCGCCCGGCAAGATCATCGACGCCATGCAGGCCGCGCTGGACCAGCCCTTCGACGAAGGCCTGCGCGCCGAGCGCGCCCTGTTCCTGCAGTGCCTGGACAGCCCGCAACGCGCCGCGCTGGTGCATGCCTTCTTCGCCGAGCGCGAAACCGCCAAGGCTCCTGAAACGCGCGACGCGCAGCCACGCCCGCTGCAGCAGGCGGGCGTGATCGGCGGCGGCACCATGGGCGCCGGCATCGCCGTATCCATGCTGGATGCCGGCCTGCAGGTCATCATGGTAGAGCAGGACGAAGCCGCGCTGGCGCGCGGCCGCGCGCGTGTCGAACAGGTGTACGACCTGCTCATCAAGAAGGGCCGCCTGGACGCGGCCGGCAAGGCCGGGCGCATGGGGCGCTACACCGGCACCACCGATTACGCCGCGCTGGGCAATGCCGACCTGATCGTCGAGGCCGTGTTCGAAGACATGGACGTGAAACTGGCCGTGTTCGCCGAACTCGACCGCGTCGCCAAGCCCGGTGCCGTGCTGGCCAGCAACACGTCCTACCTGGACATCGACCGCATCGCCGCGTCCACGCGGCGCCCGACCGACGTGCTGGGCCTGCACTTCTTCTCGCCGGCCAACATCATGAAACTGCTGGAAGTCGTGGTGGGCAAGCGCAGCGCGCCCGATACGGTGGCCACCGGTTTCGAACTGGCGCGGCGCCTGCGCAAGGTGCCGGTGCGCGCCGGCGTGTGCGACGGCTTTATCGGTAACCGCGTGCTGGCGGTGTATCGCCAGGCAGCCGACCTGATGATGGAAGACGGCGCCACGCCCTATCAAATCGATGACGCGGTGCGCGCATTCGGCTACCCCATGGGCCCCTACCAGATGGCCGACCTGGCTGGCGGCGACATAGGCTGGGCCACCCGCAAGCGCCGCGCCGCCACCCGCGACCCCAGGCTGCGCTATGTGCAGATTCCCGACCGCCTGTGCGAACAAGGCTGGTTCGGCCAGAAAACCGGCCGCGGCTTCTATCTGTACCCCGATGGCGCGCGCGTGGGCACCCCCGACCCGGAAGTACTGGCCATCATCGACGCCGAACGCCGGCGCGCCGGCATCACCCCGCGCGCCTTCAGCCCCGAAGACATCATGCGCCGCTACATGGCCGCCATGATCAACGAGGCCGCCAATGTGGTTCAGGAAGGCATCGCGCTGCGCCCGCTGGACGTCGACGTGGTGTTCCTGTCCGGCTACGGGTTTCCGCGCTACCGCGGCGGGCCGCTGCACTATGCCGACCAGGCTGGCTTGCCGCAAGTGCTGGCGGATATCCGCGAATTCGCGCAGGAAGACCCCCACTTCTGGAAGCCCGCGCCGCTGCTGGTGGAACTGGCAGAAAAAGGCCAGACCTTCGCCAGCCTGAACCGCGCCTGAAGCCCGCTACTTCCCGTCACTTTTCCCGGATACCCGCCATGCGCGAAGCCGTCATTGTCTCTACCGCCCGCACGCCGATCACCAAGGCCCATCGCGGCGAATTCAACATTACTGCCGGGCCCACGCTGGCCGCGTTCGCCGTGCGCGCCGCCGTGGAACGCGCCGGCATCGACCCCGCCCTGATCGAAGACGCCATCCTGGGCTGCGGCTACCCCGAAGGCACCACCGGCCGCAACATCGGGCGGCAGGCCGTCATTCGCGCCGGCCTGCCCGTCAGCGTGGGCGGCGCCACCGTCAACCGGTTCTGCGCCTCGGGCCTGCAGGCCATCGCCAGCGCCGCGGCGCGCATCGTCATGGACGGCGCGCCGGCCATGATCGCCGGCGGCGTCGAATCCATCTCGCACATCCGCACACGCGACGACCCGAACGCCGGCATCGACCCCTGGACGGCCGAACACAAGCCCCAGCTGTACCTGCCCATGATAGAAACCGCCGATATCGTCGCGGCGCGCTATGGCATCAGCCGCGAAGCGCAGGACCGTTTCAGCCAGGAAAGCCAGCGCCGCACCGCCGAGGCCCAGCAAGCCGGCCGGTATCGCGACGAAATCGTTCCCGTCACCACCATCATGGCGGTTACCGACAAGGCCACCGGCACGGTCACCCAGCGCGAAGTCACCATCGACGCCGATACCTGCAACCGGCCCGGCACCACCTACGAGAACCTGGCCAAGCTGGAACCCGTGCGCGGGCCGGACCAGTTCGTCACCGCGGGCAACGCTTCGCAGTTGTCGGACGGCGCCGCCGCCTGCGTGCTGATGGAAGCCCGCGAGGCCGAACGCGCCGGCCTGCAGGCGCTGGGCGTCTTCCGGGGCCTGGCCATCGCCGGCTGCGAACCCGATGAAATGGGCATCGGCCCCGTCTACGCCGTGCCCCGCCTGCTGCAGCGGCACGGCCTGAAGGTCGACGACATCGACCTCTGGGAACTGAACGAGGCGTTTGCGTCCCAGGCGCTGTACTGCCAACAGACGCTGGGCATCCCTTCCGAAAAACTCAACGTCGACGGCGGCGCCATCTCGCTGGGCCATCCGTTCGGCGTCACGGGCGCGCGCCTGGCCGGCCATGCCCTGATCGAAGGGCGCCGCCGCGGCGCCCGCTATGCCGTGGTCACCATGTGCGTGGGCGGCGGCATGGGCGCGGCGGGCCTGTTCGAAATCTACTGAACCCGAGGACACCCATGGACCTGAATTTCACCCCCGAAGAAGAGGCCTTCCGCGCCGAGGTGCGAGCCTTCCTGGCCGACAAGCTGCCGCCTGAACTGGCGCGCAAGGTGCGCGAGCACCATCATCTGTCGAAGGCCGACATGGAAGCCTGGCACGCCATCCTGAACGCCCAGGGCTGGCTGGCCTCGCATTGGCCGCGCGAATATGGCGGTACCGGCTGGACAGCCGTGCAGAAGTTCATCTTCGAGAACGAATGCGCCCTGGCCCATGCGCCGCGCATCGTGCCGTTCGGACTGAGCATGCTGGGGCCGGTGCTGATCAAATACGGCAACGAAGCGCAGAAACGCTACTGGCTACCCCGCATCCTGGACGGCGCCGACTGGTGGTGCCAGGGCTATTCCGAACCCGGCGCGGGGTCCGACCTGGCTTCGTTGAAGACCACTGCGGTGCGCGACGGCGGCCACTACGTCGTGAACGGGCAGAAAACCTGGACCACGTTGGGCCAGCACGCCAACATGATCTTCTGCCTGGTGCGCACCCGCACCGACGGCAAGCCCCAGGAAGGCATCAGCTTCCTGCTCATCGACATGGACACGCCGGGCATCGAGGTGCGTCCCATCATCACGCTGGACGGCGAACACGAAGTCAACGAAGTGTTCTTCTCCGACGTGCGCGTGCCGGCCGAGAACCTGGTGGGCGAGGAAAACCGCGGCTGGTCCTGCGCCAAGTATCTGCTTACCTACGAGCGCACCAATATCGCCGGCGTGGGCATTTCCACCGCGGCCCTGCAACAACTCAAGGCGGTGGCGGCGCGCCAGTACAGGAACGGCCGACCGCTGCTGCAAGACCCGGCCTTCGCGGCCCGCCTGGCCCGCGTCGAGATCGAACTCGACAACATGCGCACCACCAACCTGCGCGTGCTGGCGGCGGCTGCCAACGGCGGCGCGCCTGGCGCCGAAAGCTCGATGCTGAAGATCCGCGGCACCCAGATCCGCCAGGAAATCTCGGCGCTGAACCGCCGCGCCATGGGCACGTATGCGCGGCCCTATGTGGCCCAGGCCCTGCACGACGGCTACGAAGGCCCGCAAATCGGCCCCGACGGCGCCGACAGCGCAGCGGCCCAGTACTTCAACCTGCGCAAGCTGTCGATCTTCGGCGGCTCGAACGAAATCCAGAAAAACATCATCTCGAAGATGATCCTGGGACTGTAAGGAATCAACATGAATTTCGACCATACCGAAGACCGGCGCATGCTGGCGGACATGTTGAAACGCTTCGTGGCCGAGCAGTACAGATTCGCCGTGCGCGACCGCATCGCCGGCTCGCCCGAAGGCTACAGCCAGGAATTCTGGCAGCGCTATGCCGAACTGGGCGCCATCGGCGCATTGTTCGGCGAGGCCGACGGCGGCCTGGGCGGCAGCGGCTTCGATATTGCCGTGGTGTTCGAAGCACTGGGCCGTGGCCTGGTAGTGGAACCCTTTCTCGACGCGCTGATGGCCGGCGACGCCATCGCCGCCGCCGGCACGCCCGACCAGAAGCAGGCCCTGGAAACACTGCTGGGCGGCGCCATGGTGGCCGCGCTGGCGCACGCCGAACCCGGGGCCGGCTATGAAATGGCGCGCGTACAGACGCGCGCGGTGCCCCAGGGCGATGGCTGGCGCCTGGACGGCGCCAAGGCCGTGGTGGCGCAGGCCGAGCAGGCCAGCCTGTTCGTGGTTTCCGCCCGCACCGCCGGCGGCGAAGCCGACCAGGAAGGCATCTCGCTGTTCCTGGTGCCGGCCGGCACGCCTGGCCTGCAAGTACAAGGCTACCCCCTGATCGATGGCGGACGCGCCGGCGACCTGGCGCTAGACGGCGTACAGCTTGGCGCCCAGGCCTTGCTGGGCCAGGCCGGCACCGGCCATGCCGTGCTGGAACGCGCCCTGGGCAAGGGCTTGCTGGCGCTGTGCGCCGAAGCCGTGGGCGCCATGGACGCCGCCCGCGACGCCACCCTTGAATACCTGCAGACGCGCAAGCAGTTCGGCGTGCCCATCGGACGCTTCCAGGCCCTGCAGCACCGCATGGCCGACGTGCTGCTGGAAATCGAGCAGGCGCGCTCGGCGGTGATCAATGCTGCCGCGCAGCTGGACAACCCCGACCGCGGCACCCGCGAACGCGCCCTGTCGGCTGCCAAGTTCACCATCGGCCGCACCGGCACGCTGGTGGCCGAAGAATGCATCCAGCTGCACGGCGGCATCGGCATGACCTGGGAATTGCCGCTGGCCCACTACGCCAAGCGGCTGGTCATGATAGACCACCAGCTGGGCGATGAAGATCACCATCTGGCGCGCTTCATCGCGCTGCAACCCGTAGCGGATTGAGCCCATGAATACCTCATCCTCGCAGCAGTCCGGCGACGAACAGGATTTCCCGCTGGAAGGCGTGCGCGTGCTGGATCTTTCCCGCGTGTTCGCCGGCCCCCTGTGCGGCCAGGTGCTGGCCGACTTCGGCGCCGAAGTCATCAAGGTAGAGCACCCCGTGCGCGGCGACGACACGCGCGACTGGGGCATGCGCATCGGCAAGACCGAGACCACCTACTACAACAGCATGAACCGCAACAAGCGGTCCATCACGCTGGACCTGCAATCCAGGGAAGGCCTGGAGATCATCTACCAGTTGCTGCCGCAGTTCGATGTGGTACTGCACAATTTCAAGAGCGGCGGCGCCGAGAAACTCGGCCTGGGCTATGAACAGCTGAAGGCGCGCAGGCCCGGCCTGGTCTATTGCTCCATTACCGGCTACAACAGCTCCGGTCCCGAAGCCGCGCGCCCCGGTTACGACCTGGTCATGCAGGGCGAGACCGGCATCATGGCCATCAATGGCGAAGCCGGCCAGCCGCCGCTGAAGTTCGGCGTCGCCGCCGTGGACATGATGACCGGCATGTACGCGGCGCAGGCCGTGCTGGCGGCCCTGTTCCGGCGCGAACGCACCGGCCGCGGGCGCCTGATCGAGATGGCGCTGTACGACTGCGGCATCATGATCGCCAGCTACTACGGCCTGGACGCCATGCTGCTGGGCCAGGATCCGCAGCGTTACGGCAACGCCCATCCCTCCATCGTGCCCTACGGCATGTTCGAGGCCGCCGACGGTCCGCTGATCGTGGCCGTGGGCACCAATGCCCAGTTCGAGAAGTTCTGCCGGCACGTGGTGATGCGGCCCGACATCGTCGAAGACCCGCGCTACGCCACCAACGTCGAGCGCGCCAGGAACCGCCTGGAACTGCTGCCCATGGTCACGGCCCTGATCCGCGAGTTTCCGCGCGGCCTGCTGCTGCAACGTCTGTCGGCCAACGGCATCCCCTGCGGCGAGGTGCTGGGGCTGCACGAAGCCCTGACCAGCGAACGCACGCGCCAGAGCGGACTGATGCAAGAGATGCCGCACCCGGTGGCCGGCAGCACCCATGTGTATGCGCCGCCATACCGGCTGGACGGCCTGCGCCTGCCCATCCGCCACGCGCCGCCCACCCTGGGCGAAGGCACCCACGAGATCCTGCAGCGCCTGCTGCAACTGCCCGAGGCCGACTTGCGGGCCCTGCAGGCCAAGGGGGTGCTGACCCTGCCAACCTGACAACCCGGCCGCAACACGCGGCCGCCATGCATCGCACAACGACGTAGAACCCGAGACAAGCATGACATTCCGTTTTTCCGCTTTTGCCCTTCCCCTGGCCCGCCGCGGCCTGGCTACCCTGGCCGCCACGTTCCTGGTGGCCGGCACCGCCGCCGCCCAGGCCTGGCCCAGCCAGCCCATCAAGCTGATCGTGCCTTTCCCGCCCGGCGGCCCCACCGATGTTGCGTCCCGGCTGGTCAGCCAGCAACTGGAAGCCCGCCTGAAACAGCCCGTCATCGTCGAGAACCGCCCCGGTGCATCGGGCTCGATTGCCGCCAACCAGCTCAAGCGCGCGCCCGCCGACGGCTATACGCTGATGATGCTGGCCACGCCCACCCTGTTCGCGCCGTTCTTCTACAAGAACACCGGCTACGAAACACCCAAGGACTTCCAGGCCGTGGCCACCGTGTACGACCTGCCCATCGTGGTGGTTGTCAACCCGCAGAAACTGCCGGACGTCACCACCCTGCAGCAATTGGTGGACTACGCCAAGGCCCACCCGGGCGAGCTGAATTACGCCAGCTCGGGCGCGGGCAGCTTCGGCCACATGACGATGGAACTATTGCAGGACGTGGGCGGATTCAAGATGCAGCACATTGCCTACAAAGGCGGCGTGCCCGCCATCACCGACACCATCGGCGGGCAAGTGCCCATGATGTACGCCGACCTGGTGGCCGCCCTGCCGCATATCAAGGCGGGCAAGCTGCGCGCGCTGGCCGTGGGCTCGCCCGAGCGGGTATCGGTGCTGCCCGACGTGCCCACCATCGCGGAACAAGGCTTCAAGGGCTTCAGCGCCGTGTCATGGGGCGGCCTGCTGGCGCCCAAGGGCACGCCCGGCGACGTCATCGCCCGCCTGAACACCGAACTGCAGGCTGCGCTGGCCGACCCGGAAGTGCAGCAAAAACTGATCAGCGCCGGCACGATCGCCCACTATGAGCCGGCAGGGCAACTGACCGACCGGATCGCCAGCGACTACCAGAAATGGGGCACGCTGGCCCGTGAAAAAGGCATGACGGTCGACTGAAGAAAAAAGCGCTTCATGGACGCGGGCCCACGCAACACCGAGTCCATCAAGGCGCCTGCCGCACCCGGGGCAGGCGCTGGCATCACCCCCGGCGCGGCTTGTATCGCAAGCCTCGCCGGGGCATGACAACTCAAAGGAGACAAGCCATCATGCATAAAAGAACCAGCCGGCGCGCCTGCCTGGGCCTGGCCGTTGCCGCCGGGCTATGCGCGGCGCTGCCCGGCCCTGCCGTGGCGCAAAGCGACTATCCCAACAAACCCATCACGCTGATCGTGCCCTTTCCCGCTGGCGGTTCCACCGACCGGCACTTCCGCATCCTGGCAGAAGAAGCCGGCAAGCACCTGGGCCAGAACATCATCGTGGAAAACCGCCCCGGCGCCGGCGGCACCCTGGGCCCCAGCAACATGGCCAAGTCCGCCAAGCCCGACGGCTACACCATCAGCCAGTTTCCCCTGGGGCTGCTGCGCATGCCGTACATGATGAAAACCGACTGGGATCCGATGAAGGACTTCACCTTCATCATCGGCCTGTCGGGCTACACCTTCGGCTTCACGGTGCGTTCGGATTCGCCCTTCAAGTCTTTCAACGAATACATCGAGGCGGCCCGCAAAAAGCCCGACACCATCGACTACGGGTCTACCGGCATAGGCTCGTCGCCGCACCTGCTGATGGAAGAAATTGCCATCAACGCCAAGGTGAAACTGGTGCACGTGCCCTTCAAGGGCAACGCCGACCTGCAGCAGGCCCTGCTGGGCGGCCACGTCATGGCGCAAAGCGATGCCACAGGCTGGGACCAGTTCGTGGACTCGGGCAAGATGCGCCTGCTGGTCACCTTCGGTGAACAACGCACCAAGCGCTGGCCCGACGTGCCTACCGCCAAGGAACTGGGCTATGGCGTGGTGGCCAGTTCGCCCTACGGCCTGGCCGGCCCCAAGGGCATGGATCCCGAAGTGGTGCGCAAGCTGCACGATGCCTTCAAACAGGCCCTGTTCTCGCCGCGCAGCATGGAAGTCATGGCGCAGCTGAACCAGGAAGTGGTGTACCGCAATAGCGCCGACTACCGCGCGTGGGCCGAGGAAACCTACGCCAAAGACAAGAAGCTGATCGAGCACCTGGGCCTCATGGCCAAGTAACTCCCGTGTGTCGGACACCTTGCGTGTCCGACACCGCCAACTTTTTTCTGGCCCGGCGGACCACCCTGCCGGAACCGCCTCGCGCGCGGCTTGCGGTATAACTGCCGTTCTCCCAGCCCCAAGCGCCATGTCCCCGTCCACCGCCCATTCTCCCGCCTGGTTGAGCTACGCGCCGGCCTTGTTCCTGCTGCTATGGTCGTGCGGTTTCGTGTTCCTGAAACTGGGCCTGTCCTACGCCGACCCTCTCACATTCCTGGCGCTGCGCTATGCCTGCGTGGTGGTGCTGGTGGGCATTGCCTTTGCCTGGGTGCGCCCCGCCCTGCCCGCCACGCCCGCCGCCTGGCTGCACCTGGCCGTGGTCGGGCTGCTGCTGCAGGCCGGCTATTTCGCGTGTACTTATCTCAGCCTGAAATACGGCGTATCGGCGGGCGCCGTGGCCCTGATCACTTCGCAACAACCCATCCTGGTCGCCCTGCTGGCCCCGGCGCTGGCGGGCGAGCGCGTCAGTCCGCGGCATTGGGCCGGACTGCTGCTGGGCGTGGCCGGAGCCGGCCTGGTGATCATGGCCAAATCATCCATCGGCACGGCGTCGGCGCTGGGGCTGCTGTTCGCCGTGCTGGCGCTGCTGGCCATCGTGGCCAGCACCTTGTGGGAAAAGCGCCATGGCACCGACACCCACCCACTGACCTCCAACCTGGTGCAATACACCGTGGGCCTGGCGGTGTCCGCCCCGCTGGCCATGGCGCTGGAGCCCATGCGCATCGAATGGACGCCCGCGCTGTTCGGCTCGCTGGCCTATCTGGTGCTGGGCAATTCACTGGTCGCCATCACACTGCTGCTGGCCATGATCCGCCATGGCAAGGCCTCGCGGGTCTCTGCCCTGTTCTTCCTGGTGCCCCCCACCACGGCCGTCATTGCCTTCCTGGTGCTGGGCGAGACCATTCCGCCCCTGGCCTGGCCCGGCATGCTGCTGGCCGTGGCGGGCATCCACCTGGTGATGCGCAAGCCTCCGTCACGCACATCCATGACGAAATCCGAGGACTCGTAAGGAAACCGCAACAAAGCGACTCTAGTCTGTCCGCTCTTCGCGAAAACCGAACCGAGCCCACAATATGAAAAAATGGAAGATGATCGCGGCATGCACGGTGCTGCCGCTGGCCCTGACTGCGTGCGGAAGCAGCAGCGACGACGACAATGAAGATGACGCCGCTGCGCCCCCGCCACCCGTTGCCGAAGCCCCGCAGCAGCACATCACCTCGCTGGACCTCATCGGCCGCTACGAAAGCGGCAGCTATGGCGTCAGCGCCGCCGAAATCCCGGCCTACGATGCGGCCTCGCGCCGCGCCTTCGTGGTCAATGCCCAGTCCGGCAAGATCGACGTGCTGGACCTGAGCACGCCCTCGGCCCCCGCGCATCTGCAAACCCTGGACGCCGAAGCCGTTCTCGCCGGCGCCGAGATCAACAGCGTGGCCGTGCGCGGCGGCCTGGTCGCCGTGGCCATCCAGGCGCCCGTCAAGACCGACACCGGCTATGTAGCCTTGTACGATGCCGCCAGCCTGGCCCTGCTGGGCTCTGTGCCGGTGGGCTCGCTGCCCGACATGCTGGCCTTCACCCCCGATGGCAAGACGGTGCTGGTCGCCAACGAAGGCGAACCTTCGGACGACTACAGCATCGATCCCGAAGGATCGGTCAGTGTCATCGACATTTCCAACCCGGCTTCTCCCAGCGCGCGCCTGGCGCGCTTCACGGACTGGAACAGCAAGCAAGGCGAATTGCGCGCCCAGGGCGTGCGCCTGGTCGGCCCGCGCGCCAGCGTCGCGCAGGACATCGAGCCGGAATACATTGCCGTCGACCCCGATGGCACCACCGCCTGGATTGCCCTGCAAGAGAACAACGCGCTGGCCAGGCTGAACGTGGCCGATGCGCGCATCACCGCCATCCTGCCCCTGGGCGCCAAAGACCACAGTGTCGAAGGCAACGGGCTGGATGTCAGCGACGGCGACGGCAACGGCGCCATCGACATCCGCACCTGGCCGGGTGTGAAGGGCCTGTATATGCCCGACGCCATCGCCGCCTACAGCGCCGGCGGCGCCACCTACGTGGTCACCGCCAACGAAGGCGACGGCCGCCCCTGGGGCGAAGACAATGACGACTACTGGAACTGGGGCCGCGACGCCAGCGGCACCTGGCTGGGATGGGACGATACGGCCCCGCCGCCTCCGGGATTCGTCGACGAGTTCCGCGTCAAGCACCTGGTGCACTCAGGCGGCTTCGACCGCCGCGCCGGCGACGACCTGCCGCCGCAGCTGCGCCAACTGGCGCCCGGCGGTCTGCTGGACCCGGCCGTATTCGCCTATTGCGGCGCCACCGCCACGGACCCAGGCGATTGCCGCGAGGACGAACAACTGGGCCGCCTGACGGTGACCTGGACCATGGGCTACAAGCAGAATGCCGACGGCTCGCCGCAGCTCAGCGCCGATGGCCGCCTGGTCTACGACACGCTGTACGCCTATGGCGCGCGCTCGTTCTCGATCCGCGATGCCGATGGCAAACTGGTGTGGGACTCGGGCGACCAGTTCGAACGCATCACCGCGGAACGCTACCCCGACTGGTTCAACTCGGGCCACGACGAGACCCTGTTCGACGACCGCAGCGACAACAAGGGCCCCGAGCCCGAAGGCATCGCCCTGGGCAAGATCGGCGACAAGACCTACGCCTTCGTCGGGCTGGAACGCATCGGCGGCATCATGGTGTACGACATCACCGATCCGGCCGCGCCCGGGTTCATCACCTATGTGAACTCGCGCGACTTCAGCGTGGACTCGGCCGCCGACCCCGGCGCGGCGGGCGACCTGGGCCCCGAAGGCCTGGCGTTCGTGCCCGCGGCCGACTCGCCCAGCGG
>NZ_JAJMLX010000144.1 GCF_020991325.1 Bordetella petrii | reverse complement strand
GCCGGCCGTGCACGCCCCCGAACCGGCGGCCCGTGCCGAGCCGCTGCCGTACGACTGGAGCGAGGTGCAGCGTGCCGCCCGGGACGGCATTGCGGTGCTGGCCCCGGCCCAGCCCATGCCGGTAACCCCCGTCAGCGTGTCCGAATCGCGCGAGCTCGAATTGGACCCCGTGCCGTGCCAACTGCGGCCGGCCGAAGGGCTTACCGATGCCTCGCTGCAGTCCGATGCGGGCGTGGGGCCGGCACAGGCCGCGCCGCTGCCCATCCAGTGCGCCAATATGTTCCCGGACGTGCCGGCCGTGCCGCAGCAGCAATATTCGTTCGGCCTGGAAACCCTGGATCCGGTGCCGGGCGGTTCCATCATGGTGGTGACGGGCGTGGCCCAGGCGCCCAGCCCCTGGTTTTCTTCGGTGGGCTCGCAACAGGGCTTCGCCTATACCGCCGGGCGCTGGACTTACCGCGACGCCGTCGGCCCCACCGTGGCGCTGGGCAACCTGACGGCCAACGCGCCCATGTGGGGCAGCGCCGTGCCGATCGGCGGCCTGCAAGTGTCCGACTGGGCGGGGGGGCGGCAAGCCGTGCCGCAGGGCCGGCTGACGTATTCATCCGCGGTGGGGGCGTTGAACTACACCGATACGGCGGCACCGGCCGGAGCCTTCGACTATGGCGTCACGGCCGGCAGCGGCACTCTGCGGTATGGCCTGACCCCGGTGCTGACCCTGGAAAGCCAGGTGCAGAGCGCACCGGGCATGGCGACACAGGGCATGGGCACCACCTACAGCGCCGGCGACCTGGGCACCTTCCAGGCTGGGGCCACGCAAAGCAACTTCGATCACGTCAACGCCTGGCGCTATCGCTTCGGCTACAACGTCAACCTCTGGGAATCCCTCAGCCTGGCCGTCACCAACGAACAGACGGAAGCGGGTTTCGGCGACCTGTCTCTGTACCGCGCGGGCGGCGTGGCCGCGCCCCGCACCAGCAATACCGTGGCCGCGGGCGTGCCGGTCCAGGGCTGGGGCACCGTCTCCGGCACCTATAGCGGGTTGCGCGAAAGCGGCCAGGCGGTAGAGCAGCGCTTCGGGTTGCAGCACAGCATGTTCGTGGCGCCCGGCGTGCGCCTGGCGGTAGGCGCCGACCGCGACGTGGTATCGGGCGACTACCTGATGCGCGCCGGCCTGAGCATGCCGGTGGACGCCTTCGTACTGGGCCGCTGGCTGCCCTGGTAGGGACGCATCCGCCCCCCGGCGCGCCCCGCCTGTCGCAATGAAGCTTAAAATCGCCGCCATGACGTCTTTCTCTACACCCCATGTCTGACCCCCGCGCCCAGGACGTCCTGCAGCGCGTTTTCGGCTACGAATCCTTCCGCGGCGACCAGCAAGCCATCGTCGACCATGTCGTCGGGGGCGGCGATGCACTGGTGCTGATGCCTACCGGCGGCGGCAAGTCGCTGTGCTACCAGGTGCCCGCCCTGGTGCGGGCCGGCACCGGCATCGTGGTGTCGCCGCTCATCGCCCTGATGCAGGACCAGGTCGACGCCCTGACCGAACTGGGCGTGCGCGCGGCCTTCCTGAACTCCACGCAAGACTGGCGCGAGGCGCGCGACGTGGAACAGGCGTTCCTGGATGGCGAACTCGACTTGCTGTACGTGGCGCCCGAGCGCCTGCTGACCGACCGCTGCCTGCAACTGCTGGACCGCGGCCGCATTGCCCTGTTCGCCATCGACGAAGCCCACTGCGTGTCGCAATGGGGGCACGATTTCCGGCCGGAATACCTGGGCCTGTCGATGCTGCACGAGCGCTGGCCCGACGTGCCGCGCATCGCCCTGACCGCCACGGCCACCGCCGCCACGCGTGTCGAGATCGCGCAGCGCCTGGCGCTGGACGAAGCGCGGCATTTCGTGGCCAGCTTCGACCGGCCCAATATCCGCTACCGCATCGTCGAAAAGAACGAGGTGCGGCGCCAGTTGCTGGACTTGCTGCGCAGCGAGCACGAAGGCGATTCGGGGGTGGTGTATTGCCTGTCGCGCGCACGCGTTGAAGAAACCGCCGATTTCCTTTGCCAGAACGGCGTCAGCGCCTTGCCGTACCACGCCGGGCTCAGCCCGGCCGTGCGGGCCTCCAACCAGTCGCGCTTCCTGCGCGAAGACGGCATTGTCATGGTGGCCACCATCGCCTTCGGCATGGGCATCGACAAGCCCGATGTGCGCTTCGTGGCGCATATCGACCTGCCCAAATCGGTGGAAGGCTATTACCAGGAAACCGGCCGCGCCGGCCGCGACGGCCTGCCGGCCACGGCCTGGCTGGCCTACGGCCTGCAAGACGTGGTGCAGCAGCGCCGCATGATCGATGAGTCGCCCGGCGACGAAGCGTATCGCCGGCGCCTGGGCCAGCAACTGGACGCCATGCTGGGCCTGTGCGAAACGGTGGAATGCCGGCGGGTGCGGCTGCTGAACTATTTCGGCCAGACCATCACCGCTTGCGGCAATTGCGATGTCTGCCTGGAGCCTCCCCAGGCCTGGGACGGCACGGTGGCCGCGCAGAAGGTACTGTCGGCCGTGTACCGGCTATGGAAGGAACGCGGCCAGCGCTATGGCGCCGGCCACATCATCGACATTCTGCGCGGCAAGGCCACCGACCGCACCCGCCAGCATGGGCACGAGACGCTCAGCGTATTCGGCGTGGGCGCCGACTTGTCCGAAAGCGCCTGGCGCGGCGTACTGCGGCAATTGCTGGCGCACGGCCTGCTGACGGTGGACCACGAAGGCTTCGGTACCCTGGCCCTGACAGAAGGCAGCCGCGCCGTGCTCAAGGGCGAATACCAGTTGATGCTGCGGCGCGAATCCGAAAAAAAGGGGCGTGCCGCCAAATCGGGCGGCCGCGCGCGAGCCGCCGCGGTGGAACTGCCGGCCGATGCCCAGCCCCTGTTCGAGGCCTTGCGCAATTGGCGCGGCGAGGTGGCCAAGAACCATGGCGTTCCCGCTTATGTGATTTTCCACGACGCCACGCTGCGCGAGATTGCGCTGGCCCGGCCCGGCTCCATCCAGGAACTGGGGCATATCAACGGAGTCGGAGTGCGCAAGCTGGAAGCCTACGGGGAAGATATCCTGCGGCTGGTGGCATAAAAGGGGCTTGTGCCTGTTCTTGGCATATGTCAGGCGCCTATGGCACGACCTTGGCCGCCGCGGCGAGTTTGCGCCGGCATTGCCGGGTGTCCGGCTCCCATCAGGGTGCCGGACACCGTCCCACTGAGACTGCCGTGGCACACAGCGGGTGTCTGGCACCTGTCGGAGCCAGACACCCGCAATACCTACGAATGCCGGCCGGGCGGGGTTATTTGTTGAACAGCTCGCCGCTGCCCGACGGGGGGGCCAGGCCCAGGTGGCGCCAGGTGGTCTGGGTGGCCATGCGGCCGCGCGGGGTGCGTTGCAGGTAGCCGTGCTGGATCAGGTAGGGCTCGATCACATCTTCGATGGTGTCGCGCTCTTCGCCGATGGCGGCCGCCAGGCTGTCCACGCCCACCGGGCCGCCATCGAATTTGTGGATGATGGCTTCCAGCAGCTTGCGGTCCATCAGGTCCAGGCCTTGCGGGTCGACTTCCAGCATGGCCAGCGCGCGGCCGGCGGTATCGGCGTCGATGACGCCATGCGATTTCACTTCGGCGTAGTCGCGCACGCGGCGCAGCAGGCGGTTGGCGATACGCGGCGTGCCGCGTGAACGCCGGGCGACTTCGGCCGCGCCGTCGGGCGTGATCTCGGCATTGAGCAGGCCGGCGCTGCGCGTGGCGATGCGGGCCAGGTCGTCGGCGTTATAGAACTCCAGCCGCGAAACGATGCCGAAGCGGTCGCGCAACGGATTGGTCAGCATGCCCGCACGGGTGGTGGCGCCCACCAGCGTGAAGGGCTGCAGGTCGAGCTTGACACTGCGCGCGGCCGGGCCTTCGCCGATCAGGATGTCGATCTGGAAGTCTTCCAGCGCGGGATACAGGATTTCCTCGACCACTGGCGACAGGCGGTGGATCTCGTCGATGAACAGGACGTCGTTTTTTTCCAGGTTGGTGAGCAGCGCCGCCAGGTCGCCCGGGCGTTCCAGCACCGGGCCCGAGGTTTGCCGCAGCTGCACGCCCATTTCGTGGGCGATGATGTGCGCCAGCGTGGTCTTGCCCAGCCCCGGCGGGCCGAACAGCAGCACGTGGTCCAGCGCCTCGCCGCGCTTGCGCGCGGCGGCGATGAAGATCTCGAGCTGTTCGCGGGCGCGCTGCTGGCCTACATATTCCTGCAGCGCCTTGGGCCGCAGGGCGCGTTCGATGGATTCTTCGTTGGGCGACACCGGTTGCGGCGTCACCAGGCGAGGGGCGTCGGGCAGAGAGGAAAGCGAGTCGGACTGGATGGCCATGATGGGAACGGGACTGGCTGCGGGGCAGGAAAAAAGGGGCCAGCGCAAGCATCGTACACCACGCCGGGGGGCGCTTGGCGTGTGGGAAGGAGGCGGTTGGTGGAATTGTTTCTTGCCCCGTCCCGCGCCGCAGGGGCAGGCGGTGGCGGCGAACGTGCGTCGGGCTCGGGCGCATACAGGCGCCCTCGGCCTGCTGACGCAGGCTGCCCCGCCGCCCGACACGCCGCCACCGCCTGCCCCTGCGACGCGGGACTGCGTTGGTGTTGATTCGGGCCGTTGTCAGGTCTACCTATTTGTAGCCCGGGGGTCCGGTTCCCATGGGGTGGCTGGCCCCGGCTGCAGATCATGGCGGCAGACCGCGGCACGAACTCCTGGCCGTGCTGGCTTCGGTGTCTGGCACCCGATGGGAGCCAGACACCCGGCGAACCCCGCGCAAGCTCGTCGCGACAGATCAAGGCAGCGCCGGGCATCAGGCATCTTGGCGAAAGCCGATCACTTGAAAACACGCACCGTCCAGGCTTCTTTCAGTACGAGATGCCGCCAGCCTCTGCGTCCAGGGCATGGGGCCGGGCGAGTTGACCGGCGGGGCAGCCTGCGCAGCAGGCCGAGGGCGCCTGCATGCGCCCGAGCCCGACGGGCTTTGCCCGGCCCCATGCCCTGGACGCAGAGGCGACTCAAGCAAGCAAAACCCCCAACGCACACAAACCCCCAACGCACAAACCGGCCAACCAAAAACACAACCGCCAAACTGGCGATATCATGCTCGGATCCCCAATCCGCACCCCGAAGGATTCCTCATGTCCGCCGCACTTCCCACCTATGAAGACGTCGTCCGCGCCAGCGAAACCCTGGCCGGCGTGGCGCATCGCACTCCGGTGCTGACCTCGGCCACCGCCGATGCCCGCGCGGGCGCGCAGATCTTCTTCAAGTGCGAGAATTTCCAGCGCATGGGCGCCTTCAAGTTCCGTGGCGGCTACAACGCCATTGCCCGGCTGACGCCGGCGCAGCGCGAGGCGGGGGTGGTGACGTTTTCCTCGGGCAACCATGCCCAGGCAATCGCGCTGGCCGCGCGCCTCCTGGGAGTGCGCGCCACCATCATCATGCCGCACGACGCCCCGGCGGCCAAGCGCGCCGCCACCGAAGGCTATGGCGGCCACGTGGTCACCTACGACCGCTATACCGACGACCGCGAGGCCGTGGCGCAACGCATCCAGGCCGACACCGGCGCCACGCTCATCCCCCCGTACGACCACCGCGATGTCATCGCCGGCCAGGGCACGGCAGCCAAAGAATTGTTCGAAGAGGTCGGCCCGCTGGACGCCCTGTTCGTATGCCTGGGCGGCGGCGGCCTGCTGGCGGGTTCGACCCTGTCGGCGCGCGCCCTAAGCCCCGATTGCCAGGTTTACGGTGTAGAACCCGAGGCCGGCAACGACGGCCAGCAGTCGCTGCGCAAGGGCGAGATCGTGAAAATCGCTACGCCCAAGTCGCTGGCCGACGGAGCAGTTACCACCCACCTGGGCCAGTTGACCTTTCCCATTATCCAGCAGGGCGTCCAGGACATCGTCACGGTCAGCGATGCGCAACTGGTCGACACCATGAAATTCTTTGCCGAGCGCATGAAAATCGTGGTCGAACCCACCGGCTGCCTGTCCACCGCCGCTGTGCTGCAGCAGGTGGTGGCGGTGCCGGGCAAGCGGGTGGGGGTGATCATCAGCGGTGGCAACGTCGACCTGGCCAACTACGCCCGCCTGATGGCCGCTTGACCGATACGCTTGCGGCCCCGCACGGGGCAGGGCAGAATGGGCCAACTGTCTTGTCCGAACAGGGGCTGCGGCAATGCGTATCCTGCTCATTGGCGGTACCGGCTTCATAGGCCGGCATGTGGCAGCGCGGCTGGCGGCGCGCGGCAATTTTCTCATGGTGCCCACGCGTCAATACGGCCGCGGGCGCGATCTTCAATTGTTGCCCACGGTTACCATCACCGAAACCGATGTGCACGACGACGACGCGCTCGATCGCCTGCTGCATGAATGCGATGCGGTGATCAACCTGGCCGGCATCTTGCATGGCGGCCGCGGCCAGCCCTACGGCGCCGGTTTCGCCCGCGTGCATGTGCAACTGCCGCAACGCGTGGCCCAGGCCTGCCGCCGCCGCGGCGTGCGCCGCCTGCTGCACATGAGCGCGCTGGGCGCCGATGCTTCCGGCCCCAGCATGTACTTGCGTTCCAAGGGCGACGGCGAGGCCGCGGTGCGCGCGGTGTACGCCGACTGGCCAGAAGGCGCCTGCACCATTTTCCGTCCGTCGGTGGTGTTCGGCCCCGACGACCACCTCACCACGCTGTTCGCCCGCCTGGCGCGCTGGCTGCCCGTCATTCCGCTGGCGGGGGCCGGGGCACGCATGCAGCCGGTGTATGTGGGCGATGTGGCCGCCGCCTTCGAGGCGGCGCTGGGCAATTCCCATACCGCGGGCGGCACCTACGAGCTATGCGGGCCGCAGGTGCATACCCTGGGCGAAATCGTGCGCCTGTGCGCGCTCTGGAGCGGCCACCCGCGGCCGGTGTATGCCATGCCCATGGGCATGGCCCGCCTGCAGGCCATGCTGTTCGAATGCCTGCCCGGCGATCCGCTCATCTCGCGCGACAACCTGGCCTCGCTCAGCGTCGACAACGTATGCAGCGGGCCCATGCCGCCCGAACTGGGCGTGGCGCCGCTCAGCATGGAAGCCGTTGTCCCGGGCTACCTGAAAAGCGGTTCCTGACGCCTGGGAATCAGCGCACCAGCGCTTTCAGCGCCAGGCGTATGCCGTCGGACACGCCGGTGCCTTCGGGCAGGGTTTTCAGCGCCGCCTGCGATTCCTTGTCTGAATAGCCCAGGGCCAGCAGGGCGTTCAGGATGTCGGCCTGGCTGTCGGGCACGGCGTACGCCGCGGCGCCGATGTCGGCGCCCAGCTTGCCGCGCATTTCCAGCAGCAGCCGTTCCGCGGTTTTCTTGCCTATGCCCGGCACGCGCGTCAGGCGGCCGGATTCCTGCAGGGTAATGGCCTGGGCCAGGTCGGCCACCGACAGGCCCGACAGCACGGCCAGGGCCGTGCGCGCGCCGATGCCGCTGACCTTGATCAGTTCGCGGAAGGCCGCGCGCTCGTTGGCGGTGGCAAAGCCATACAGAATGTGCGCGTCTTCGCGCACCGTCAGGTGAGTGTGCAACGCGACCTTGGCGCCCAGCTCGGGCAGGGCGTACAGGGTGCTCATGGGCACCTCGATGTCATAGCCCAGACCATTGACGTCCACGCAGATGGTGGGCGGCAGTTTCTCGACCAGGGTTCCGGTAATGCGTCCGATCATGGTGCGGGTGCCAACCTCGTAAAAGAAGGCGGCGCGCCGCGCGCGCCTGCCGGCATTCTAAACGGTGGGCCGGGTCAGCCCACCAGCCGGCCGCCGCGCAAGCGCGCGCCGGCCAGCGTGGATGCATTGGGGTGCCGCCCCAGGCGTGCCTGCAGCGGGCCCACATGCGCATGGCAGATGGCGCAGGCCAGCGCGTCGGCCGAATCGGGGGCCGGCGTGCCGTCCAGCGACAGCAGGCGCTGCACCATCATCTGCACCTGTTCTTTCGCGGCCCGGCCCGTGCCCACCACGGCTTTCTTGATCTGCAGCGCGGTGTACTCGTGCACGTCTAGCTTGCTGTCGGCCAGGGCGCACAGGGCGGCGCCGCGCGCCTGGCCCAGCAACAGGGTAGACGCCGGGTTGGTGTTCAAGAACACGATTTCCAGCGCGGCCACATCGGGGCGGGTATCGCTGGCCACCTGGCGCAGATTGTCCAGGATGACTTTCAGGCGTTCGGGCAGCGGCAGGGCCGGCGGCACCACGATGGTGCCGCTGGCCACGTAGCGCAGCCGCATGCCTTCGGCATCGATCACACCGAAACCGGTGCGGCGCAGGCCGGGGTCGATGCCGAGGACACGCATCAGTGGCGGAAGTGGCGCGTGCCGGTCAGCACCATGGCAATGCCGTGCTCGTCGGCGGCGGCGATCACTTCGTCGTCGCGCATGCTGCCGCCGGGCTGGATCACGCAGGTGGCGCCGGCCGCCACGACCACGTCCAGGCCGTCGCGGAACGGGAAGAACGCATCCGAGGCCACCGCCGAGCCCTGCAGCGTCAGGCCGGCGTTCTCGGCCTTGATGGAGGCGATGCGCGCGGAATCCACGCGGCTCATCTGGCCCGCGCCCACGCCCAGCGTCATGCCGTTGCCGGCAAACACGATGGCGTTGGATTTGACGTACTTGGCCACTTTCCAGGCAAACGCCAGGTCGTTCATTTCCTGGTCGGTGGGCTTGCGCTGGGTGACGACCTTCAGGGCGTCGCGCGGCACGTTGTAGGCGTCAGGTGTCTGCACCAGCCAGCCGCCGCCCACGCGCTTGATGTCGAACGCATTCTGGCCGGTGCCCGCGGGCACTTCCAGCACCCGCACATTCTTCTTGGCCGCCAGGACGGCCAGCGCCGCGCCGTCGTAGGCGGGGGCCAGCAGCACTTCCAGGAATTGCCCGCTGACGGCCTCGGCCGTGGCCGCATCTACCGGGCGGTTGAAGGCGATGATGCCGCCGAAGGCCGAGGTGGGGTCTGTCTTGAAGGCCTGCTGGTAGGCATGCAGCGTGTCTTGCGCCACGGCCACGCCGCAGGGGTTGGCGTGCTTCACGATGACGCAGGCCGGCGTGTCGAAACTGCGCACGCATTCCCAGGCGGCATCGGCGTCGGCGATGTTGTTGTACGAGAGTTCCTTGCCCTGCAGCTGGCGGTAGTTGCCAAGCAGGCCGGCGGCGCGGTCGCGGTCGACGTAGAACGCGGCCTGCTGGTGGGGGTTTTCGCCGTAGCGCAGCGCCTGGGCCTGCTGAACCTGCAGCGTCAGGGTGGCCGGCCACGCGTTGCGGGCCGGCACCGCGTCTTGCGCGGGGGCCGCGTCCGCCAGGCTGGTCAGGTAGGCGCCGATGGCGCCATCGTAGGCGGCGGTATGCGCGTAGGTCTTGGCGGCCAGTTCCAGGCGCAGGGCGTACGAAGTGCTGCCGCCCTGGTCCATTTCGGACAGCACGCGCGAATAGTCGGCCGGGTCGATCACGACCGTGACGCCGCCGGCTTCGGTGCCGTGGTTCTTGGCGGCGGCACGCAGCATGGCCGGGCCGCCGATGTCGATGTTTTCCACCGCGTCGGCAAACGTGCAGTCGGGGCGGGCCACCGTTTCGCGGAACGGATACAGGTTCACCACCAGCATGTCGATGCGGTCGATGCCGTGCTGCGCGATGGTGTCCAGGTGTTCGGCGCTGTCGCGGCGCGCCAGCAGGCCGCCGTGGATCTTGGGATGCAGTGTCTTGACGCGGCCGTCCAGGATTTCCGGCGAGCCGGTGTGCGCGGCGACCTCGGTGACGGCCAGGCCGGCATCGGCCAGCAGGCGGGCGGTGCCGCCGGTGGACAGCAGGCGTACGCCACGCGCGGCGAGCGCGCGGGCGAACTCGACGATGCCGGTTTTGTCGGACACCGAGAGCAGGGCAGTTTCGATTTTCATGTTCGGACAGCTGTGATGGGGGAAATCGGTGGATGGCCCGGAGGCATTCAGGGCTGGAGATTGTGGGCTTGCAGCTTCTTGCGCAGCGTATTGCGGGTGATGCCCAGCATTTCAGACGCCCGGGACTGATTGCCGCCTGCGCGTTCCATGGCCACTTCGAGCACCGGGCGTTCCACGCACCGCATCACCATGTCCCACATATCGTGGGGCTCGGAGTCACCCAGGTCTTCGAAATAGCGCTCCAGGCTGGTGCGCACGCAATCTTCCAGGACATCTTTCTTGCTCATGTGTACAGATATTTATAGTTGGAGGTTTTGGGGGCGGATCACGCCGCCATCAGGGGAGGCGCGGCGGCCGGGGATGCCGGGCCGCCGCGCGCAAGATCGTCGAACCACTCGGACACGGCCCGCCATTGGTCGCGAGTGTTCTCGATGAGATTCATGTGGTCGCGGAACGTGTCCGCGCCCGGCAGGCCGTCGATATACCAGCCGATGTGCTTGCGGGCCGAGCGCACGCCGGTGTGCTCGCCGTAAAAACGGTAATGATCGTCCAGGTGCTCGAGCAGCAGGTTGCGCATTTCTTCGTGGGAAGGGGGCGCCAGCGAGTCGCCCGTGCGCAGGTAGTAATCGATTTCGCGGAAGATCCAGGGCCGGCCCTGGGCCGCCCGGCCGATCATGACCGCATCGGCGCCAGTGTAATCCAGGACGCGGCGGGCCTTCTCGGGCGAGTCGATATCGCCATTGGCGATGACGGGGATGGAGATCTCGGCCTTCACGGCCCGGATCGTGTCGTATTCGGCTTCGCCGGTGTACAGGTCGGCGCGGGTGCGGCCGTGCAGGGCCAGGGCGGCGATGCCGGCATCTTGGGCGCGGCGCGCCACGCGCAGCGCGTTGCGGTGCTCGCGGTCCCAGCCGGTGCGGGTTTTCAGGGTAACCGGCACGCCCAACGGAGCGCAGGCGGCCACCACGGCGTCCAGGATGCGGGCGACCAGGTCTTCGTCGCGCAGCAGGGCCGAGCCCGACGCCAGGTTGCACACCTTCTTCACCGGGCAGCCCATGTTGATGTCGATGATGCGCGCGCCGCGGGCGGCGTTGAACGCGGCAGCCTCGGCCATCATGGCCGGGTCGGCGCCGGCGATCTGCACCGCCACCGGCGCGATTTCCCCGTCGTGGTTCAACCGGCGCGATGTCTTGACGCTGTCCCACAGGCGCGGGTTGCTGGCCGCCATTTCAGACACGGCATGGCCGGCGCCCAGGCGCTTGCACAACTGGCGGAAAGGGCGGTCTGTCACCCCCGCCATGGGGGCGACCAGCACGTTGTTGGGAAGGGTCCAGGGGCCGATGCGCATGGGCAGATTTTAACCGCCTTCATCCGGCCCCTATTGGAGCCGGCCATTCTTCGGGGCTTGAGCGCCCGGCGTTGCTACGCTCGCAGCCCCTGCAGCAGGTGGCGGGCCAGCGGGGCGCGTAGCGGCGTGGCCAGGTCCAGGGCCAGCAGCCCCAGCCCGCAGGCGTGTTCCACCGGGGCCAGGCCGGTGGCAAAGGCGCGCGGCA
>NZ_JAJMLX010000143.1 GCF_020991325.1 Bordetella petrii | reverse complement strand
CACGCCTGGCCGCCCTGTCGGCGCGCTATGCCGGCCGCGCGCCGGTACGAGTGTTCATCCAGGCCGGCCTGCAGCCCATCTATACCCTGAATGGCGCCAGCATCGTCAGCGACGCGGTACGCCTGTGCGGCGGCGTGAATGTGTTCGCCGACGCGCCCGTGCTGGCCCCTCAAGTGTCATTGGAAAGCGTGCTGGCGGCACGGCCGGATGCCGTGGTGGCGGGCGCCTTCGGCCCCACGGATGGCGCGGCCAACCTGCGGGCGTGGCGCGCCCATGGCCTGCCGGCCGCCCTGCATGGCCAGGTTTACGGTCTGGATGCCGATTCCCTGTACCGGCCTGGACCGCGCTTGGTAGATGCAACGGAACAGCTATGCGCGGCAATAGACAAAGCACGGCGCTAGCTTTCGCAGCTTCCCCGCCACTCCGGGCGCCGCTTAAAGCACACGGTCCTTGGCTTCCGGCCCGGCGCCGGACGCAAGGTTGCGTTCCGAAACCTGGTTGCCGATCCAGGCACAGAATGCCTGGACAATCGGATCGTCAGCTTTATCTTCCGGAACCACCAGGTAGTACGCCTTGTCTGTAGGCAGCGGTTCGTCCAGCATGACTTGAAGCGTCCCGGCCCGCAACTCGTCTTCAATGAGATAGGTAGGCAGCAGAGCCGCGCCCATGCCATTTGCCGCGGCCGCGATCAGCATCGAGAACTGATCGAAATGATGCCCCCGATAAGCAGCACCGGTATCCAGGCCCAGCCCATCGAACCACGTCTCCCACGCCGTGGAACGCGCATTCACATGCAACAGCGGAACGTCAGCCAGGTCATGGGCGCTTGCCACGGGATGCGTTCGCAGCAGTGACGGGCTGGCCACGGGCAGGACGACTTCTCGGCACAGGTAAGCGCACGACGCGTGGGCCCAAACGGGGCGGCCGAAGTGCACCGCCACATCGAAAGGGGCGAATTCGCCGGAAAACGACGGCATGCTGCCCTGGAAACTCACGACCGTATCGGGATGCCGGGCCAGGAATCCGGGCAGGCGGGGAATCAGCCAGCGGCTGCTGAACGTGGCAGGTGCCGCCACGCCCAGATGATTGCTGGCTTGCGCCCCCGCCATGAAGTGCAGCATTGTGCCTTCGACGCTGTCGAGCAAGCGCCGGGCCTCCGGCAGCAGCCGGGCCCCGGCGGCAGACAGACTGACGCGTTGCCGCACGCGATCGAACAACTGCAAATCGAGCCGGGTTTCCAGTTCCTTGATATGGCGGCTGACGCCGCTTTGGGTCAGATTCAGCTCTTTGCCTGCCTGGGTGAAGCTGCCGTGCCGCGCCGCGCATTCAAACGTTTGCAGAATGAGCAGGTTCGGAACAAGACGCCGGTTCAGTTTCATTGTTGTGAGGTGGCAAGTCGAGGTGATGAGGTTTTCAGATAACCCAATGTCATTTCATCGCTTTCACCCCCCCGACGAGCTTGCTAGGATGGCCTCAGATGAATTGCAGGGGCGCGGGACCCGACCATGGGTCGGGCTCGCATGCGTGCGACACAACGTCCGGCTTGCCGATCGGCATGTTGGATGTCGTGGATATTACGAACGCGCAGAGCCCTTGTCCAGCGGTGCCATCGGGCGGTTTTCCTCGCGAATACCGTCACCCATCCATCGACATCGGCTGCGCCATGGAATATCTGGAAAGCAACACTCGCTATAGCAAGGCCGTCGTCCACGGCGACACGGTGTATCTCGCCGGCCAAGTTGCCCAGGATCCCGGCGTGGACGCCGCCGGACAGGCTCGGCAGGTGCTCGAACAGATCGACGAACTGCTAGGCCGGTGCGGTTCCGACAAGTCGCGCGTCATTTCGGCGCTGGTGCTGCTTAAAGATATGCGCGACCTCGACGCCGTCAACACGATATGGGATGCATGGGTAGTTCCCGGACGCATGCCAACGCGCACTCCAATGGAAGCGCGACTGGCCGACCCGCGTTTTCTGGTCGAGATTCAAATCGTCGCGGCGCGCTAGCGGGCGCCATGCCAGGCCCAGCCGGCATACACGCCAATACCAGGGAGGACCAGACACGATCCCAGTGCCTATGTCATGAAGCCGAAGGTGCCGCCGATCCGGCAGGTGCCTCATTTCCAGGGGAAATGCAATGAAAAAAGCAATAGCCGCATTACTGTTGGCGACAATGTCCGGGTTTGCCGTGGCCAAAGCGCCTGATGGCCCGGTCACGATGATCAACCCGTTCACGGTCAGTGGATTGACGGATCTGATGGCACGCATGGTGATCGACAAAGCGCGCCATCGCTTCCCGCATGGTGTAGTAGTCATGAATCGGCCTGGTGCGGGCGGGGCGATCGGCATCGCCGCGGTCGTGCAATCCAGGCCGCGGGAACTGACCATCGGATTCACCCCCACCGGCGCCATTGTCGACGTGCCTCAGATCAATGACGTGGCCTACAAAACCCCCGACGACATCACCCCTATCATCAACGTCATCTCCTCGTACCAGTTGCTGGCGGTGCGCGCGGAAGCGCCCTGGAAAAGCGCCGAGGAGTTCATTACGGCGGCCAAGGCAACGCCAGGCAAGCTGAGCCTGGGCTACACCGGCGTGGGCACGGCTGCGCACCTGAACATGGCACAGTTGATCCAGGCTGCCGATATCGACGTCGTGGAAGTGCCGTATCCCGGCTGGTCGCAAAGCAGCGTGGCGCTGGTCGGGGGGCATGTGGATGCGCTGGTCATCAACGCCGGCGAGGGCCGCGCCATGCTGGACGACGGCCGGCTGCGCATACTCGGCGTGTTTCAGCCGGAGCGCGTCGGCTACTACCCCGGCGTGCCCACTTTCAAGGAACTGGGCTACGACATCGGCGTGCAACTGCAGTTCTTCTTCTTCGGGCCGAAGAACATGGACCCGGCCACCAGCCGCTACATGCACGACGCCTTCAAGGAGGTGCTCGACGACCCCGAGTTCAAAAAATTCGTGGTCTCGCGCGAGGTCAGCATCAATTACATGGACAGCGCCGCGACCAAGGCAATGCTCTGGTCCGAGTACAAAGCGCACACCGCGCTGCTCGAGTCGCTGGGCCTGCTCAAGAAATAACTTCACATCGAGTGCTCAAGGGAGAAATCGCGTCATGGCGGACATCAAAGGATTGAGGTGTGTCGGGCACTTCGACTGCGCGGGAGGGGGACAGGTCTATGTCCAGGGCAAGTATGCGTATATCGCGCACATGGAAGCCCCGGCCGGCACAACTATCCTGGACATCAGCGACCCAGCGCGACCCAGGCAAGTTGCCCACATCGCGATTCCGGAAGGCGTGCACAGCCACAAGGTCCGGGTGGAGAATGACCTGATGCTGGTCAATTGGGAATGCCCGCCGCCCTACATACTGGGCGAAAACTTCCAGGGAGGGCTGGCCATCTATGACGTCTCAGACCCGCCGAACCCCAAGCAGATCTGTTTCTGGAAAACCGCCGGCACCGGCGTGCACCGCTTCGATTTCGACGGGCGCTATGCCTACATCACGCCAGAGGTCGAGGGCTACCACCTGAACATCGCCATGATCCTGGACCTGCAGAATCCCGCCAAGCCTGAAGAGGTGGGCCGCTGGTGGATGCCCGGCCAATGGGTGGCCGGCGGGGAGACGCCCGACGAAGGGTACCGCATGACGTGGTGCCACCAAGTGCTGCGCCGCGGCAACCGGCTGTACGTGGCCTATTGGCATGGCGGCATGGCCATCCTGGACATCGAGGACATGAGCAAGCCGAAGCTGGTCTCCCGGCTGGTATACAGCCCGACCTTCCCGCATCCCACTCATACCGTGCTGCCCATGCCGTTCGAACTTGAGGGCCGCAAGATCGCGGTGGTGGCGGACGAGGATGTGCGCAAGCTGCGTCCCTCGCCGCCGCCGTTCATGTGGCTGGTCGATATCACCGACGAGACCCAGCCCGTTCCGATCTCCACCTATCAGATCGAAGGCCTGGGCGGCAAGAACATGCCCGAGTACACCGGCTGCCACCAGCCTGCCGAGCAGGTATACGGCACGGAAATCCCGGTGGCCTGGTTCGCCAATGGCTTGCGCGTCGTGGATATCAAGAATCCGCACGCGCCGCGCGAAGTCGCGCACTTTGTTCCCGATATCCCGGGATTCGACCGCGCCTCGACAAACGATGTCTTCCTGACCCAGGAAGGTCTCATCTACATCATCGACCGGAACCGCGGGATGCACATCCTGGAACGCACTTAAACACCATGGCCTCCGCACCGGAAAAAATACCCGTCACCGTCCTGACCGGCCACTTGGGCGCAGGCAAGACCACCTTGCTGAACCGCATCCTGACCCAGCAGCAGGACAAGCGATACGCGGTCATCGTCAACGAATTCGGTGAAATCGGCATCGACAATGATCTCATCGTGGAATCCGAGGAAGATATCTACGAGATGAACAACGGCTGCGTGTGCTGTACCGTGCGCGGCGACCTGATCGGGGTCTTGCAGAAACTGCTGCGGCGGCCAGGCAGGTTCGATGCGATTGTGCTCGAGACCACCGGCCTGGCCGACCCGGCTCCCGTGGTGCAGACGTTCTTCATGGATGAGGAAGTACGGCAGAAAACCGCACTGGACGGCGTCGTGACCCTGGTCGACGCCCTGCACTTGCCATTGCGCCTGGTCGACAGCGTCGAGGCCACTAACCAGCTTGCCTACGCCGACGTAATATTGATCAACAAGACCGATCTTGTGTCGCCAGAACAAGCCGATGACATCGAGCGCCGCGTGTCCGGGATCAACCCGCATGCGGGCCGGTATCGCACCCGGCAGGCTGATATTGCCCTGTCCCGGATCCTGGCCATCGGCGCATTCGACCTCGACCGCCTGAGCGATACCGACCGCTTCTTCGAAGACGACCGGCACTGCCATGGCGGCCCCGGTCATGTGCACGACGAACATTGCACCCCTGAACACGCGGCCGCTGGGCACCTGGCCGATATCCAGTCGGTCTCGCTGCAGGCGGGCGAGCTGGACGGCAATTTGTTCTTCCCCTGGATAAACAAGCTGGTCGAAGAGCAAGGGCAGGACATCATGCGCCTGAAAGGCATTCTCGCCCTGCGGGGTGAAGCACGGAAATACGTTATTCAGGGCGTGCACATGATCGTCGAGGGTGAGCATCAACGCCCATGGAGCCCCGACCAGGCTCGCCACAGCCGCCTGGTGTTCATCGGCCGCAATCTGGACACGGCCACGCTCCGGCGCGCCTTCGAGCGTTGCCAGGCCTGAATGCGAACGCTGTGCCGCATCGACACAGGCAATGGCTGCCTGATGGCCGGCTACGTAGCCGATGACGCATATTTCCTGGCGGCAGACGGCGTCATGCATGTCGCACGGTTCGCGAGTCGCCATGCGACAAGCCTGCACCGGGGTGATATCTTGGCCGCGGAACGCCTGCCCGGCGGCGGGCTGCTTTCGGCGGGCGAGGACGGATGTCTCATGTCCGCCTCCGGCCAGGACCCGGTTTGCCTGGCTCGCACCGGAAACAAATGGGTCTCGGCCCTGGCCGTGGCCACGGACGGCACCGTGGCCTATGCCAGCGGGCGAACGGTTTGGCTGCAGGACGGCGCGGGCGCATGGTCCGAGCATCCACAGGCCCGCTCCGTCGAGGCGCTGGCATTCGACGGCACCGGGCGGCGGCTGGCCATGGGGTTCTATGACGGCGTCATGCTGCATGAACGGAACCATGCCGGCCCGCCGCGCTGGCTACCCTGGAAAGGCATCCCGACGCGCATGGTTTTTTCGCCCGACGGCCGGTTCCTGATGATAGCGATGCGCGACGCCGCACTGCATGGCTGGCGCCTGGACGCGTCCCGGCACTTCCGGATGTTGGGCTACTCCCGGCCTGTGACGGACTGGTCATGGACGGCGGACGGACGCTGGCTGGCGACCAACGGCAGCGCGGGCGCCGTGCTTTGGCCGTTTACCGCCGGAACGGGACCGATAGGACTGGCCCCGGTAGAGCTCGGTGCCCGGCCGCAACACCACGTGACCGCCGTCGCGTGCCATCCCAGCCAGCGCTGGGTCGCGGTTGGATACTCGGACGGCGCAATCGTACTGGAAGGCCTGGATGGCGATCGCCGCAAGATCATCGGCCAAGCCGGTCGCGACGCTCTCGCCGCCCTAGCCTGGCATCCGGACGGAACACGGCTGGCCTATGGATCGCAATCGGGCGACTGCGGAGCCATCCTGATCCTTTGAATGGCCAAACATGTCTTGAAGGACTCCCCATGTGCGCAGATTTTGACTACGAAGATCGCGGGTATTACCGCAAGACGCCGCCTCCGTCGGAAGCGCTGATCCGGCAGACCCGCAGGGTGGAGGCCGCCATGCCAGGGCCCGGCGTGCCGGAAGGCGCCTGGACGGCATTCTTTGATATGACATGCGGCTCCATCGAGATGCGCGCCTTCGAGCGCATGTTCGCCGCGCGCAAGATCGCCGTGGCCTACCTGGCCGTCCAGCAATCGCGCCATGCCCGCCCTCGGCCATCCGCCACGGGATTGCGCTGCGTGGGCGACTGAGGCGCTACGCGCGCCGCATTGCCCGGCACGAGGGCCGGCCGCCAGCCCCGCCAGGGTCAATCGAAGCTGATGCCCTGGGCTAGGGGCAGTTCGCGCGAGTAATTGACTGTGTTGGTCTGGCGGCGCATGTAGGCTTTCCAGGCATCGCTACCTGACTCCCTGCCTCCGCCCGTTTCTTTTTCTCCGCCGAACGCCCCGCCGATCTCGGCGCCGCTGGTGCCGATATTGACATTGGCGATCCCGCAGTCGCTGCCCAACGCGCTCTGAAACCATTCAGCCTCGCGCATGTCGGTCGTGAAGATGCACGACGATAGGCCTTGCGGCACCTCGTTGTTCAAGCGGATGGCCTCGCTGATATCGGCATAGCTCATCACGTAAAGAATGGGCGCGAACGTTTCATGACGCACCACGTCAACCTGCGCCGGCATGTCGACGATGGCCGGGGACACATAATAGGCGTCGGGATATTCCACCTGCAGCTGGCGCTCGCCGCCATACACCCTGCCGCCGCCATCGCGTGCCCGGGCCAGGGCGTCCTGCATGGCGTCATAGCTGGCCTTGTCGATCAGGGGGCCCACCAGATTGCCCTGCAGCGGGTGGCCGATGCGCACCTTGGCGTAAGCCGGCTTCAGGCGAGCCACGATCTCGTCCTTGATGGATTCGTGCGCAATCAGGCGGCGCAGCGTCGTGCAGCGCTGGCCGGCAGTTCCCACGGCGGCGAACAGGATGGCCCGCACCGCCAGGTCCAGATCGGCGCTGGGAGCCAGAATCATGGCATTGTTGCCCCCCAGTTCCAGGATACCGCGGCCGAAACGCGCCGCCAGGCGCTGGCCCACTTCCCGCCCCATCCGGGTGCTGCCCGTGGCGCTGATCAGCGCCACGCGTGGATCATCGACCAGCGCCAAGCCGGCCGCGCGGCTGCCGACCGATACCTGGCTCAAGCCTTGCGGAGCGTCACCGAATTCGCGCATGGCCTGCTCCAGCAGGGCCTGGCTGGCCAGGGCGGTCAATGGTGTCTTCTCGGAAGGTTTCCAGATAACGGCGTTGCCGGCAACCAGCGCCAGGGTGGTGTTCCAGGCCCATACCGCCACCGGAAAATTGAATGCGCTGATGACGCCGACAACACCCAGCGGGTGCCAGGTTTCCCGCATATGGTGGCCTGGCCGCTCGGAGGCGATCGTCAACCCGTATAGCTGGCGCGACAATCCGACTGCGAAGTCGCAGATGTCGATCATTTCCTGGACTTCGCCCAAGCCTTCCTGGGTGATCTTGCCGGTTTCCCAGGACACCAATTCCCCCAGGGCTTGCTTATGGCGGCGCAGGATATCGCCGAACAGGCGCACCAGCTCGCCGCGCCGCGGCGCCGGCACCGCGCGCCAGAGATCGAAAGCGCGCTGCGCGCGCTCGATCTTGGCCGCTACGGCGGGCGGGTCGTCCAACCGGACAGAACCGATGCGGCTGCCGTCGACGGGGGTATGGACGGCATGCGGGCCGTCAGTATGCATGGATCGGTCCACGCCGAGACTGGCCATGAGATGGTCAACCATGGGGACTCCTTGGAAGGGATGGAAGAACACGGGGTTGGGGCAAGTATGCGGTCGGCGCAATGGCCCGCCAAACGATGAAAACCGCTCGGATCATTCCATTTATTCATGATCTTGCCGGGCCATGCCGCGCCGCCAACGGCCGCGTGCTTTATCATGGATGTATTGCCGGCCTGCCACATGCGCCGGCAGTCGCATTTTTCTTCCCTGCAAGCATCGCCATGACCACTCCAGACACCCTGACCATCGCCGGCCGCGAATACCAGTCGCGCCTGCTGGTGGGCACCGGCAAATACAAAGACTTCGAACAGACCCGCGCCGCGCTGGATGCCAGCGGCACGCAGATCGTCACCGTGGCAATCCGCCGCACCAATATCGGCCAGAATCCCGGCGAACCCAGCCTGCTGGACTACGTGCCGCCCTCGGAATTCACCCTGCTGCCCAACACGGCCGGCTGCTATACGGCCGACGACGCGGTGCGCACGCTACGCCTGGCGCGCGAACTGCTCGACGGCCACGACCTGGTCAAGCTAGAAGTGCTGGGCGATTCGCACACCCTGTTTCCCAACATGCCGGCCACCCTGCAAGCTGCCAAGACCTTGGTGGACGACGGTTTCAAGGTCATGGTGTATTGCACCGACGACCCCATCCAGTGCCGCATGCTGGAAGACCTGGGGGTGGTGGCCGTGATGCCGCTGGCCTCGCTCATCGGCTCGGGCATGGGCATCCTGAACCCATGGAACCTGCGCCTGATCATCGACCAGGCCCGCGTGCCGGTGCTGGTGGATGCCGGAGTAGGCACCGCTTCGGATGCCGCCATCGCCATGGAACTGGGTTGCGACGGCGTGCTGATGAACACCGCCATCGCCGGGGCCCAAGACCCGGTGCTGATGGCCAGCGCCATGAAAAAGGCCGTCGAGTCGGGCCGCGAGGCCTTCCGGGCCGGCCGCATGCCGCGCAAGCTGTACAGCGGCGCGCCCAGTTCGCCCACCGAAGGCCTGATCACCGCCGCGCCGGCCAACGCCAAATGACTGCCGCCCGCCAGCCGTCCGCCAGCGGGCGGCCCATTCCCAACGCGCTCAGCATCGCCGGGGTCGATCCTTCGGGCGGCGCCGGTGTGCTGGCCGACGTCAAGGCCATGAGCGCGCTGGGCGCCTATGGCTGCGCGGTCATCGCCGCCCTTACCGCCCAGAACACCCAGGGCGTGACCGGCATCGCCCCCGTGCCGCCGGCCTTCGTCGGCCAGCAGATCGACACGCTGTTCGCCGACGTGCGCATCGACGCGGTGAAGATCGGCATGCTGGGCCAGCAACCCGTTACCGTGGTGGTGGCCGAGAAACTGGCCAAGTGGCGACCCGCGCACGTCGTGCTGGATCCCGTCATGGTGGCCAAGAGCGGCGACCTGCTGCTCGAACGCAATGCCGTAGGCGCGCTGCGCGAAGCCTTGCTGCCCCAGGCCAGCATGCTGACCCCCAACCTGCCCGAGGCCGGCGTGCTGCTCGACGAGCGCCCCGTCGAGACCCTGAAGGAAATGCGCCGCGTGGCCGAGCGCCTGCGCAACATCATGGCGCACGATGGCCAGCGCTGGGTCATGCTGAAAGGCGGGCACCTGCCGGGCAACGACACCATCGACCTGCTGCACGACGGCGACCGCATGATCGAACTGCCCGGCCAGCGCGTCGAAACCCGCAACACCCACGGTACGGGCTGCACGTTATCGGCTGCGCTGGCGGCGCTGTTGCCGCAACTGGACGACGTGCCCGAGGCCGCCCGGCGCGCCAAGGCCTACCTGTCGGAAGCCCTGCGCCACGCCGACCGCCTGCAAGTGGGATCGGGCCATGGCCCCACGCACCACTTCCACGCCTGGTGGTAAAGCTGTAACCAGCGGCTGCCAGGCTCCCTCCGGGGCCTGGCCTTGATGGGGCAGCCGCCCCGCCGCGCGGGCCCGCGCAGAAATGTACCGAATCAGTACAATGTCCTGTTGGTTTCCCCTGTTTTTTTCTTTGCCGTCATGAACGCCTCGACCCTGCCCGATGTAGAAAAAGCCCGCTTCAACATGGTGGAACAGCAAATCCGCCCCTGGGATGTGCTCGATTCCAAGGTGCTGGATGCCTTGTTCGCCGTACGCCGCGAGCAGTTCGTGCCCCCGGCGCTGCGCTCCCTGGCGTTCTCCGACCTGGAAATCCCGCTGGAAATCAACGCGGTGAACACGCGCCAGACCATGCTGCCGCCCAAGACCGAGGCCCGCCTGGCGCAGGAACTGCAACTGACCCCCACCGACTGCGTGCTGGAAATCGGCACCGGCTCGGGCTACCAGGCCGCGCTGCTGGCCCACCTGGCCCAGCAAGTCACCTCGGTCGAGATCGACAGCCGCCTCGTGGCGTTCGCGCAGCAGAACCTGCAGCTCAATAACGTCACCAACGTCAAGATCGAAACCGGCGACGGCCGCAACGGCTGGGGCACCACCGAATACGACGCCATCCTGGTCACCGGCTCGGTGCCCGTGGTGCCGGATGCGCTGAAGTACCAGTTGCGCGTCGGTGGCCGCCTGGTCGTCATCGTGGGGCAGGCCCCCATCATGACCGCCTGTCGCATCACGCGCACCACCGCCGCCAGCTTCGAAAGCGTGGCGCTCTTCGACACCCTGGTCAAGCCGCTGCGCGGCGCCACGGTGTCGCAGTTCAAGTTCTGATACTTGCGGCATGCGTCCCGTATCGCTTGCGGCCACGCTGTTCCTGGCGCTGTCCGCAAGCCTGGGAGCGCCGGCCAGCGCTGCTCAAGACCTGCTGCAGGTGTGGCGCCTGGCCCTGGCCGGCGACCCGCTCTATGCATCCGCCCGCGCCGCCTATCGCGCCAACCTTGAACAGCTGCCGCAGGCCCGGGCCGATCTGCTGCCCGCCGTCAACGCGGAAATCGGCGGGGTCTATGAAGACACCCGCACCACGCGCAATATTTCCACGCGCAACCGCGATGGCACGCGCGGCACCTGGGATCTGGTCCTGACCCAGCCGCTCTACGACTGGTCGCGCTGGCAGCGCTTCGAACAGGCCAAACTGGGCGTGGCCGACGCCGAACTGCAACTGCAACAGGCCTATCAGAATCTCCTGTTGCGCGTGTCCGATGCGTACTTCAATGTGCTGGCTGCGCAGGACACGCTTACCGCCACCGAAGGCGAAAAAGCCGCGGTGGCCGCGCAGCTGGAATCGGCCAAGCGCAATTTCGAACTGGGCAATTCCACCATTGCCGACACCTACGAAACACAGGCGCGCTACGACCTGATCGTGGCCCAGGAACTGTTGCAGCAAAACCTGCTGACCGTGCTGCGCGACCAACTGGCCCAGATCATCGGGCAGCCGCCGGGCGCCCTGGCCGAACTGCCGCGCAGCGTGCCGCTGCCGCCGCCG
>NZ_JAJMLX010000142.1 GCF_020991325.1 Bordetella petrii | reverse complement strand
CTGCATGGCCTGCACTACGCGCGGACGGCTGGCCACTTTCTCCGACACCGCGCAGGCATCTTCCAGATCCAGGATGACGGCATCGGCACCCAGGGTAAACGCCTTCTCGACCCGCCGTGCATGATTGGCGGGGGCAAACAGGAAAGACCTCAGCACAGGCATCGAAACTCTCCGGAATGTGGCGCTGGCCGGCGGCATTGCCGGGGGCCGGCCAGCGGCCCAGCCATGCGGGCTGGGCCATGGGCTTGTCTCTCGATTAAATTATTTGTGCGAATGTACGTACAATATAAGGCGATCGGAATCCTGTCAACATCGGGTTAACGCGAAACCTCCCGCGCCGCGCTCCCCGCAGGCCGTCCATTACAATTCTTTCCACTTCACACGTTGGTCACCGCATGGCAACTACCCCGCCGTTTCCGCCTGTTGCCTTCGATGCGTTTTCGGGAGGACGCCAGCCGTTGTACGCGGCCCTGGCCCGCACCCTGAAGCAGGACATCGAGAACGACCGCTACCCCGTGGGCAGCGCCCTGCCCACCGAAGGGGAATTGGCGCTGCGCTACAACGTCAGCCGCCATACGGTCAGACAGGCACTGCGTGAATTGAAAGATGAAGGCATTATCTGGTCGCGTCCCGGCGTAGGCACCCGGGTGCGGGCGCGGCCGCAGGGCCTGCGCTTTTTCAGCGGCATCAATTCGGTGGCCGACCTGCTGCAATTCGTGGACGCCACCGAAATGCATGTGCAGTCGCGGCGCGAGATCGTGGCCGACGAGACCTGGGCCGCCCAGTTGAACTGCCAGCCCGGCCAGGCCTGGGCCGAGACCAACATCGTGCGCACCATGGTCGGCAACACCACGCCCATCAGCTACCTGCAGGTATACCTGCGCCCCGAGTTCGCCGACGTGCTCACCTCGATCAAGGTGTTGCGCAAGCCTATTTATTCGCTGGTGGAAGCGCGGCACGGCGTGCGCATCGTCGAAGTGCAGCAGGAAATCACCGCCGCCAACCTCGACCGCCAGATGGCCCGCGCCCTGAAAGCCACCGAAGGGCAGGCGGCGCTGAAGATCACCCGCTACTACCTGGACCGCGCCGGGCAACTGGTGCAGGTGGGCCTGGGCCACTACCCCAGCGGGCGCTACACGCAAAGCTCGCGTTTTCGCGCCCACAACGCCGACGAATAGTTTCACGCCGGATGCTCGTGGGGGTTGTCGCGCCCCCACTGCGTCACCGCCGCGCGCGTGGCGCCATGCGTGGCGTGGCTGCGCGGCTCGATATCCAGCATGCCCGCCACGTCATGCGCCGCGGCCAGCACCTGGTCCGCGTCCAGTCCGGTGTCTATGCCCAGCAGCTCTAGCATGCGCACCAGGTCTTCACTGGGGAAATTGCCCACCGCGCCCAGCGTCTGCGGCATGGCGATGCCGCCCCCGATGCCGCAAATGGCGCCTTCCAGCCATGCCGCGCCGCCATCCAGCGCCGCCACGATGTTGGCCGTGGCCATGCCCGACAAGTTGTGCACATGAAAACCCAGTTCCACATCGGGATGGCGTTCGCCCAGCCGCGTGAACAGGCGATTGACATGGCGAGGGTCTTCCATGCCCACCGAGCCCGCCAGGTAGATGCGGCGTATGCCCGCGTTGCGAAACTGGCCCACCATGGCGTCGATGCGGTCTTCGGGAATCAGGCCTTCATACGGACACCAGAACGACATGCCCAGCGCCAGCACATAACCCAGGCCCGCCGCATCCGCGATGCGGAAGGCTTCAATGGCCTGCTCGTTGGCGCGCCGCGGATCCATGTTCTGGTTCTTCTTCAAGTACGCCGCGCTGCCGATGGTCAGGCCCAAGACCTCGTCCACCTGGGCGCGCACCGCGCGTTCCGCACCGCGCGCGTTCGGCGCCAGGCCGCGGTACACCACGCCCGGGCGGCGCTGGATGCGCGCACAGACTTCCTCGGCGTCTTTCAGGTTGGGAATCACGCGCGGATGCGCGAAGCCCGTCACCTCGATGACCGGAAAGCCGGCTTGCGACAACCTGTCGATGATGCGCACCTTGTCGTCCGTGGACACCCAGGCCGGAAAGCTTTGCAGGCCGTCGCGCGGGCCGACTTCCACCACCGCGATGTGCCCGGGAAAGCGCATGGACATGGCATGTTCCTTTTCTAGTCGGCCAGCTCGATGCCGGCGCGTTGCAGATCGGCCTCGGTATAGCCCAGGCGCTCGATCAGGATTTCCCGATTGTGGCGGCCCAGCGCCGGCCCGGGCGCGCGGATGGCGCCCGGCGACGCGGACAGCCTGCCCACCACGTTCTGCATGCGCAGCGGCGCGTCCAGCTCTTCATCATGCACCGTGGCGATGTTCTCGCGCGCCTGCACTTGCGGATCGGCCAGTATCTGTTCCACGTTGTTCACCGGCGCCATGGTCGATTGCAGGTCGGCCGACCGGGCCAGCAAATCATCCAGGTCGAAGCGCCCCACCGCCTGCTGCAGGGCCTGGTCCAGATCGTGCACGTGCTTCAGGCGCTGGCGGTTGTCGGCAAAGCGCGGATCATCCACCAGGCCCGGCACTTCCAGCACTTCACAGATGCGCACGAAGGTGGACTGCGCGCTGCCCGCGATGGCCAGCCATTTGCCGTCGCGCGTCTGGTACGTATTGCGCGGCGCCGTGAACGGCAGCCGGCTGCCGCTGCGTTCCTGGATCATGCCCAACTGGTCGTAGTTGATGACATGCGGCCCGATCAGGGTCAGCAGGGTTTCATAGATGGCCAGGTCCACATACTGCCCCTCGCCCGTGGACCGCTTGTGGTGCAGCGCCACCATGGCCAGGAAAGCGGCCATCAGCCCGGTGGTGGAATCAGCCAGGCCGAACCCCGGCAGCAAGGGTGGCTGGTCTGGGTAGCCGGAAATCTGCGCATAGCCCGCGAAGGCTTCGGCCAGCGTGCCGAAGCCCGGGCGCTCGCGGTACGGCCCGGTCTGCCCGAAGCCGGTCACGCGCATCATCACCAGCCCGGGGTTGATGCGCTTGAGGGTGTCGTAGCCCAGCCCCCACTTTTCCAGCGTGCCGCTGCGGTAGTTCTCGACCACCACATCCATGTCCGCCACCAGGCGCTTCACCGCTTCCTGGCCGAACGGCGTGCGCAAGTCCAGCGTAATGGCCCGTTTGCCGCGGTTCAGCACCTTGAAGTACAGGCCCACGCCATTCTTGTTTTCCCCCCAATAACGCACCTCGTCGCCACTGCCGGGCCGTTCCACCTTGATCACGTCGGCGCCGAAATCCGCCAGGAACATGGCGCTCATGGGCGCCGCCAGGAAATTCGACAGGTCCAGCACTTTCACGCCGGCCAGGGCGGCCCGCGCTTCATCCGGGGGGATAACAGCCATGGATAGTCTCCCTGATAAATGTACGTTTGTACGTACATTAAATGGGGAACGGCATGACGTCAACCCTGGAGGTTTGGAGGTTGGGTTTGCGGGGAATAGCAGGATTAATCACTGCAGAATTTGCGGTGATTAAATTGCATTCGCCGCAAAACGCGACCATAATCTCCGCATGATCCGCGGAGATTATTCTTATATCTGGCAGGCCCCCGACTGGCCGCAATGGCGCTACGACTTGGCGGCCCTGGCCCCCTTGCTGGCGCGGGCCAGCCACGCCCAGGGCCTGCTGGCGGGCCGCCTGACAGATGCCGGCCTACCCGTACAGGAACAAGCCAGCCTGGCCGCACTGACCGATGACGTGCTGAAAACCAGCGAAATCGAAGGCGAAAAGCTCGATACCGCGTCCGTACGTTCGTCCATTGCCCGCCATCTGGGCGTGGACATCGGCGCCTTGGCCCCGGTAGACCGCCACACTGAAGGCATCGTCCAGGTGGTGCTCGACGCCACCGCCAACAGCCAGGCCCCGGTCACCCGGGAACGCTTGCTGGGCTGGCACGCCGCGCTGTTTCCAACGGGTTATTCCGGCATGGCGCGCATTGCCGTGGGCAACTGGCGCAACGACGCGCACGGACCGATGCAGGTCGTGTCGGGGCCCATCGGCAAACAGCGGGTCCATTACCAGGCCCCGCCGGCCGCCGGCCTGGAAGCCGAAACCCGCCGCTTCCTGGATTGGATCAATGGCGACGCCGATGAACCGCCCCTTATCCGGGCGGCATTGGGCCACCTGTGGTTCGTTACGCTGCATCCCTTCGACGACGGCAACGGCCGCATTGCCCGCGCCCTGGGCGACCTGCTTCTGGCACGCGCCGACGGCAGCACGCAACGCTTCTACAGCCTTTCCGCACAAATCCAGCGAGAACGCGAGGCGTACTACCAGATCCTGGAAAGAACCCAGAACGCCTCGCTGGATGTGACCCCGTGGATAAGCTGGTTCTTGTCCGCCCTGCTGCGCGCCATCGGCCAGGCCCAGCTGACACTGGACACCGTGCTGCGCAAGGCCCGGTTCTGGCAACACCTTGCCGGCACACCAATGAACGCGCGGCAAGCCAAACTGGTGAATCGCCTGCTCGACGGTTTCGAAGGCAAGCTGACCACCGCCAAATGGGCAGCCATCGCAAAGTGTTCAGCCGACACGGCGCTGCGCGACATTAATGAACTGATAGCGCGAGGGGTGCTGGTACGTTCGATGTCGGGGGGGCGTAGTACCAGCTATGAGTTGGATTTGCGGGGTGGGGTGTAGCGGCAGGATACTGAAGCGCTTAACTGATCGGGCGACTAACCCGGGAGAAATCCGCCATGTTTTCACACGTATTCGTCGGCGTTGCCGATTTCGAACGCGCACTCCGCTTCTATGATCGGTTATTCAGCTCGCTTGGAATAGAGAAGCGATTCCTTGACCCCGATATACCTTGGGCAGGCTGGCACTCCAAGGATTCCAGTCGTCCATTCTTCGTGATCAGAAAGCCATTTGATGGCAACCGGCATGAACCAGGTAACGGCCAGATGGCCGCATTCCTCGCCGCGTCCCGCGACCAAGTGCGTCGGGCACATGCCACCGCACTATCCAGCGGCGGCGTCTGCGAAGGGAAGCCCGGCCTGCGGCCGCAATATCATCCAGACTATTTCGGCGCATATTTCCGGGATACCGAGGGGAACAAACTCTGCGTGGTATGCCATCGAGCGGAATAAATGCGCCGACCGCGGCTTGATTTGCACAGTCATTCCGGGGTAATGCAGCAACCGGTCTGTCCGCAGGCTGATCAGAGGCCTACCGTACCTGCGACGTCCGCATCGCATGATCCAGATAGCGCTGCACGTCAGCGCGAAATTGCCCTCCCGGGCCGGATCGCCAGATCCCCGAATCGAACAACAGCCGCTGCGCCACGCCGGCGATACTGGTCATCATCGTTTTTTCGATGACGCCGAAATTGCGGTGCGCGGCGATCATGAACTGAACCGGATACACGAACGACGGATCGGCCAGAGGGCGGCTTTGCAATCGTCCGTCGCAAAGTTCGTCGATGATGCCGCCAATCGGCGTAACGGTGGCCAGGTCTTTATGCAGTAGCAGGCGCCTGATCAACGACAGCGACTGGACTTGGTGGCGTACATCCAGCTCGACACCTTGCTCGCGCGCTGTGTTGATCAGCAAGCGGCCCACGCCTTCTTCGTACGACAGGGTAGCCAGGAACAAAGGCAGGCGCCCAAGTTCTTCAATGCTTACCGTCTCGTTCCCAGATAGCCGGGTGAACAGGGCTGGCTTGCCGACCAGACAGAAAGGCTCGTAACCAAGTTGCCAGGCTCGCAATGAGCGATCTTGCGTATCCAGACCGTATGTCACAGCACAATCGATGCGTTCCTCGAGCAGGAACTCATGCAGGCGCGTCATGAATGCTTCTACGATGATCACATCCAGGCTCGGCGCCGTTTCCTGCATATGGCGAAGCAAGTACTCCCCGATCAGAGTGCTGATGCCGGGAGTCAGGCCCAACACCACCCGGCCGGATTTGCCAGTCTGGAACTGCCGTAGTTTCTCCCTGGTTTCCGAGATGCTCGACGCGATACGGGCCGCTTCGGTAGCGAAAACCAGCCCTGCCGCCGTCGGGGTGCATTTCCGGGAATTACGGTCGAAAAGGCGTATGCCCAGGTCGTCCTCCAGGGCGGCAATGGATTGGCTGATGGCCGGCTGAGCGACGCCCAGCGCCCGGGCCGCGGCGGAAAACGATCCGTATCGCACGACCGCGCCGAAATGCTGCAACTGTATCAGCGTAAACGCCATAACTCCCCCGTATAGCATCCATAAGTTCAAGTTCTGGATGTATCGCTAGCATACGCACATATTCCTCGGTAAACGCAAGCATACGCCTGCTCGGTGTACTAGTTATCTATCACTGATTCTGAGAGTTCAGGACAATCCAGCCATTGGGACATTCCATGAAAACACCGGTTCGATCCTTCCTGTTTGTCCCGGGGGACAGCGAGCGCAAGTTGGCGAAGGCCAGTTCGGTCGCGGCCGATGCTCTCATCCTCGATCTGGAGGATTCTGTCAGCGCTGCCAATGCCCAGGCCGCACGCACCCTGACTCGGGAGTATCTGGACCAGAACAAGGCGGGCAGTCGTACCCAAGAAATATGGGTACGTTGCAAGCCCATCCAGGATCCGGGAGCACTAACCGACATCGCCGCCATTGCGGCCGGCGGCCCCGACGGCATCGTTGTGCCCAAGGTTCGATCGGGCGATGACCTGCTTGCACTGGATCACTACCTGAGTGCGCTGGAAGCTCAGGCCGGACTGGAACTCGGCACCGTGCAAATACTGCCCACACTGACGGAAACCGCGCAATCACTCTTGCAGGCGCATACGTTCGCGGGCAAGACGTCGAGGTTGGTGGGCTTTTCCTGGGGGCCGATCGACCTGATGGCCGCCTTGGGCGCAAGCACCAATCGCGGGCCCGACGGCTCCTTCGAAACCTTGTATGCCTATGCCAGAGGGGTTTGCCTCCTGGCGTCAGCTGCGTCCGAAGTGAGCCCCATCGACACGATTTGCGGTGATTATCGCAACCCGGCCGTCTTACGCGAAGAGTGCGTGTTCGCCCGCCAGGCCGGTTTTACCGGAAAGCTGGCCATTCATCCCGACCAGGTGGCGGTTATCAACGACCTATTCACCCCGACGCGCGAAGAGGTCGAGCACGCCCAGCGCGTCGTAGACAGCTTTGCCGGTGGCGCGCTGGGCGTAGTGGGCCTGGATGGAAAGATGCTTGACATGCCTCATTTACGGCAGGCAGAGACCATTCTTCGCCGCGCAAACCGTTTTTCACAAGGAGGTTGATCATGTCGGTCGATGTAGAGATCACCGATGGCATTTGTACCATCACCATCAATCGCCCGGAGAAGCACAATGCGATGGACGGCGAGCACTATGCGGCGCTGTCGCGGGCCTGGGCGCAGGTACGCGACAACCCGGAAATACGGGTGGCCATCATCACCGGCGCCGGTGAGAAAACCTTCTCGGCTGGCGCCGACCTGAAGAACATGGAGTCGGTATTCGATGGCATGGCCGACATGTTCCTGACCCAGAAAGACCAGATCCTGAATCGCGGGCTGGAAATCTGGAAGCCGGTCATCGCTGCCGTCAACGGCAATTGCTTCGCGGGGGGCATCACACTGCTGTTCGCGACCGACATACGTGTCGCCGTGGACACGGCTACGTTCGGCATTACCGAAGTCAAGCGCGGGCTACTGGCCGCCAACGGCGGCACGCAGCGACCCTTGCGGCAGCTGCCCTATGCCATCGCCATGGAAATGCTGCTGACGGGCGATCCAATCTCAGCCCAGGATGCGCACAAATGGGGGCTGGTCAACGCCGTCGTGCCGCGTGACCAGTTGATGGCGAAAGCGCGCGAGTACGCGTACCGCATCATCCGCAACGGGCCGCTGGCAGTTCAGGCGACGAAGGAACTGGCCGTGCGGAGCCAGGATGTCGATATGGCGACAGGCCTTCGAATGGAACAAGTCATGATCCGCCATCTTCTGGCAACCGAAGACGTCAACGAGGGGCGGGCGGCGTTCGCCGAAAAGCGCGACCCGGTCTTCAAGGGGATGTGATCGCATGGCGCGCATATCAGAAACGGGAGTGCCAGCCGAAATGCCAATGAACACGGCGGGTGGAGTATGAGCGAGCAGACCGCCGATTGGTTGCGGGGTATCCGCGTCATCGAACTGGGCCAGTTCCTTTCCGCCCCTTACGGCGGCATGATCCTGGCCGACTTGGGGGCGGAAGTCATCAAGGTCGAAGAACCGTTGCGTGGCGACGCGGCTCGCCGCATGGGACAACCGTTCGGGAATGGGGATGCGTTGCTTTTCCGTGATCTGAACCGAGGCAAGCGGTCAGTGGCGCTGGATTTCAAGTCCGACCCCGGGCGGGCCTCGCTGTTGAAATTGATCGAATCCGCCGACATCGTGATCAGCAACTTGCGACCCGGCATCGTGGCCCAGCATGGAATCGACGGGCCGACGCTGGCCGCGCGGTTTCCCCGGTTGGTGTACTGCGATTTGTCGGCCTTCGGCCGGGGCGGGCCGCTGGGGACACTGCCCGGATTCGAACCACTGGCGCAGGCCTACAGCGGCCTGGCCAGTGTGAACGGTACACCCGACGGCCCGCCACTGCGGACCGGGCCGTCCATCGTGGACATGGGATCCGGCATGTGGATCGCCATTTCCGCCATGGCGGCCCTGCGCAAGCGCGAGCAGACGGGGCGCGGCGCGGTCATCGACCTGTCGTTGCTGGATACCGCTTTTGCCTGGATCTCGATGGACGTCAGCGGCTACCTGAACGAAGGGCGGGCGCCCGAGCGGCGAGCCAATGGGCATCCGCTGCTGGTGCCTTACGACGCTTTTCCAGCGCAGGACGGGCCGCTGGTCATCGCCGCCGGCAACGACGGGCAGTTTGCCCGGCTGGCCGGCGTGCTGGGCCATCCGGAATGGGCGACGATGCCCGATTACGCCACCAACGCCGCGAGAATGCAGAACAAGCCGGCGCTAGTGGCGCGCATCTCGGCAATCTTGAGGGAAAAGCCTCGCGAGCACTGGATCGGGCTGCTTCAGCAGGCCGGCGTGCCTTGTTCCAGCTACAACACCATTCCGGAAGCCATCGCCTCGGAGCAGGTTCGGCAGAACGCTGTCATCAAGACATCGGCCAGGACCGGCCGCCAACTGGTCGGGCTGCCTTTCACGATAGACGGCTGCCGGCCGGGCAGCCTGGAAGAAGCGCCCCGGCTGGGACAAGACAATGACTTGATAAGCGCCTGATCCAAGGCGCCATGACAACGTCGTTCAACGACACATAGGAGACAACCCATGAAGTACTTGATCTACCTGCTGCAGGCGCTGTCGCTGCTTGTTCTGGCGCCGGCCTCGGCCGAGCCGGCCTGGAAGCCGGAACGCCCGGTGAACGTGATTGTGCCGTTCGCGCCCGGTGCCGCGGCGGACACGACCATCCGCATTGTCAGCGAAGAACTGGCAACCGCGCTCGGCCAGCCCGTGGTCGTGGAAAACCGCGGCGGCGCGGCGGGCGTGATTGGCGCGCGCGCCGGCGCCACCGCCGCGCCCGACGGCTATACCTTGATCGGCGGCTCGGATCCTCCGTTCACCATCATCCCTCATCTTCAGAGCGTGCCCTATGACCCGGCCACGGCGTTCAGCCACGTCGCCCTGGTCGCGAACGTGCCCCTGTTCCTGGTGGTCAGGAAAGACCTGGGCGTGAATACCGTGCGCGAACTGGTCGAGCAGGCCAAGAAGTCGCCAGGCTCGCTAACAATCGCGTCGTCGGGCAATGGCTCGTCCGGACACCTGGCTGCCGAGATGTTCAAAATCATGGCCGGCGCCCCCATGCTGCACGTGCCGTACAAGGGTCAGGTAGCGGCAGTATCGGATGTGGTGGCTGGACGGGTAGACGCGACCTTCAGCTCTCTGGGCCCGGTGCGTCAGCATGTCGAAGCGGGCAACTTGAAGATGCTGGCCGTATCAACCGCCAAACGGTTTGCGTCGTTACCGGACGTGCCGACGGTGAGCGAAGCTGGTGTGCCGGATTTCGATATCGCCGTGTGGATCGGATTTTCGGCTCCCGCCGGAACACCGCCCCAGGCGATTACCCGGATCAATAAAGAGGTCAATAAAGTTTTGGCCTCGCCAAAGATCAGCGAGAAGCTGACCAGCATGGGTTATGTGCCGCTACCGGGTTCGCCAGAGGACATGGCGCAACGCCTGGACAACGACTCCAAGCGTTTCGGCCAGTTGGTGAAGGATGCCAAGATTTCATTCGAGTGAATGACGCCTACGGCCAGGAAAAGCGGCGCCAAGCCGACTTTCCTGGCCGTGGCTGTTGACGGCTTTTAATGCCGCGGCCTGGCCCGATTCAGATAGACCTGTCTTTGAAGTCGACGACCTGCCTCGTCGCGCTGGCCACGCACCCGCCTAGCCCCTAGGCACACATAGCGGCAAACGCCGCGCCAGGGCACGCGTCCCGCGCGCCCTTCCCCATTGGTGCGCCCAGCACAACAGTGTGCTTCCCTCCGCACGCCTACCGCGCTTGCGACCCCAGGCCTACGATTCGTCCATCGTCTTCACTCACCCCCTGGACGCTTCATGAACGCCTTGCACAACCCCACCCGCCGCACCCTGCTTGCCGGCAGCGCCGCGCTGGCCACCAGCGCTTTCGCCCTGCGTGCAGAGGCGGCCCCGCAACGCAACTCGCAACCCAACCGGAGCATCGCCATGACCAGCAACACCATCATCACCAAGGACGGTACGCAGATCTATTACAAGGACTGGGGCAGCGGCCCGGTCGTTACGTTCTCGCACGGCTGGCCGCTGAATGCGGATGCCTGGGACGGGCAGATGCACTTCCTGGCCGGCAACGGCTTCCGCGTCATCGCGCACGACCGCCGCGGGCACGGACGCTCGTCGCAGCCCTCGTCCGGCAATGACATGAACGGCTACGCCGATGACCTGGCGCAACTGATCGAGGCGCTGGACCTGAAGAGCATCACCATGGTGGGCCATTCCACCGGCGGCGGCGAGGTGGTGCGCTACATCGCCCGCCACGGCAACCAGCGCGTGGCCAAGGCAGTACTTATCGGCGCGGTGCCGCCGGTGATGGTGAAGTCGGCTTCCAACCCCGACGGGCTGCCGATGGAAGTTTTCGACAACATCCGCGCGGGCGTGGCCGGCGACCGTTCGCAGTTCTACAAAGACCTGGCCGTGCCGTTCTACGGCGCCAACCGCGACGGCGCCAAGGTGTCGCAGGGCATGCTGGACCAGTTCTGGCTGTGGGGCATGCAAAGCGGCCAGAAGAACGCCTACGAGTGCATCAAGGCATTTTCCGAGACGGACTTCACGGAAGACCTGAAGAAGGTCAGCGTGCCCACCCTGTTCATGCACGGCGACGACGACCAGATCGTGCCGGTGCAGAACTCGGCCAGGAAAGCCGCGCGCCTGGTGAAGAATGCCCAGGAAATCTACTACCCCGGCGCGCCGCACGGCCTGACCGCCACCCTGCAAGACCGCATCAACGCCGACCTGCTCGC
>NZ_JAJMLX010000141.1 GCF_020991325.1 Bordetella petrii | reverse complement strand
CGGCCGCGCCCTTGCTGCTCGGCTGCGGCATGCCAGCGGCGCAGCCGCCGCTCGATGGGGCCCGTGGCCGCATAGGCGCGGTACAGCGCGGGCTGGTCCAGCAGCAGGCTGGGGATCATCTCGTCCAGCGCGTCCACGGTATGTGCTTCGTCGAACCCGTAATGCTCCTTCGCCGCCTCCGGCCCGGCGCGGTAGCCTTCCCATATCTCCTGTTCTGGATGCCTGGCGCGGCAGAACAGAATGGCCCTGTCCAGGGCGCCGGCTACCAGCACCAGCCAGGCGTCGGGTTCGGTGAAGCCTGTCAGGTAATAGAAGTCGCTATCGTGCCGGTACGGGTAGTCGGTGTCGCGGTTGCGCACCGCCTGGGGGGCGGTGGACAGCACGGCGATGCCGCCGCCGGCCGCGCGCATGCGCTCCAGCAATCGGCGGCGGCGGGCGGCAAACGGGGCGAAGTCGGCGGCGGGCAGGCTCATGGCGGGTCGGGGAAAAGTTGAGGGGCCGGCCCTACTGTACCGCGCCCGCGCTGGCTGAGCGGCTCGCTGCCTGCTACAATCCGCGCCACTGTCATTGGGGAGTAGCCATCCTTTGAATCCCCAAAGGAGTCAGCGTCAACAGACTTGGCGGTTTCGTACCCCATGGCGCTGACGGTTCCCGCGCGGCGGCTTTGCCCGCCAACCGGTCCAGCCAGGCGAGACCTTTGGCCGCAATGCGCATACGCCAGCCGGGCGAGCCGCATTGTCGCGCCATTGGTTTCCGCTCGTCCGGCTGTCGGTCATGTTACTTACCCTGCTGTTGTTTTTCCTGTCCGCGCTGGTCATCTATTACGCCTGCGAATACTTCGTCAATGGCATCGAATGGGTGGGCACGCGCATGCAGCTGGGCGCTACCGCGGTCGGCACCGTGCTGGCCGCATTCGGCACCGCGCTGCCCGAAAGCGCGGTCACCTTCATGGCGGTGGTGTTCGGCTCCACCCCTGAACAAAAGGACATAGGCGTGGGCGCCGCCATGGGCGGGCCGCTGGTGCTGGCCACCCTGGCCTATGCCGTGGTGGGCCTGGCACTATGGCGCGGCGGCCGGGGCGCGGCGCAGATCAACGCCGACCAGCCGCGCCTGGCGCGCGACCAGGCCTGGTTCATGGGCGTATTCGTGTTCAAAGTTGCCTTGGGGATGCTGGCATTTGCCTGGAAACCCTGGCTGGGGTTCGTGTTCCTGGCCGTCTACGGGTTGTATGTGAAACGCGAACTGGCCAATGACGAGGCATGCATGGATTGCGACGACCTCGAGCCTCTCAAACTGCGTCCGCGCGACCCCGCCCCCTCGATGGCCTGGGCCTGTACCCAGACGGTGCTGGCCTTGCTGGTCATCGCCGGCGCCTCGCACGTCTTCGTGAACCAGATCGAGCTGCTGGGCATCGCCATGGGGGCGTCGCCGCACGTGGCGGCTCTGCTGCTGGCTCCGGTGGCCACCGAGCTGCCGGAAATCATGAATGCCCTGATCTGGGTGCGTCAGGGCAAAGAGCGCCTGGCCTTGGCCAATATTTCCGGGGCCATGATGATCCAGGCCACTATTCCCAGCGCCCTGGGCATTTTCATGACCCCCTGGCTGCTCGACGGCCCGCTGCGGGTGGCGGGCCTGTTCACCCTGCTGGCCATCGGCCTGCTATGGCTGCGCTTCCGGCGCGCCACCATGAGCGTGCCGGTGTTGTCCACGGTGGGGGGTCTTTATGGCCTGTTTGCCCTGTACCTGGGGTGGCACTTCGTGCGCTGAAACCGCATTCGTTCCCCTCCTGGGGGGGAACTGTTGCGAAAACGGGGCCAAAATCGGGAAAACCCTTGTTTTTGGTCAAAAAACTACGTAAAATCAACGTGTTTACATCATACGGAGTTGTTCTGTGAATACCGATTCCGGCGACAGTAGTCGATCTTGCATCGACGTCGCTGCCTGACAGGATCCACGCAGAAACTCCATCTGCCGCATCCTGTCAGTGCAGGGTGCGGTATGGGCGGCAGGTTCACTGCCTCCTTTTCCCGCCAAAAACCGCCAGAACCGTAGCTGTGTCCTCGCAGCCCGCGTAGGTGCGCGCCTGTCGCCCGCCGCCGCGCTGTTGCGGTGGCGCGCGCGTATTCGCACGGGCAATTCCAGCTTTGACGGGAGGCTGCCATGCGTTTATTCGACCTGTTCCTGCGCCGTGCCGGCGTTGATCGTGCCAATTCGTCCCAGCGCCGCCAAGGTACGTCGCGCCTGACCATTGTTTGTCCGCGCGACGCCCTGGGCGCCGTGCGCAAGCAAATATGCCTGGATTTCGGCGCCGCCGGGCTCGACGTGGCGCAATTCCAGATCGATTCCGGCCGCGACGCGGACTTTGCCTCGGCCTGCATCACGGTCAATTGCCCGCCCGAGCTGCGCCCCGAGCTCATGTCCCAGGCACGGCGCCTGCGCGCCAACCCCGCGGTACGCCACGTGCATTTCGGCGCGCGCGCCACCACCCGCGCGGCCGCCTGATGCCGCCACCGCCGCGCCCGCCCGGGCGCGGCTCAATTACAATGCCATCTCGGGCCCTGCAGCCCGGATTCCTCAGGCTTCTCGGATTTCGGCATGGATAGGCTAGGCTGGCTGGTACCGTGGGAATTCTCCCCGACCCTGGTGGCCGCCTTTGTGGCGGCCATCGTGCTGTTCGTGCGGGGCCAACGCGTGCATCGCGTCAACGCCGCCCGGCAATTCCTGTTCTGGGCTGGCATGGTCCTGCTGTACCTGTCGCTGCACACCCGGCTCGACTACTACGCCGAGCGCATGTTCTTCATCCATCGCATCCAGCACCTGGTGCTGCACCACCTGGGCCCGCTGCTGGTCATGGCGGCATTCCCGGGCTCGGCGATGCGGGCCGGCCTGCCCATGGCGTGGCGCGTCCGCCTGCGCGATTTCCTGCGCACCGGCGGTGGCCGGGCCCTGGTGGCCGTACTTACCAACAAGTATTTCGTGCCGGCCCTGTTCGTATTCCTGGTGCTGGTGTGGCTGATTCCGTCGGTGCAGTTTTATTCCATGCTCGACTGGCGGCTATACCGCCTGATGAACTGGTCGGTGGTGATCAGCGGGTTCATGTACTGGAACCTGATCCTCGATCGCCGCCCCAGCCCCCCGGCCGCCATGAGCCCGGGCGGCCGCGTCATTTCGCCCATCCTGACCATGGCGCCGCAGATGGTGGCGGGCGCCGTCATTGCCTTCACCGAATCCGACATCTATCCCTTGTTCGAACTGTGCGGCAGGGCCATCGCCATGTCGGCGCAAACCGACCAGACCATCGGCGGCCTGACCATGTGGATCCCCGCCGCCATGGTGGAAGTATTCGGTCTGCTGGTGGCGCTGGCCACCCTGATGCGCCTGTCGGGCAAGGGCCGCCTGCGGCCCGAAGACCGCCAGGCGCATGCCCGTGCCCGCGAACGCGAAAAAGCCGGCACCGGCGGCGGGGCCGTGGCCAGCCCCTGAGCGGCTCTGCTTACTTTGGCACCAGGCCGTGGTATTTGCGGCCCAGCGCCACCGTGGCCTGGAACATGCCCGCCTTGTTGCCGCAGTCGTAGCGCTGGCCGTTGTAGCGGTGGGCAAACACCGGCCGTTCGGCCATCATGGCGGCGATGCCGTCGGTCAGTTGTATTTCATTGCCGGCGCCCATCTGGGTGGCGCGCAGGTGATCAAAAATTTCCGCTTCCAGCACGTAGCGGCCCACCACCGCCAGGGTCGATGGCGCCTTTTCGGGCGCGGGTTTTTCCACCATGTGCGTGATGCGGGCCGTGCGTTCGTCCAGCGCATCCGCGGCCACGATGCCGTACTTGCGCGTATCTTCGCGGGGCACGTCCTGCACGCCCAGCACGCTGGCATCCTGCGCGTATGCGGTGTCTATCAGCTGTTTCAGCACGGGGGTGTCGGCGTCGATCAGGTCGTCGGCCAGCAGTACGGCGAACGGTTCGTTGCCCACCGCCGGGGCGGCGGTCAGTACCGCGTGGCCCAGGCCCAGCGGCGCAGACTGGCGGATATACAGGCAGTTGACGTGCGAGGGCAGGATGCCGCGCACCATGTCCAGCAATTCGTGCTTGCCCTTGCTCTCCAGGTCGGCTTCCAGTTCGGGGGCCGAGTCGAAATGGTCCTCGATGGCGCGTTTGTTGCGGCCAGTGACGAAAATCAGGTCCGTAATGCCCGCGGCCACGGCTTCTTCCACCGCATACTGGATCAGGGGTTTGTCGACAACGGGCAGCATTTCCTTGGGCATGGCCTTGGTGGCCGGCAGAAAACGGGTGCCCATTCCTGCGACAGGAAAAACGGCTTTGCGGACTGGGCGCATGAGAACCTCGGGGTATAAAAGTTGAACAGACTGCAAACTTTTTGCTTGCGGTCGCTATCATATTGCCATGAACCGCAGGCATACGATATCCAGGCATCCTATAGTCAAGCATGGCCTCGCCGGCGCCCTGAGCCTGGCCCTGGCCGTGCCCGTGGCGCCGGCCCTGGCCCAGCCGGTGGGGCTGCCCTCCATGGGGGCGGCCTCGTCGGCCGATTTGTCGCCCGGGCTGGAGCGCCAGCTGGGCGAGGCCATCATGGCCCAGGGCAGGCGCGACCCCACCTATATAAATGACCCGGAACTGTCCCAGTACCTGACCACCATGGGCCGCAAATTGGCGGCCTATGCGCCGGGCGCGGTGCCCGATGTGGAAATGTTCGGCGTGCGCGATCCGGAAATCAACGCTTTCGCCATGCCTGGCGGGTTCATCGGCGTCAATAGCGGCCTGATCGTGTCGTCTACCAGCGAATCCGAGCTGGCGTCGGTGCTGGCGCACGAAATCGGCCACGTAGTCCAGCGCCACATTGCGCGCGGCATGACCCAGCAGGCCCAGAACAGCGTGGTCATGATGGCCAGCATGGCCGCGGCCCTGCTGGCGGCGCTGGCCGGTGGCGGCGGCAACCTGGCCATGGGGGTGGCGGCCTTCGGCCAGGCCGCAGCCATCAATCGCCAGTTGGGGTTTTCGCGCGATGCCGAGCGCGAGGCCGACCGCGCCGGCTTCCAGATGCTGACCAAGGCCGGCTATGATCCTGAAGGCATGGTGCGCATGTTTTCGCGCCTGATGGGGGCGGCGCGCCTGAACGAAGGCATGGGCGGCGGCGCGTGGGCCAGCACCCACCCCCTGTCGATCGAGCGGATGTCCGACGTGCAGAACCGGGTGCGCAGCCTGCCGGCCGAACAGCACGTGGACAGCGACGACTACTGGTACATGCGCGCCAAGATGCGCGTGATCCAGGGGCGCGACGCCGTCAGCCTGCGCACCTCGGCCCAGCAATTGCAGGACGACGCGCGTACGCTGCAAGGGGTACAGCAGTCCGCCGCCTACTACGGCCTGGCCCTGCACGGCTTCCAGCGCAACCAGCTGGACGAGGCCCAGGGTTATCTGGACAAGGCCGGCACCGGCGGGCGCAGTTCGCCGCAATTGGCGCGCCTGGCCATAGACCTGGCCGCCGCGCGCAAGAACACCGGGCAGGCCCTGGATCTGGCCACGGCCGCCATCAAGCGCTGGCCCCAGCAGCGCGCCCTGGGCATCGCCTATGCCCAGGCGCTGCAGGGCGCAGGGCGCCACGCCGACGCGCAAGCCTATCTGCGCGACCGCATCAAGCAATGGGGCGACGACGAACCCGGCCTGTACCAGATGCTGGCGCAAAGCGAAGAACGCAACGGCCAGCCCGTGCAGGCGCGGCGCGACATGGCCCGCTACTACGTGCTTACCGGCGCCTACGCGGCCGCCGAATCCCAGCTGCAGCAGGCCCGCAACCTGTCCAAAGACTTCTACGAACAGTCCCAGATCGACGTGCAGATCAAGGAAGTCAAAGACAAACTCGCCTCCGAACGCGAACTACTGGAACGGTTCAAAGGATGAGCCCGGACACGGAACAGTCCTTGAGGACTGTTCCGTGCCTGGCGAATCCGAGCGGCGTACTAGCCGCGAGGTGGGAGAGCCCGGACACGGAACGGGTGTCTGACTCCCGCAGGGTGTCAGACACCGATGTGTGCCACGACCGTCTCATTTGGACGGTGTCCGGCACCCTGACGGGAGCCGGACACCTGGCAGCGCCGGCGAAAACTCGCCGCGGCGGCTAAGGTAGTGCCATGGGTGTCAGACACCCGACGGGAAGCGCGCAGCGATTCAGGGGTGAGCCCGTTCTATCGCCCGGTTTCGAAGAACCGGCCCAGGCGCTGCGGCAGCCAGCCCAGGTGCGCGGGAAAGGCGCCGGTGGGAAAGCCGGCATGCCCGCCTTGCGACGGCTGGTGCAGCAGCACGTGCTGTGAGCATTCGCGCGGCAGCGGCAGGGCGCTTTCCGGCAGGAACGGATCATTGCGGGCATTCAAGACCAGCGTGGGCACCCCGATGCTGGCCAGCCAGGGCTTGCTGGACGCCCGGGTCCAGTAATCGAGCGCATTGCGGAAGCCGTGCATGGGCGCCGTGTAGGCGTCATCGAATTCCCGCAGGTCGCGCGCATGCGCGATGCGCATCACGTCGATGGCGCCGGGAAAGCGGCGGGCCTTTTCCAGCACCTTGTGCTTCATGGTTTTCAGGAAGTGCGCGCTGTACAGCCTGCGGTTGATCAGGCCCTGCGACAACCGGTTGCCGCCCGCCACGAGATCCAGCGGTACCGACACCCCGGCGCACGCGGCCAGCCAGGACAAGGTTTCGCCTTGTTCTCCCAGGTATTTCAGCAGCGCGTTGCCGCCCAGCGACACGCCCACCGCATGCCAGCGCGCATGGGGAATGCGCGCCCGCACGGTGTCCAGCATGAACCCCACCTCGGTGGAATCGCCCGAATAATAGGCGCGCGCCAGGCGGTTGGGGGTGCCGGAGCAGCCGCGGAAGTGGGCCACCGCCACGATCCAGCCGCGCGCGCGGAAGTGGTGGGCGATGGATTGCGCGTAGCGGCTGGCGCTGCCGCCTTCCAGGCCGTGGAACAGCAGCAGGGCGGGTGTGTCGGGGGTTTGCGGCAACGAGGCCCAGTCGGTGTCGGCGATCCAGCGCGCCGCGGCCGTCTTGCCGCTGACCACGGGCTTGCCCTGGTCGATGGGCAGGCCGTCGGCCCGCTTGTGCGGAAACAGCCCCGGTCCGGTCCAGTCGATGTCGATGAAATCGGTATCGGGCGTTTCCACGCGCTGCCGCACGAAGGCGATCTGGTGGTGCTGGGCGAAGAACGCGGCGTAGATCGTCTGGCTGTGACGATCGGGCAGCCAGGCGGGAACGGGGCAGGGCGAAGTATCGAGTCGGGCAACGGCCAAGCGATCCACCCGCGTCAATGCAGCCGGTCGGGAACGTCGTGCAGATCGAGTACCCCGGCGTCCGATGGGGCGGGCGAGGCGTGGTGCATGACCATGCGCCAGCCCGTGGGCCCCTTGTGATAGATGTTCGTGGCGTAGCAGACGGCGTAGCGCGTGGCGCCTTGCGCCCGCACGGCCACTTGTTCAACCACGTTGTGCACCGCGCACATCACGCTTTGCATCGCCAGCGGGCGCAGCGGCTGTATGACCAGCGGCCCGGCCGCCAGGATTTGCTGCCAGGATTCCTGCACCGCCGTATGGCCCACCGCGCGCAGGCCGCCCGGGTGGATGCACACGACCTCTTCGTCGTCGGCCCACACTTGCATCAGGGCCGTGGTGTCGGCCTGTTCGAGGGCTTCGTAGAATGCTTGCTCGGCTTCTTCCGGCGTGGCGTACATGGCGGTGCTGGCCTGGTCAGTGGCCGCGGACGACGGTGCCGGGCTTCAGGCGGTATTCGGCACCACAGTAGGCGCAGCGGGCCGAGCCGGTGTGGGCCACGTCGAGGAACACGCGCGGATGCATGCTCCAGAGCGGAGCCTTGGGGCCCGGGCAGTACACGGGCAGGTCTTCGGCGCCGACTTCAATGGTTTCGTGGGCGGGCGCGGCGGCAGGGGCGGCGGCGGTCATGGTGTTTCCTGGAAAAGGCTAGGGTTGGAACAAAAGGCGGCGGTCAGACCTTGGTGAGCCAATGGGCGTACTTGGGGTTGCGCCCGCTGACCAGGTCGAAGAATGCCGTCTGCAGTTTTTCGGTAACCGGCCCGCGCCGGCCCGCGCCGATCTTGCGATTGTCGACTTCCCGGATGGGAGTGACTTCGGCGGCCGTGCCGGTGAAGAAGGCTTCGTCGGCGATGTAGATGTCGTCGCGCGTCAGGCGCTTGGTGACCACGGTAATGCCCAGGTCGGCGGCCAGCGCATGCACGGTGGACCGGGTGATGCCGGTAAGCGCCGAGGCGATTTCCGGTTCGCACAGCACGCCGTCTTTCACGATGAAGACGTTTTCGCCCGCGCCCTCGGCCACGAAGCCCTCGGTGTCCAGCAGCAGGGCTTCGTCGTAGCCGTCTTGCAGGGCCTCGGCGTTGGCGATGATGGAATTGGCGTAAGTGGTGGCCACCTTGGCGCGCGGCATGGTCACGTTGACGTGCTGCCGGGCGAACGACGACACCTTGACGCGGATGCCCTGCGCCAGGGCCTCTTCGCCCAGGTAGGCGCCCCAGGGCCAGGCGGCGATGGCCACGTGCACCTTGGCGCCCTTGGGCGACACGCCCATTTTTTCCGAGCCGTAGAACACCAGGGGGCGCAAATAGCAGGATTCGAGCTGGTTGGCACGCACTACCTCGCACTGGGCGGCGTTGAGCGTGTCCGGGTCGAACGGCATGGGGATCTGGTAGATGTGCGCCGAATTGCACAGCCGCCGGGTGTGGTCCTGCAGGCGGAAAATGGCGGTGCCGGCGTCGGTTTTGTACGCGCGCACGCCTTCGAATACCGACAGGCCGTAGTGCAGCGAATGGGTCAGCACGTGCGTGGTAGCGTCGCGCCACGGGACGAGCTGGCCGTCGTACCAGATGAAGCCGTCGCGGTCCGCCATCGACATGGTATTGCCCCCTTTTATAAGAGGCGCCTATTGTATCAAGCGGCGGCGGTACAATGCCGCTGTTTCGGCGCCGGGCGAGCTGGCGTGGTGTGTTTGTCCTTCGATGAGTTCCATGCCGTCCAGTTCCACATGCCAGGGGGCGCCAGGTGCCCGCTGATTCCGCTGCATTGCCCGAAGACCCCCAACTGGTGCGCCAGGAACGCATCCAGGCCTTCCGCCAGGGCGTGCACGCCATCGCGCCGGCCCTGATCGCCACCGGCACCTGGGGCCTGGTCACCGGCGTGGCCATGGTGAAGTCGGGCCTGACCGAATCCATGGCCCTGGCCATGACCCTGCTGCTGTACGCCGGTTCCGCCCAGCTGACTTCGCTGCCGCTCATTGCCAGCGGCGCGCCGCTGTGGCTGATATTCATGGCCGGCTGCGTGGTCAACCTGCGCTTCATCATTTTCGGCGCGGCCCTGCATCCCTTCTTCCGCCACCTGTCCTGGCCGCGCCGCCTGGGGCTGGGCTATTTCACCACCGACATGGGCTTTGTGCTGTTCATGCCGCGCTTCGGCGATGCCGCCGTGCGCGGCACGCGCGAACAGCTGTGGTTCTTCCTGGGCACCATTGCGCCGGGCTGGCTGGTGTGGCAAACCGCGTCCGTCGCGGGCATTTACCTGGGTACCCTGGTGCCGTCCGCCTGGTCGCTGGACTTCGCCGCCGTGCTGGCACTGCTGGCCATTACCGTGCCGCTGGCCAATTCCAAGCCCATGCTGGTTTCCATGCTGGCCGCCGGCATCACCGCCTGGCTGGGCCAGTTGCTGCCGCTGCGGCTGGGGCTGGCGGCCGCCGTGATCGCGGGCATTCTGGCCGGCATAGGCGCCGAACGCTATTTCCACAAGGTGCGCGCATGACCCTCTGGCCGTCGGAAGTCTATGTGTATTCGGCCATCCTGCTGCTGGCCCTGTGCAGTGTGCTGACCCGCGCCGGCTTCATGCTGATGGGCGATTACGTGCCGCTGCCCGACGGCGTGCGGCGCGCCCTGCGCTATGCGCCGGCCGCGGCGCTCACCGCCATCATCGTGCCCGACCTGCTGCCCTGGAAGACCGGGGCGGGGCCGGCCTTCGACTACCGGCTGGTGGCCGCCACCATCGGCGTGGTGGTGTTCCTGCGCACCCGCAGCGCGGTGCTGGTCATCGTGGCCGGCATGGTGGTTTTGTGGCTGTTGCGCTGGCTGGCCGGCTGAAAGCCGCGCCGGACACCCGCCACGGCGCGAACCCCGGCCGGACGGCGATTTCTTGCGCTAGGGCAGGCTGCGCTAAAATAAAGTTATCCACAGCAATCCGGGCTTGGCAGCATACTCGTTTTGTTCTTTTTCTGGCCCCCGGCATCTGCCCTTCCTGATGACTGACTCCAACACCCCCGTAGCCCCTGCTTCCGAAGCGCCCACCCCGACTTTCGCCGATTTCGGACTGCACCCGCAACTGCTCCAGTCGGTTGCCGACACCGGTTACACCACTCCCACCCCGATCCAGGCCCAGGCCTTGCCGGCGGTGATGGCCGGGCGCGATGTCATGGGTGCGGCGCAAACCGGCACGGGCAAGACGGCAGCCTTCACGCTGCCCATCCTGCACCGCCTGATGCCGCTGGCCAACTCCAGCGCATCGCCGGCGCGTCATCCGGTGCGCGCCCTCATCCTCACGCCCACGCGCGAGCTGGCCGACCAGGTCTACGAAAGCGTCAAGCGCTACAGCAAGCACACCACGCTGCGCTCGACCGTGGTGTTCGGCGGCGTGGATATCGGCCCCCAGAAGGAAGCGCTGCGCCGGGGCTGCGAGATCCTGGTGGCCACGCCCGGCCGCCTGCTCGACCACGTAGAGCAGAAAACCGTCAACCTGGGCCAGGTCGGCATCCTGGTGCTGGACGAGGCCGACCGCATGCTGGACATGGGCTTCCTGCCCGACCTGGATCGCATCGTCCGGCTGTTGCCCGCGCAGCGCCAGGGCTTGCTGTTCTCGGCCACCTTCAGCAACGAAATTCGCAAGCTGGGCCGTTCGTATCTGAACGAGCCCGTCGAAATCGAAGTGGCCGCGCGCAACGCCACCGCCGACACCGTCACCCAGATCGCCTACCAGATGCCCAGCGACGCCAAGCGCGCCGCCGTGGTGCACCTGGTGAAATCGCGCGGGCTGAAGCAGGTCATCGTGTTCTCGAACACCAAGATCGGCACCGCCCGCCTGGCCCGCGAACTGGAACGCGACGGGGTGCGCGCCGAATCCATCCATGGCGATAAAAGCCAGGCCGACCGCATGAAGGCGCTCGATGCCTTCAAGGCGGGCGAACTCGAAGTGCTGGTGGCCACCGACGTGGCCGCGCGCGGGCTGGACGTGGCCGGCGTGCCCTGCGTCATCAATTACGACCTGCCGCACAGCGCCGAAGACTACGTGCACCGCATCGGGCGCACGGGCCGGGCCGGCGCGTCGGGCGAGGCCATTGCCTTGTTCACGGCCGACGAAACCCGCTACCTGCAAGACATCGAGAAACTCATCAAGCGCCAGGTGCCGCGCGGCACGCTGGACGTACCGTCCGATCTGGTGGCGCGCAGCCACACGCGCGATGCGCCGCGCGGCGGCCGCGGCCGCGAGCGCG
>NZ_JAJMLX010000140.1 GCF_020991325.1 Bordetella petrii | reverse complement strand
GGACCCCCCCGCCCAGGCCCGCCTGCAGGCCTGGTGGAGCGCGCTAACGCACACGGTGGACATCACCACGCTGCTGGCCGACTTCGGCTTTGCGCCGCGCACCGCTCTGGTCAGCGAGGTGGCCGAACGCTTGCGCTACAAGCTGCTTCCCGCCAGCCCGGAAACCATCTACGCCTCCGAGCTGTTCATGCTGGCCCTGCCCAAGGACGTGGACGCCCAGTGGCTGGCCACGCTGGACGACCCGCCGGTCACCCGGTCGGGGGCGCGCGTGTTTAACGGCGCTCCGTAGTGCATGTTGTCGCCGTGGATGCTGTAGGCCAGCTCGTCGGTCAGCGTCTTGCCGTGCAGCCGCGCGCCGGCCTCCAGTAGTTGCGCGATGATCGGGCTGTGCTGCGCGGCCGGCGGGTGCGAATCCAGCCAGGCGGGGTTGCCGGCCCCGGTGAACTGGCCCGCCACGTCGAACAAATCCTTGGCCGCGAAGGCCAGGCCGTCCAGGGGGCCGCTGCCGGTGGGCGGCAGGCTGTAGCGGCCATGCGGTACCCAGGCGCCTACAGTGTCTTCAAAGGGCAGGGCGGTAAGGCTGGCGGTCATGGTCGGGCTTCCAGGTTGAGTTGTTCGGTATGGGCGCAGATGGCGCCCGGGGTGGTGAACCATACGTCGCCGCGATCGCGGTGCAGGGCGATATGGGCCAGGGCGCGGCGCAAGTGGCGCAGCCGGTACGGCTGGCCTACCAGATAGGGGTGCAGGGCGATGCCCATGACGAGCGGCTGTCGGCGCGCCTGGTCGAGCATCTCGTCGAAGTTGTCGATGATGAGCTGGGCGAAGTCCTTGGCATCCATCTGGCGCGCCACGATCATGGGGATGTCGTTGACTTCCTGCGGGTAGGGCACCGACCACAGCCGTGCCCCGCTGCGCGTGCGCAGCAACGTGGGCTGGTCGTCATGGCACCAGTTCAAGGTGTAGCGATACCCGGTCTCGGACAGCAGGTCGGGGGTCAGGCGCGATTCGGCGATCCACGGCGACAGCCATCCGGTGGGCCGTGTTCCGGCCGCCTGTTCGAAGCGGCGGGCGCAGTATTCCAACAGCGCGCGTTCCGCGGCTTCCGGATAGGCGCCCTGATGCACGGCGTTGGTATGGCCATGGGCGATCAGTTCGTCGCCGCGCGCCAGGCAGGCTTCGATGAGTTCCGGGCAATGGTCCAGGATGGCGGTGTTGGCGATGACGCCGGCGGGCAGGCCCAGTGCGTCGAACAGTTCCAGGCAGCGCCAGGCGCCGACGCGGTTGCCGTATTCCCGCCACGAATAGTTCAGCACGTCGGGCTCGCCGAAGCTGGCGCCCAGGCGTGCGCCCAGCCCATCGCCAAAAGCGAAGTGCTCGATGTTGAAACCCAGGTACACGGCCAGCCGCGCGCCTTGCGGCCAGCTGTAGTCGGGGCGGCGGTGGATGGCCGAATAATCGAAGCGGTCGTGCGCGGCCAGCGGGCCGAGGTGGGGCGTGTGGTTCACGGCGCTGCTCATCGTGCCGCCAGCCCCGCCCGAACCAGCATCCATTCCGCGCTGTCGTTCCATACATCCATTTCCGTGATGAGCCCGTCGCGCACCACGTACCGGTCGATATAGCGGTTGCCCTCGAAGGGCGTGCCGTCCAGCCATTCGCCATACAGCGTGCCGCGGTTGTACACCACCGCATGGGCGGGGGCGGCGCCGGCAACCACATCCGTCGATTCGAAGCGTTTTTTCACCCAGGCGTAGCGGGCCTTGTTGAAGGCTGTGCACTCGGCCGGGTCGCGCATTTCGCGGCCGCCCGTGAAGCGGATGCGCAACTGCGGGCTGACATAGCGCCGCGCCCCTTCGGGATCGGGCCTCATCAAGGTGGTCAGGTAAGCGTCGACCAGGGCGCCGGGGTCGGCCGGGTTGGCAGGGATGTTCTCATCTGGTGCGTCATGCATCGTTTTCTCCCATTCCGTGCGCCGTGTTGGTGCAAGGGGGTGGCGGTTGGCTTGCGTGGAAATGCCGCGTCGAAGGACATTCCAGGCACATTTTGTTCACAGGAATCCAGCTAATTGTCGGCAATAAATCAGGATGAATTGGCGACAAAAAACATGGATAAACAAGCAAACCGTATGCCAGCTTGAAAACAAGAAGCGCAAACATGGCATGGGTTTTGCTTGAACGGGATCAGGGCCTGTACGGGCCTTCCATAACGATCATCTCCCGGGAGAACTCCATGTCGCGTCTTTCTCGCCGTACTTTTGTCTGCACCGCTTTTGCCCTGGCCTGCATGGGCCTGGGCGCCGGGGCGCAGGCCGCCGATCCCGTCAAGATCGGCCTGATCACCGCGCTGTCGGGCCAGTCGGCCCTGGCGGGCGAAGCCATTACGCGGGGCATGCAGGTTGCCATCGATGAAATCAACGCCAAGGGCGGCGTGCTGGGCGGCCGCCCGCTGGAACTGGTGCGGCGCGACGACGAGGCCAACCCCGCCAAGGGCGTGGTGGCCGCGCGCGAACTCATCTACAAAGAAAAGGTGGCGGTGGTATTCGGCGGGCTGGATACGCCGGTATCGCTGGCCATCGTGCCGTTGGTGAACCAGGCCAAGGTTCCGTTCATGGGCCCGTGGGCCGCGGGTACGCCCATTACCAAGAATGGCGGCAAGCCGAATTACGTGTTCCGCGTGTCGGCGGTGGACGAGGTGGTCGACGCCGCCATGGTTGACTACGCCCAGGCTACCTTCAAGACGTCCAGGTTCGGCCTCATCATGGTCAACAACCCCTGGGGCGAGTCCAACCAGAAGGGCCTGGTGGCCGCGCTGGACGCCAAGGGCATGAAGCCCGTGGGCAGCGAGAAATTCGACGGCAACGAAGTGGACGTGGTGCCGCAGCTCAGCCGGCTGAAGGCGGCGGGCGCCGATACGCTGTTCATGGTGGGAAATGTGGGGCCTTCCGCGCAGGTGGTGAAGTCGTTGGACCGCATGGGTTGGAAAGTGCCCGTCGTGTCGCACTGGGGCCCGGCGGGTGGCCGGTTCACGGAACTGGCCGGCCCCAATGCCAAGGAAGTGCACTTCGTGCAAACCTACAGCTTCTTCGGCCAGCAGTCGCCCGTGGGAGAAAAAGTGATCGCGGCGCTGAAGGCTAAATACCCTGACGTGAAAGGCCCGGAGAACATTACGCCGGCGGTGGGGGTGGCCAATGCGTATGACGCCATGCAACTGACCGCTCTGGCAATCGAACAGGCAGGCTCCACCGATGGCGACGCGATCCGCGAAGGTTTCTACAAGATTGAAGGCTACGAAGGCCTGATCAAGACGTACAAGAAGCCTTTCACTCCGCAAGTGCATGATGCCGTCACCGCGCAGGACTATGTCTGGGCGCAGTTCATCGACAACCGCATCCTGCCCGTCGGGCTGGCCAAGTAAGCCTTCTGGGAGCGCGCGATGCAGTTGCTGGCGGCACTGATCAGTGGCCTGGGCCTGGGCAGTATGTATGGGCTGATGGCCCTGGGCTTCCACATTACCCATTCCGTGTCCGGTACGGTGAACTTCGCCCAGGGCAGTTCGATGATGCTGGGCGCGGTGCTTTGCTTCACTTTCGCCCAGACCCTGGGTTGGGGCATGTTGCCGGCCATCGTGCTGGCCTTGCTGTGTTGCGCGCTGTACGGCCTGCTGGTGGAGTTCCTGGCGGTGCGGCCGTTCGCGTCGCGCGGATCGAACGCCTGGCTGATGTCCACCGTGGCCCTGGGCATCGTGTTGGACAACGTGGTGATGCACACCTTCGGCAAAGAGCCGCGCAGCCTGCCGTCGCCGCTGGCCGTGTCGCCCATCGAGGTGGCCGGCCTGGGCCTGGGCGTGTATCCGCTGCAGCTGCTGATTCCGCTGATGGGCTTTGCCCTGGCCGCCGCCTTGCACCTGGTGGCTCGCCGCACCCGCTGGGGCACGGCATTGCTGGCGGTGGTGCAGAACCGCGATGCGGCGCGCCTGATGGGCATACCGATCAAGCGCGCCGTGGCCGCGGCGTTCGCGATGTCAACCTTGTTCGCGGGCGTGGCCGGCATCCTGATCGCGCCGTTGTTCAACGTCAGCGCCGACATGGGCACGATGTTCGGCCTGAAGGCCTTCGCCGTCGCCATCCTGGGCGGCATATCCAGCGCCTGGGGGGTGATGTTCGCCGGCCTGATCTTCGGCATTGCCGAAGCCATGATCACTGTCACGCTGGGCTCCGGCTACACCCACATCATCACGTTCGCCCTGGTTATCGCGGTACTGGCCATGCGGCCCAATGGCCTGTTCGGACGGGCGGAGGTCAAGAAAGTATGAATCCCAAGTTTCTGGCTGCCGGCGCCGCGGTGGCGGCCGTGGCCCTGGCCATGGCTTTCACGCTCAATAGCTATTATGTTTTCGTGCTGGCCAATATCGCGCTCATCGCCATCGTCGGCATCGGCCTGAACGTGCTGCTGGGCCTGACCGGCCAGATGTCGTTCGGGCATGTGGGCTTCTATGCCATAGGCGCCTACACCGTGGCCATTCTTACCACCAAGGCCGGTTGGGGTTTCTGGCCGGCCTGGATGGCGGGGGCCGCGCTGGCCGCGGCACTGGGCGCCTTGCTGGCATTGCCGGCCCTGCGGGTCAAGGGCCCGTATTTGGCGATGGTGACCATCGCCTTCAGTTTCATCGTGCAGCACGCCATCGTGGAAATGCACGACCTTACCGGCGGGCAGAGCGGCATCATGGGCATCCTGCCGCCACAGCTCGGTGCTGGCTGGGGGCCAGAGCAGACCATTACCGTCCTGGCCGTGGCCACGGCGGCGGTGCTGATGGGGTGCTATGGCCTGCTGTCCCGCGGCGGCTGGGGGGCGGCCATGCGTGCCGTCAACGACAGCGAGACGGCGGCGCAATCCATCGGCCTGAATCCGCTGGTCATCAAGACCATGGCCTTTATGCTGTCGGCCGCCGCCGCAGGCCTAGCGGGCGGCCTGTTCGCGCCGCTTTCGGGTTTCGTCACGGCCGAGACCTTTAACTTCATGCAGTCCATCCTGTTCGTGCTGGTGGTGATCGTGGGCGGCGCCGGGACAGTGGCCGGCCCCATTATCGGCGCCCTGATCGTGGGCCTGCTGCCCGAGTTGCTGGCTTCGTTCGAGGAATACCGCCTGCTGTTCTTCGGCGCGCTGTTGTTGCTGGTGTTGTGGGTGGCGCCGGAGGGCGTGGTGGGCTTGTGCCGCCAGGTGCTGCGCCAGTTCAGGGCGCCCGCGGTATTGCCCCGCGCCGGCGCGGCAGGGCAGGTGGCCCTGCCCAGGCGCGCCCGCGCCTCGCTGGCCGCGCAGGGCCTGGGTATCCGGTTCGGCGGGGTGCATGCGGTCAGCGATTTGAACATGCAAGTGCCCGAGGGCACCGTTACCAGCTTGATTGGCCCCAATGGCGCCGGCAAGACCACCGCGTTGAACATGCTTAGCGGTTTCTACCGTCCATCGACGGGCGATGTGATGCTGGGGTCCAGGCCCTTGACCGGGCTGCCCGCATTCCGCATAGCCCGCAGCGGCGTGGCGCGCAGCTACCAGACCTCGCAGTTGTTCGGCTCGCTCAGCGTGGAAGACAACGTGGCTCTGGCCATGGGGCGCGGCCGCCTGGGCGGCTTGTTCGCGGCCGGGCGTTTCCGCAGCGCCGATGCCCGCATGCGGGCGCGCGCCTTGTTGGCGTTCTGCGGCTATCAGGGGGCGGCGCAGGCGAACGCTGCCGGCCTGCCGCATGTGGACCGCCGCCTGGTGGAAATCGCCCGGGCCCTGGCCACCGACCCCGATGTGCTGTTGCTGGATGAACCCGCCGCCGGCTTGTCGCGCGAAGACAAAAACATGCTGGCGGCGCTGTTGCGCCGCATCGCCGATGCCGGCGTGGGCGTGGCGCTGGTCGAGCACGACATGGGGCTGGTGATGTCCATTTCCGACCAACTGGTCGTGCTGGACGCCGGCAAGCGGCTGGCCGTGGGCACGCCCGCGCAGGTACAGAATGATCCGGCGGTCAAGCAGGCCTACCTGGGCGAATCACTGGATGCGTCGGAGGGCGCACCGCGCACACCGCGCACGCCGGGCGTGGAGGTGTTGGCGGTAGACAGCCTGGTGGCCGGCTACGGGGCCGAACCGGTTTTGCATGGCATCAGCCTGCAGGTGCGCGCTGGCGAGATGGTGGCCTTGCTGGGCGCCAACGGCGCGGGCAAATCCACCTTGATGCGCACCTTGGCGGGCCTGCATCGCAGCCAGTCGGGCGCCATGCACATCAACGGCCACCAGTTGGAAGGCCGCGCGGCGGAAGACGTGGTGGGCCTGGGCCTGGTGCTGGTGCCCGAGGGCCGGCAAGTGTTTCCCGAATTGTCGGTGCTGGACAATATCCGGCTGGGCGCATTCCTGGATCAGACCGATCGCGAGGCGCGTGTCGAAAGCATGCTGCAGCGGTTCCCGCGCCTGCGCGAACGGCTGCACCAGCGTGCCGGCCTGCTGTCCGGCGGCGAGCAGCAGATGCTGGCCCTGGCGCGCGGCCTGATGAGCCGGCCGCGCGTGCTGCTGCTGGACGAACCGTCGCTGGGCCTGGCGCCCAAAGTGATCGCCGAACTGTTCGCGGCGTTGGACCGCCTGCGGGATGAAGACATGACCATCCTGCTGGTGGATCAAATGGCCGGGCTGGCGCTGGCACTGGCGGACCGCGCCTATGTGGTGGAAGGCGGCCGCGTGGTGGCCCAGGGCAGCGCGGCCGAGATCGCCGCGAACGACGAACTGGCCAACGCCTATCTGGGAGGGCATGCTTAATTCACCTCGATCGGGTCGCGGTGGCCCGAAATGCGCCGGCCTGGTCCCGCAGGAATTCCCATAGCCGATTGGCCACCGGGCCATGCGGGCGGTCGCGCCGGCGGGCGGCCACCAGATCTTCGCTGCGGCCCGGCAGGTAGCGGCTGGTGATGGCCAGCAACTGCCCTTTGGCCAGTTCGCGCTCGATCAGGAAGCGCGGCAGGTGGCCCCAGGCCATGCCCTGCAGGATGATGTCTTTTTTCATGAGCTGATCCGGCACGGTGCACTGATGTGCGCCCTCGACCACGAAGTAACTGTCGGCCGGGGCCTGCCGCGCGGTGTCGCGGATGATGCACTGGGTGAAGTCGCGCAACTGGTCGGGCCTGGTATTGCGCGTGGGCGCAAAGGGTAGGAAGCCCGGGGCCGCCACGGGCACGAACACCACTTTGCTCAGGTCTATCCATTCGATGCGCGGGTCGCTCTTGTCCACGCGATGCAGGATAAGGTCGGCCTGGCCGCTGTGCAGGCGTTCCCACGGGCCCGTGACGGCTTCGTAATGCAAGTTCAGGCGGGTGACCGGGCACGCCGCGAAGAACTGGCCGAGCAGGCCCAGCGTTTCCGGGCGGGGGCACAGGTCGCCCATTACCACGCTCAGTTCGCTTTCTTCGCCCAGGGCCAACTGCGCGGCATGGGCCCGCAGGCCTTCCAGTTCGCGCAGCAGCGGCTGGGCCTTGCGATGAAACGAGCGCCCGGCGTCGGTCAATTGCACGCGATAGCCGCCGCGGTCCAGCAGGGCCAGGCCGAGCTGGCGTTCCAGCTTGGCGACGGCGGCGAATACGGCGGGATGGGAACGGTGCAATGCGGTGGCCGCGGCCTGGAAGCCGCCTGCGCGCGCGACCGCGTCGAAGCATTGCAGGTCGTGCAGGGTGAACGGGCTCATGTCAGCTTTACCTACAAAGATTGTGCAATCTTTGTAATAGCTTTCGGGCAAGCCGGCAACTACGATTTACGGCACACCTTTCTTCAGGGAACTGCCATGAGCGACTTGTCTTTCTTTACCGCCAGCGACGGCCGGCGCATCGCCTATCGGTTCGATGGCCAGGCCGGCAAGCCGGTATTGATGCTGTCCAATTCCATTGCCACCACGCTGCATATGTGGGATGGGCAGGTAGATGCATTGGCGCGTGATTTCCACGTGCTGCGATACGACGCGCGCGGGCATGGCGCGTCCGATGCGCCGGCAGGCGCATATACGGTCGAGCGGCTGGGGCGCGACGCACTGGAGCTGCTGGATGCCGCGGAGGTGCCGCGAGCCAGCTTCCTGGGACTGTCGCTGGGCGGCATGGTGGGGCAGTGGCTGGGCGTGCACGCGCCACAGCGCATCGATCGCCTGGTGTTGAGCAATACCTCGGCCTATCTGGGCCCGGCGGGCCAGTGGGACAGCCTGATTGGCTCAGTACTGCAGGCGCCGGACATGTCGCAAATGGCCCGGATGTTCATGGGCAACTGGTTTCCCGAGGCCATGCTTCGCAGCGCGCCCGGCGTGGTCGAGCTCTTCCGCGCCATGGTGATGGCCACGCCCGCGCAGGGCCTGGCCGGAAATTTCGCGGCGGTGCGCGACATGGACATGCGCGCGCAACTGGGGCGGATATCCCGGCCCACCCTGGTCATTGCCGGGCAGCACGACACGGTGACACTGGCCAGCCACGGCGAGCAGATTGCCGCGGCCGTCCCCGGGGCGGGGCTGGTTTGCCTGCCCACCGTGCACATGCCCAATGTGGAACTGCCCGGCGACTACTTGCGGGCGCTGCGGCAGTTCTTGCTGCCATCCTGAGGAAAGCGGCCTCCGGGTTTTCCAGAATGGGGGGGGATAGTTGTAATAAGTAGGATGTCCAACAACTATTCCAGACATGCCGGAGACAGCGCTGATGGTTTTCGCCCCGCTCGATCGTTTTACCGTGCTGGACCTGACGCGCGTGCGTTCCGGTCCGGCCGCGGTGCGCCAGTTTGCCGACTGGGGCGCCAACGTCATCAAGATCGAAGAACCATCCGAGGTGAAGGATGACAAACCGGGCGGGGCGGCCAAGTTCAGCGATTACCAGAACACGCACCGCAACAAACGCAGCCTGACACTGAACCTGAAACACCCCGAAGGCAAGGCCGTGTTCCTGGAGCTGGTCAAGCGCGCCGACGTACTGGTGGAAAACTACCGGCCTTCTGTCAAGCGCAAGCTCGGTATCGACTATGAGGCGCTGCGCCAGATCAATCCGGGCCTGGTCTACGCCAGCATCTCGGGCTTCGGCCAGGATGGCCCCTATGCCGACCGGCCGGGCCTGGACCAGATCGCCCAGGGGCTGGGCGGTTTGATGTCGGTTACCGGCGAGGCCGGCCACGGGCCCATGCGGGCCGGCATTCCCATTGCCGACCTGAGCGCGGGCCTGTTCGCCGCCATAGGGATGCTGATCGCCCTGCTGGACCGCGAGCGCACCGGCCAGGGGCGCTGGGTGCAGACCTCGCTGCTGCAGGCGCAGGTGTGGATGATGGACTTCCAGGCCACGCGCTGGCTGATCGACGGCGAAATCCCCGGCCAATCGGGCAACGATCATCCCACCAGCGCGCCCACGGGGGTGTATCCCACTGCTGACGGCTTCATCAACATTGCCGCCATGGGTTCCGGCATGTTCGCGCGCCTGTGCGATGTGCTGGAGATGCCCGAGCTGAACGGCGACCCGCGCTTCGCCTCGGCGGGCCTGCGGGTGGAAAACCGGCCCGACCTGAATCGCGAGATCATCGCGCGGACCCGGGGCCGCAGCAGCGCGGAATGGATTGAACGCCTGAATGCCGCCGGCGTGCCCTGCGGGCCCATCCTGTCGATGGATACGGTGTTCGAGAACGAGCAGGTGCGCCATCTGCGCACGACGCAACGTGTGCACCATGAGCAGCGCGGCGATATCGACATCATGGCGCCGCCGGTAGTTTTCGGGGGCGCCGAGCCGGCGGCGGCGGCTGGCGCACCGGAAACCGGCGCGCATTCCGACGAAATCCTGGGCTGGCTGGGCCTGGATGCCGACGCGCGCGCGCGTTTGCGCGCCGCCGGGGCCGTGTGACACCATCACGGTCTTTCATGCTCGCAGCCGGAACCGCCATGGCCCGCCCCAAACCTACGCCCGATTCGCCATTCGAGAGCCTGCGCCGGCCGGACAACCTGCCCGACGAGATCGCGCAGCAGATCCGCCAGAAAATCCTCAGCCAGGCTTTCGAGCCGGGCGAGCGGCTGCCTACCGAGCAGGAGCTGTCGCAATCGTTCGGGGTCAGCCGCAACGTGGTGCGCGAGGCCATTGCCCGCCTGAAACTGTCCGGCTATATCGAGACCCGGCGCGGTGTGGGCAGCTTCGTGGCTTCGGGGCCGGGGCCGAACAATTTCGAGATTCTGCCTTCCGACCTGTTGCGCGCCGATGCACTGGAACAGGTTTACCAGTTGCGCGTCGAGATCGAGGCAGGCGCCGCGGCGCTGGCGGCGCAGCAGCGCACGGATGCGCAACTGGACAAACTGCGCGATGCGCTGGCCCGCGTAGACGAAGCGGGCGGCGACTGGCGCCATGGCGCCGACCGCGCCCTGGACTTCCACATGGCGGTCTGCCAGGCAACCAATAATCCGTATTTCGTGCGCTTGTTGTCCCTGTTCGGCAGGGCCATCGGCGATGCCGTGCGCACGTTGCGTTATGGCAGCACCGGCACCGAGCGCATGGCCCAGGTCGAGGCCGAGCACCACCGCATCTTCGATGCTATTGCCGCGCGCGACAGCGATGCGGCCCGCGCCGCCATGCGCGAACACCTTTCCAATGGCATGCAGCGCCGGCGCGCGCTGCTGCAGGCCGGCCCGATGCAGGATGCCGGCGCGAATCCACCCGGATAGCCCGATAGCGAGACCACCCTCCATGACTACGCAACGCATTCTGCAGGACCGCATCACCGAGAACCTGATTGTTGAAAAGCGCGGCGCGGCCGGCTGGATCACCTTCAATGATCCCGGCCGGCACAATGCAGTGTCGTACGCCATGTGGGAAGGCCTGCCGATCGCGCTGCAGGCGTTGCGGGAAGATTCCGCCATTCGCGTGGTGGTATTGACGGGCGCGGGCGAGCGCGCGTTTGTCAGCGGCGCCAATATTTCGCAGTTCGATACGCTGCGGTCTGGCGAAGAGGCGGTGCAGGCCTACGAGAAAGTCGCCGAGGCGGCGCAACTGGCGCTGTACGACTACGACAAACCCACGGTGGCACGCATCAAGGGCTATTGCATCGGCGGCGGCCTGAACATCGCGCTGTGCTGCGACCTGCGCATTGCTTCGCAAGACAGTTCCTTTGCCATTCCGGCCGGCAAGCTGGGGCTGGGTTACCGCATGACAGCCATACGCAACCTGGTCACCGCGGTGGGATCGGCGCGCGCCCTGGAAATTTTCCTGACGGCGGCCCGCTATACGGCTGGCGAGGCCGAGGCGCGGGGCCTGGTGCACCAGGTGGTTGCCGCCGATGGCCTGGACGAGGCGGTGGACGGCATGGTTGCCAAGATCGCCGCCAACGCGCCCCTGACGCTGTACGCGGGCAAGAAAATGATACGCCAGATGCAGCAATTGGGCCCGGGCGTGGATGCGCAGGCCATGCAGCAGCTGGTGATGGCCTGCTTTGAAAGCAACGACTACCGCGAAGGGCGCAAGGCCTTCGCCGAGAAACGCGCGCCGGTGTTTACCGGCACCTGAAGGCTGCCGCGGTTCACGCGGCTTGCAGTGCTACCTGTTCCTGATTGCTGACGCCGGACCGCGGGCCCGGCGGGGCCGCGTGCGCCTGCCACGCGGGGGCGGC
>NZ_JAJMLX010000014.1 GCF_020991325.1 Bordetella petrii | reverse complement strand
GCCGTGTCCGCCACGGCCGAGCCAGGCTTGCCGCAGCAGCCTGGCGCCCAGGTAGAACAGGTAGGCCGCGCCGCCGATGCGCAGGACGTCATAGGCTACTTGCGAAGCGGCCAGCAGCGACCCCAGCCCCAGCGCAACCACCACTCCCCACACCAGGCAGCCGGCGCAGATGCCCAGCCCGGCCAGCAGCGCGCGGCGGCCGCCTTCCACCGCCGAGGTGCGCAGTACCAGGGCAGTGTCCAGCCCCGGCGTCAGGGTCAGGATGCCGGCGGCGATGCCGAAGGCAAACAGGGCGGTGGCAACGGTCATGGCGGGCTCCGGGGAAAGCCGCAGCATAACGCGGGCGCCGGCGCGAGGGTAGGCGCCGGCGCCGCTGCCCGGCTGGATGCCGCGGGGATGCGCTCCACAGTATCATTAGCGCTTTTTGCGGCCCTTCCGCCGGATTTACCCATGGCCCTGCGCGCAACCATTTACAAGGCCGACCTGCACGTCGCCGATACCGACCGCCACTACTATGGCAGCCATGCGCTGACCGTGGCCCGCCACCCGTCGGAAACCGACGAGCGCATGATGGTGCGCCTGCTGGCCTATGCGCTGCATGCCCAGGAAGGCCTGGCGTTCACCAAGGGCCTGAGCGACACCGACGAGCCGGACCTGTGGCTGAAGGACCTGACGGGCTCCATCGACCTGTGGATCGAGGTCGGCCAGCCCGACGAGCGGCGCATCCTGAAGGCCTGCGGGCGCGCCGGGCAGGTAGTGGTGTATTGCTATGGCGGGCATGCCAGTTCGATCTGGTGGGAAGGGGTGCGCGGCAAGCTGGCGCGGGCGCGCAATCTGCGCGTGGTGAACCTGCCGGCCGGGCAGACCCGCGAATTGGGCGTCCTGGCTGAACGGTCCATGCAGTTGCACGTCAATATCCAGGACAGCACGGCCTTCGTGTCCGCCGGCCAGGGCCAGGTGACGCTGGAACCCGAAGTGTGGCGCTGAACGCCGCCCCCGCTATGCGCGATGTGCTGCAAGCCGCTGCCACAGCAGCAGCGCCAGCACCAGGGCCACAATGGGAAACACCAGCTGATTGACGGTGTCCCAGCCGCTGACCGACAGCAGGCGGCCCGACGCCAGCGAAGCCGCGGCCACCGATCCGAACACCAGGAAATCATTCAGCGCCTGGGCGCGGGTGCGTTCTTCGGGGCGGTAGCAGTCCGTCAGCAGGGCCGTGGCGCCGATGAAGCCGAAATTCCAGCCCAGCCCCAACAGCACCAGCATGCCCCAGAAGTGCGAAATTCCCAGGCCTGACAAGGCCACGGCGGATGCGCTGGCCGTCAGCAGCAGGCCCAGGATGGTAATGCGCGCCTTGCCGTAGCGCTCGATCAGCCTGCCGGTAAAGAAGCTGGGCAGGTACATGGCCAGTACATGCCACTGGATACCCAGCGCGGCTTCGCCCACGGTGTGGCCGCAGCCCACCATGGCCATCGGGGCCGCCGTCATGACCAGGCTCATCAGGCCATACGACACCATGCCGGCCACCACGGCCACGATAAAGCGCGGCTGGCGCGCGATCTCGGACAGCGGCCGGCCGCTGCCGTGCTGCGGGTCGGCCACGGCCACCGGCACGTTGTGCAGGCGGCTGAGCACCAGCAGCGCCAGCAGCGCCAGGCCGGCCTGCGACAGGAAGCTGCCGGCGAAGGGGGCCGCGGGCAGGGCGTCGCGCGTCCAGATGACGGTTTGTGTGCCGATCACGGCGGCGAACAGGCCGGCCGTCATGATCCAGGAAATGGCGCGCGCGCGCCGTTCCGGCGCTATGCCGTCGATAACGGCGAAGCGGTAGCTTTGCACATATGAGGCATACAGGCCCGCCAGGGCCGTGCCCGTGCAGAACAGCAGGAACGAGCCCACGGCGATGCCGTAGGCGGCCACCAGTCCGCCCAGTATGCCCAGCAGCGCGCCCAGCGCGTATCCGCTGCGGCGGCCGTAGCGGCGCATCAGCATGGCCGCGGGTATGGTGCCCAGCGCCAGCCCCAGGTGGAACATGCTGACGGGCAGGGTGGCCAGCGCGGGCTGCGAAGCCAGTGTTTGGCCCACCAGGCCGCCCAGCGAAATAATGATGGCCGGGCTGGCGCCGCCCAGGGCCTGGGCAATGCTGAGTACCCGGGCGTTGCGGCGGACATGCTGGGGTTCGGTGGATGTCATGGCGGACGGCGCAGGTTTCGGAAGCGGGGATTATGCGCCGAATCCGCGCTTTCGGCCCGCAGGGCCGCCTCTTCGAAGGCTGGCGCGCAGCGCTTCGGGATGGGCTCAGTACGCGGGATGGCGCTCGACTTCCTTCCAGAAAGCAGGCAGGAAGCATTCGGCCACCAGTAGCGGCTGCCCCTGCCGCCAGAAGGCGGAACGCCGCGCCCACAGCGGGTCGGCGGGCTGGGGCCGCAGCCCGCGAGCCGTGGCATGAAAGGGCACGGGGCTGGACAGCCTGCGGCACACGAACGCGGAGCGTTCAATACTGCGGTCGTGGTACAGCATGTCGGCCAGCGGGCGCGTGCGCAGCCGGCGCATGCCCTGCCAGGTGCCGTGCGACGCCGCCAGCGGCGTCAGGCTGCGCGCCACGACGCTGTCCACGCCATCGACAGACATCAAGATTTCACGCACCCACACCGGGCTGGCCACGGCGATACCCATGCCGCGCGCCTCGTCGGCGGGCGCGCCCTGCGAGTATTCATCCAGCACGCGCAGGTACACATTGCCCAGCTTGCGCAGGCCGGCCGTGAGTGCGCCGGGGCGCATCAGCCAGTATTTATGGGCGGACGACAACGAAGGAGGAACAGCGGCCAGCCAGCCTGGGGCCAAGGGGGGAAAGGCTTTCATGGGTGCCTATTATGCCAAGCCTGGCGGCCGGCCCCGGCGCGCGCCGTAAAATGCGGGATTGCCGTTACGCCCCTCCGGCGGCAGGCGGCCAGCAACTATGCCCTATGGAAAAAATACGAATCTCGAAGCTGATGGCCGAACGTGGCCTGTGCTCGCGCCGCGAGGCCGACAGCTATATTGAACGCGGCTGGGTCAAGGTGGACGGCGAGGTGGTGTCTGAACTGGGCGCGCGCGCCTTTCCGCACCAGGTCATTACGCTGGAGCGCGCGGCCCAGGCCCGGCAGACATCACGGGTCACCATCCTGATCAACAAGCCGGTGGGCTATGTGTCGGGCCAGGCCGAAAAAGGCTATCAGCCGGCGGTGGCCCTGGTCGACGCCCGCACGCGCTATGCGCGCGACCGCTCGCCACTGCGCTTCACGCGGGCGCACCTGCAGGGCCTGGCCGTGGCCGGGCGGCTGGACATCGATTCCCAGGGCCTGCTGGTGCTGACCCAAGACGGACGCATCGCGCGGCACCTCATCGGCGAAGATTCCAGCGTCGACAAAGAATACCTGGTGCGGGTGCAGGGCCGCCTGGACGAGCGCGGCCTGGCCTTGTTGAACCATGGCCTGTCGCTGGACGGCAAGGCGCTGCGGCCGGCACAGGTGCGCTGGCAAAATGCCGACCAGTTGTGTTTCGTACTGCGCGAAGGCAAGAAGCGCCAGATCCGCCGCATGTGCGAGCTGGTGGGTTTGCGGGTGGTGGGGCTGAAGCGCGTGCGCATCGGCGGTGTCGTGCTGGGCGACCTGCCGCCCGGACAATGGCGTTACCTGCGCGACGACGAACGCTTCTGAACCTGCACGGCAGGGCGGCCGCCCGCGGCCTGCCCGCGCAATTCGCGGCATCTGGAAGCATCAGCTGTTTCAGTGCGTTTCCGTCTCGGGCCTATATCAACAGCGCGGCGTTATCCTGCGGGGCAAGCCTGCGGTCGCGCAGGCGCTCCATCAGGAACTCGATGAAGATCCGGGTCTTCGCGGGTAACAGCCGCGTGTCGGTGACAGCATAGACAGGGAACGGGCCCGCCTGCCATCCGGGCAGTACGCGCTGCAGGCGTTGTTGCTCCACATCCTGGCTCATGCTCTGGGTGGGCGCCAGCACGGCGATGCCCGCGCCCAGCGAGGCCAGGCTGCGTATCATCGCCACGCTGTTCACTGAAAACCGCTTGCCCGGCGTGATTTCCACGCGCTCGTCGCCGCGCGACAGCGGCCAGCGGCTCATCTGGCCGTTCTGGGTGCGGAACTCGAGGCAGTCGTGGCGGGTCAGGTCACTGGGGTGTTGCGGCGTGCCGTGGCGCTTCAGGTAGTCGGGCGAGGCATACAGGTAGGCGGTCAGCCTGCCCAGCAGGCGGGCGATCTGGGTGGAATCGGGCAGCGTGCCGATCTCGATCGAGATGTCGCAGCTCTGGAATACCCGTCCGGCATGTTCGGGGCTGGCCAGGTCCAGGTAAAACGTCACTTCGGGATAGTGTTGAGAAAACTCCATGAACGCCTCGGCCAGGAAATCGGTGCCGAAATCGGCCGGCATATTCACGCGCAAGGGGCCCGAGGGCGTGTCCACCAGTTTCTGCAATTCTTCATGCGCCACCTGCGCTTCGGCCACGATGCGCTGGCAGCGGTCGAAATAAAGCTTGCCCGCATCGGTCAGTTCCACCTTGCGGGTGGTGCGGCTGAGCAACTGCAGCCCCAGCGAGCGCTCCAGTTCGGCCACGTGGCGCGACACCGTGGATTTGGGCATGCCCAGGTTGGCAGCGGCCCGACTGAAACTGCAGGTCTTGGCCACTTCCACAAAGAATTCCATGCCTTGCAGGCGTTTCATCGCGGGGATTCCTATTGGTCAAGCTGAAGATTGTCCCATACATGGGATGAAGTTTTCGTGTTTAGCTACTTTGTTTCTTTATTGGGATAAAGCAAAATTGCGGATTCCGCAGCGCACCATTCTGGCTGGTGGGGCGCGGAATGCTTGTTGAATTACTGAACAGGGCCGCCGGCGCGGCGCCGCACAGGGCAACCGCCGGCATTGCACAGCTCGGAAAGGATCGTATGAAGAACAACAACGGAATGCGGCGCGGCGCCGCCATATTGGCCGCACTGGCGGCAGCCATGACCCTGGCCGCATGCGGCAAAGGGGCGGAGCAACCCGCCGCCGGCAAGCCGCAGGTGGGCGTGGTTACATTGCAGACCCGGCCCGTATCGCTGACCACCGAGCTGCCTGGCCGCACCACCGCCTATCGCGTGGCGGAAGTACGCCCGCAAGTGAATGGCATCGTCAAGAAACGCCTGTTCACCGAAGGCGGCGAAGTCCAGGCCGGCGCCCAGCTGTACCAGATCGATCCGGCCCTGTACCAGGCCAGCTACGACAGCCAGAAGGCCGCCCTGGCGCGCGCCCAGGCGCAACTGAAAACGGCCGCGCTGCTGGTGCAGCGCTACAAGCCGCTGTCCGAAAGCCGCGCCGTCAGCCGCCAGGCGTACGACGACGCCGTGGCGTCGCGCGACCAGGCGGCCGCCGATGTGCAATCGGCCAAGGCGGCGCTGGAAACCGCGCGCATCAACCTGGTCTACACCAGGGTGCTGTCGCCCATCGAAGGCATCATCGGCCGTTCCTCGGTCACCGAAGGGGCGCTGGTCACCGCCAACCAGGCTGCCGCGCTGGCCGCGGTTCAGCAGATCGACCCCATCTACGTCGACGTCACCCAGTCCAGCGTCGAAATGCTGCGCCTGCGCAGCGCGCTGGACAGCGGCATGCTGCGGCGCGAAGAGGGCAAGGACGCGGCGCGCGTGCAGCTGACGCTGGCCGATGGCTCGCGGTATGCGGCCGAAGGCACGCTGCAGTTCTCGGAAATCACGGTCGACGAAGGCACCGGGTCGGTGACGCTGCGCGCGGTGTTCCCCAACCCCGACCACAGGCTGCTGCCCGGCATGTTCGTGCGTGCCCGCGTCATCGAGGGCGTGGCGCCGCAAGGCCTGCTGGCGCCGCAGCGCGGCATTACGCGCAACCAGCGCGGCGTGCCCACCGCCCTGGTAGTGAATGGCGACGGCAAGGCCGAACTGCGCACCCTGAAGGTAGACCGCGCCATTGGCGACCAATGGCTGGTGACCGAAGGCCTGAAGGCCGGCGACAAGATCATCGTGCAAGGCCTGCAGAACGTGAAGCCTGGCGACGCGGTGGAAGCCACCGAGTTCCAGGCCCCGGCAGCCACTGCCGCCGCTGCCAAGTAAGGAGCCTGCATGGCCAAGTTTTTCATCGACCGGCCGGTTTTCGCCTGGGTCATCGCCATCGTACTGATGATGGCCGGTGTCCTGGCGATCCTGCAATTGCCGGTGGCACAGTATCCGAACATCGCTTCGCCAGCCATCAGCATCCGGGTCAATTACCCCGGCGCGTCGGCGCAGACCGTGCAGGACAGTGTGGTGCAGGTCATCGAACAGCAGATGAACGGCATCGACAACCTGAACTACATTTCGTCGGAAAGCAACTCCGACGGCAGCATGGCCATCACGCTGACCTTCGCGCAGGGCACCGATCCCGATACGGCGCAGGTGCAGGTGCAGAACAAGCTGGCCGTGGCGCAGCCGCTGCTGCCGCTGGAAGTGCAGCAGCAGGGCATACGTGTCAGCAAGGCCACCAAGAATTTCCTGGTGGTGGCCGGCTTTATTTCCACCGACGGCAGCATGGCCAAGGAGGATCTGGCCAACTATGTGGCGGCCAACGTGCAGGACCCGGTCAGCCGCACGCCTGGCGTGGGCGATTTCCAGCTGTTCGGGTCGCAATACGCCATGCGTATCTGGCTGGATCCCGACAGGCTGTTGTCGTTCGACCTGACCACGGTGGATGTGATGAATGCCGTGCGCGAGCAGAACGTGCAGGTGTCGTCCGGCGAACTGGGCGGCCTGCCGGCCGCGCGCGGCCAGCAGCTCAACGCCACCATCATCGGCCCGTCGCGCCTGCAGACGCCCGAGGAATTCGGCCAGATTCTCCTGAAGGTCAACGCCGACGGCTCGCAAGTGCGCCTGGCCGACGTGGCCAGCATCGCGCTGGGCGCGCAAAGCTATTCCATCGACAGCTACTACAACGGCAAGCCCGCATCGGGGCTGGCCATCAAGCTGGCGCCGGGCGCCAATGCGCTGGACACCGTGGAAGCGGTACGCGACACCATCAACCGCCTGAAGCCGTTCTTTCCGCCCGGCATGGACGTGGTGTACCCCTACGACACCTCGCCCTTCGTGTCCCTGTCTATTGAAAGCGTGATCCATACGCTGATCGAGGCCATCATCCTGGTGTTCCTGGTGATGTACCTGTTCCTGCAGAACTTGCGGGCCACCCTGATCCCCACGCTGGCGGTGCCCGTGGTGCTGCTGGGCACCTTCGGCGTGCTGGCCGCGTTCGGCTATTCCATCAATACCCTCACCATGTTCGGCATGGTGTTGGCCATCGGCCTGTTGGTGGACGATGCCATCGTGGTGGTGGAAAACGTCGAGCGCGTCATGGTCGAAGAGGGCCTGTCGCCCCGGCAGGCCACGCGCAAGTCCATGGGACAGATTACCGGCGCGCTGATCGGCATCGGCCTGGTGCTGTCGGCCGTGTTCGTGCCCATGGCCTTCTTCGGCGGTTCTACCGGCGTTATCTACCGCCAATTCTCCATTACCATCGTATCGTCGATGGTGCTGTCGGTGCTGGTGGCCATCATCTTCACGCCAGCCCTGTGCGCCACGCTGCTCAAGCGCATTCCCAAGGGGCATCACGCCACCAAGAAAGGGTTCTTCGGCTGGTTCAACCGCAGTTTCGAGCGTTCCTCGCACGGTTATGCCAATTCGGTGGCGCGCGGGCTGAGCCGCACCAAGCGCCTGATGCTTATCTACCTGCTGTTGCTGCTGGTCATGGGCTGGATGTTCACGCGCATCCCGACGTCGTTCCTGCCGAACGAAGACCAGGGCATCCTGTTTGCGCAGGTGCAGGCGCCCGCGGGCGCCACCGCCGAACGCACCAGCAAGACAGTGGAAGCGGCCACGCGCTATCTGCTGGAAGACGAAAAAGACGCCGTCACGTCGGTATTCGCGGTGCATGGCTTCAGCTTCGGTGGACGCGGCCAGAACTCGGCCATCATGTTCATCAAGCTGCGCGACTGGAGCGAACGCGGCGACGCGGCGCTGAAGGTCGACGCGCTGGCGCAGCGGGCCAACGCGTATTTCGCACAGAACCTGCACGATGCGCGCGTGACGGCGTTCGCGCCGCCGGCGGTCATGGAACTGGGCAATGCCCTGGGCTTCGACTTCCAGTTGATGGACCAGGCTGGCCTGGGGCACGAGCAATTGGCCGTCGCGCGCGACACCTTCCTGGCCGAGGCCGCCAAAAGCCCGGTGCTGGTGGGCGTGCGCCTGAACGGCATGCTCGATGCTCCCCAGTATCAGTTGGACATCGACCGCGAGAAGGCCCGCGCGCTGGGGGTGGCGATCAGCGACATCAACGACACGCTGTCCACGGCGTGGGGCGGATCGTACGTCAACGATTTCCTCGACCGCGGCCGGGTGAAGAAGGTGTACGTGCAGGGCGAAGCCGCGGCGCGCATGCTGCCCTCGGACCTGAACAAGTGGTACGTGCGCAACCAGGCCGGCGACATGGTGCCGTTCTCGGCCTTTGCCTCGGCCCACTGGACATACGGGCCGCAGCGCCTGGACCGCTACAACGGCGTGCCGTCGTTCAATATCCAGGGCCAGGCAGCGCCGGGCTACAGCTCGGGCGAGGCCATGGCCGAAATGGAGCGCATCGCCGCCACCATGCCTACCGGCGTGGGCTATGACTGGACTGGCCTGTCGTACGAGGAGCGCCTGTCGGGCTCCCAGGCGCCCGCCCTGTACCTGATCTCGCTGATCGTGGTGTTCCTGTGCCTGGCCGCGCTGTATGAAAGCTGGGCCATCCCCACTTCCGTGATGCTGGTGGTGCCCCTGGGGGTCATCGGCGTGCTGGCGGCCACGCTGATGCGCGGGCTGTCCAACGACGTGTACTTCCAGGTGGGCCTGCTTACTACCGTGGGGCTTAGCGCCAAGAACGCCATCCTGATTGTGGAATTCGCCAAGGCCCACTACGAGGCGGGCGCCAGCCTGGTCGAGTCCGCCGTGCACGCGGCGCGCCAGCGGCTGCGCCCCATCCTGATGACGTCCATGGCGTTCATCCTGGGCGTGGTGCCCCTGGCCATTTCCTCCGGCGCCGGCTCCGGCAGCCAGCACGCCATCGGCACCGGCGTGATCGGCGGCATGCTGGCCGGCACCTTCCTGGCCATTTTCTTCGTACCCGCATTTTTCGTGGTGATGCTGCGCGTGTTCAAGGTCAAGCGCCACAGCGAACGGCACGACGACGATGAAGACGACGACCCGCAGGACGACGACGGCAAGCTGCCTGTCGCGCCGTCGGCCCAGCCGGGGGAGCAACCGCAATGAATCCGACCATGCAGCGATCCTTATTGACACTGGCCCTGGCGGCGGCCCTGGCGGGCTGCTCGCTGGCGCCCACCTATGAACGCCCGGCGGCCCCGGTGGATAGCGCCTTCCCGGCCGGTCCGGCCTACGGAACGGCCGGCCAGACCGGCACGCCGGCGCTTGCCGCCGCCGACATCGGCTGGCGTGACTTCTTCGCCGATCCCTTGTTGCAGCGCCTGATCTCCATGGCGCTGGACGCCAACCGCGACCTGCGGGTGGCTGCCTTGAACGTGGAAGAAGCGCGTGCCCAGTACCGCATCCAGCGGGCCGACCTGCTGCCTAGTGTGGGCATCGCCGGGCAGGGCTCGGTACAGCGCCTGCCGGGCGACCTGACCCAGACCGGCGAGTCCGGTATCAGCCGCAGCTATCAGGTGGGCGGCGCCATCTCGGCCTGGGAACTGGACTTGTTCGGCCGCATCCGCAGCCTGAGCGAACAGGCGCTGCAAACCTACCTGGGCCTGGACGAGACGCGCACCGCCACGCAATTGGCGCTGATCGCGGAAACCGCCGGCGCCTACCTGACGCTGCGGGCCGACCAGGAACTGCTCAGCCTGACGCGTTCCACCCTGGCCGCCCAGCAGGACTCATACGACCTGACCAAGCAAAGCTACGACCTGGGCGTAGCCACCGAACTCGACCTGAGCCAGGCCGAGATCGCCCTGCGCACGGCCCAGCGCAACCTGTCGTTGTACACGCGCATGGCCGCGCAAGACCGCAACGCGCTGGTGCTGCTGGTGGGCCAGCCACTGCCCACCGACGTCGTGGCGCAGCTGGACCAGGCCACGATGCTGCCCGACGGTATCATGCCGCGCGAACTGCCGGCAGGCCTGCCGTCCGACCTGCTTGAGCGCCGCCCGGACATCCGTGCCGCCGAGCACCAGCTGCAGGCGGCCAACGCCAACATCGGCGCGGCACGGGCGGCGTTCTTTCCCACCATCAGCCTGACGGGCAGCGCAGGCACGGCCAGCGCCAGCCTGGGCGGCCTGTTCGACGCGGGTTCCGGGGCCTGGAGTTTCGCGCCCAGCATCACCATGCCCATTTTCGCGGGCGGCGCCTTGCGGGCCAGCCTGGACGCGTCCGAGGTCCGCAAGAACATCCAGGTGGCGCAATACGAGAAGTCCATCCAGACGGCATTCCGCGAAGTGTCGGATGCCCTGGCCGGCCGGGGCACGCTGCAGACCCAGATCGTGGCGCAGCGGCAATTGGTGGCCGCCAGCCAGCGTGCCTACGATCTGTCGAACCAGCGGTTCGAACTGGGTGTCGACAACTACCTCAGCGTGCTGGACGCGCAGCGTTCACTGTATTCGGCGCAGCAAGTGCTGGTGGAAACCCGCCTGGCGCGCCTGTCGAACCAGGTCACCCTGTACCGCGTGCTGGGCGGGGGCTGGACGGAACAGACCGTGGCGGCGCGCTGAGCAGGGAGCCAGACACCTGCGTCGCCGGCATCTAGCGGCAAACAAAAAGCCGGGCGGCCTGTAAGGGCCGTCCGGCTTGGTCTTGCTGCAGGCTGCGCTATGCGCGTTTCTTGGTGATCAGGCCCACCACGAACAGCACCACGATGGCGCCGACGACCGAACCGATCCAGCCTGCGGGTTCGCCCGGGGCGTACCAGCCCAGCGACTGGCCCAGGAAGCCGGCCACCACGGCGCCGACGACCCCCAGAAGGGTGGTCATGATGATCCCCATGTTTTGGTCGCCAGGCATGATGGCGCGGGCAATCAGGCCGACGACAAACCCAACGATGATCATGATGATAATGCTCATGCGCGTGCTCCTTTTCCAGGGTGTAGGGTAAGCGTCTGGATCATACCCACCGCGCGCGGGCCGAGGCTGTAACAACAGGTATGTGGGGCATCCACGCAACACCCGGCCGGCAATGCGGCCCTGTCGCGGCCATTGCGCCGCCGGGCGGGCATTCAGCCCGTGATATCGAGCAGCTGGCGAATGTCCTTCACCATGGTGTCGATACTGTCGGTATCGGACGCCAGCAGGCGGGCCTTGCCTTCATTGTCGAAAATGTACACGCCTCGGCTGTGGGTCACGTCATAGATGTCAGCGGCGTCCCCGGGGCGGGGTTTCTCGATCTGGTAGGCCACGCGGTAGCGGCGCGCCAGGTCGGCAATCTGTTTTTCGGTACCCGTGACGCCGATGGCCTGCTTGTTGAAGGCATCCACATAGGCCTGCAGGATGTCGGGCGTGTCGCGGTGCGGGTCTACGCTGACGAACAGGATGCGCACCTGGTCGGCCTGGCCGCCCAATTGCTGCAGCACGGCAGTCAACTGGGCCATGGTGGTGGGGCAGACATCGGGGCAACTGGCGTAGCCGAAAAACAGCAGCACCGTCTTGCCTTTCAGGTCGTCGCTGCTGACAGTCTTGCCCCCTGCCGCTGGCAGTTCGAATTTCAGGTCGGGCAGGTGGCCCTTGATGTCGTACAGCGTCCAGTCGGCTTTGTCGCCACAGGCAGCCAGCAGGGTGCAGGCTGCCAGCAGCAGGGCGCGCCACAGGCGGCCAGGGAAGAAAGCAGGCATGTCGGTGTTGGGGGCGCAGGCAGTCGGAAACAATAGGCACGATTCTAGCGCGTCGGCAGCGGGCTCGGGCGCGTGTCGGCGCCCTTGGCCTGCTTGCGCAGGCTGCCCGCCGGTCTTTCAAAGGCCCATCAATCGGCAGCTACCATGCCGCTGTGCCGCAGCAGGGCGTCGATGCGCGGCGCGCGGCCGCGGAACGCCTGGAACGACTCGGCGGCCGGCCGGGCCCCGCCCACCGCCAGCACTTCCTTGCGGAAGCGCGCGCCGGTGGCGGCATCCAGCGTACCGTGTCCGTCTGCTTGCGCCGCGGCTTCTTCGAAGGCCTCGTAGGCGTCGGCCGACAATACTTCGGCCCACTTGTAGCTGTAATATCCAGCCCCGTAGCCGCCCGCAAACAGGTGCGAAAACGCATGGGGTAGCCGATGCCAGGCCGGCGGGAACAGCACGGCCACTTCGTCGCGCACTTGTTGCAGCAGCGCCAGGGTGTCGCCTATCGACGCCCCTTGGTCGCGGTCATGCAGCAGCATGTCGAACAGGGCAAACTCGATCTGGCGCACCGTCTGCATGCCGCTCTGGAAGTTGCGCGCGGCCAGCAGCTTGTCGAACAAGACGCGAGGCAGGGGCTGCCCGCCGTCCACGTGGGCCGACAACCGCTGCACCACCGGCCATTCCCAGCAGAAATTTTCCATGAACTGCGAAGGCAGTTCGATCGCGTCCCATTCCACGCTGGCAAAGGCCGAGGCGGCGGGCTCGTCCACTTCGGACAGCAGCGCATGCAAGGCGTGGCCGGTTTCATGGAACAGCGTGATCACGTCGTCGTGCGTCAGCAGCGCGGGCTTGCCGTCGCCGGGGCGGGCGAAGTTGCAGGTCAGGTACACGACGGGAGTCTGCACCTGCGCGGCCAGGCGGCGCCGGTTGCGCTCGCTGTCCACCCAGGCGCCGCTTTGCTTGCCGGCGCGCGCGTACAAGTCCAGGTACAGGTGGCCGATCAGTTCGCCGGCCGGCGTCTCGACCCGCACGCCGCGCACGTCGGCATGCCAGCGCGACACGTCGGTCTCGCGCAGGCGCACGTCGAACAGCGTTTCGATGACCTGGAACAAGCCTTCCAGCACGCGCGGTTCGGTGAAGTACTGTTTGATCTCGTCTTCCGAATACGCGTAGCGCGATTCGCGCAGGCGCTCGGAGGCATAGCCCACGTCCCAGGGCTGCAGGGTGTCCAGGCCCAGTTCGGCCGCCGCATAGGCCTGCAGTTCGGCAAGGTCGCGCTGCGCGTAGGGGCGCGCGCGGCCCGCCAGATCGCGCAGGAAGCCGGTAACTTCACCGGCACTGCGCGCCATGCGGGTCTGCAGGCGCAGCGCGGCAAATGTGCCATAGCCCAGCAGACCGGATTCTTCGGCGCGCAGCGCCAGCAGTTCTTCGATCAGCGGGGAATTATCGAAACGCGCATCGCCTTGTTCGGATGCCACCGTGCCGTAGGCGCGATACAGGGTTTCGCGCAGGACGCGGTCGCGTGCGTACTGCATCACCGGCAGGTAGCAGGGCATTTTCAACGTCAGCTTCCAGCCGGCCTGGCCGTCGTCCTGGGCGGCCTGGCGGGTAGCCTGCAGCACGTCGGCCGGCAGGCCGGCCAGGCGGGCTTCATCGTCTATGACCAGCGACCACGCGTCGATGGCGTCCAGCACGTTTTCCGAAAATTTCTGCGAAACCTGGGCTTCGCGGTCGGAAATGGCCGCATAGCGGTCGCGCGCCTCGCCCTGCAGTTCCACGCCGCTGAGCCGGAAATCGCGCAGCGCCAGGTCCACCACGCGGCGGCGCACCGGATCCCAGCTGTCGAACCCGGGCGCGGCACGCAGGCGTTGGTACTGGCGGTACAGGCCTTCATGCAGCCCGACCCAGGTGGAGAATTCCGTGACCAGCGGCAGGGCGGCGTTGTAAGCCTCGCGCAGTTCGGGGGTGTTCACCACGGCGTTCAGGTGCCCGGCCACCGACCACGCCCGCCACAACTGCTCGGTGGCGGTATCCAGGGGCTGCACCACCGCTTCCCATTGCGCCGGCAGGGCGGGGTCGGCAGCCTTGTCCACCGCCTCCCGTGCCAGTTTCAGCAGGTCTTCTATAGCGGGCACAATGTGCGCGGGCTGCACGGCGGCGTAGTCGATCAGGCCGGAAACGGGAGCGAGCAAGGGGTTTTGGGTCATGGGGTAATCGCAGCGGAAACAGGTGTCTGTATTGTTCACAGATGAGGGCGGGGCGTCCGAAAACAAGCAGGGGATTCAGCGGGGAAGAGGCGATGCCCGGCGCCCAGGCAGTGTGGCACACAACGGTGTCCGGCACCTGCGGAGCCAGACACCCATGGCGCGACCTTGACCGCCGTGGCGGGTTTTCGCGAGTACTGCCGGGTGTCTGGCTCCCGCCAGGGTGCCAGACACCGTTCCACTGAGACCGTCGTGGCACACAATGGTGTCTGGCTTCGGAGCCGGCCACCCGGCGCGGCTAGGCGGAGACTGCCGCGGCCCGTTCCGCCGCTTCGACGGTATTGACCAGCAGCATGGCGATGGTCATGGGCCCCACGCCGCCCGGCACGGGGGTAATGGCGCCCGCCACTTCCCGGGCCGAGGAAAAGTCCACGTCGCCGCACAGCTTGCCGTCGGCACCGCGGTTGATGCCTACGTCGATCACAACGGCGCCCGGCTTGACCATGCTGCCGTCCACCATGCCCGGCTTGCCGGTGGCCACTACCAATACGTCGGCGCGGCGCGTCTGGGCGGCGAGGTCGCGGGTCTTGGAATTGCAGATGGTGATGGTGGCCCCGGCCTGCAGCAGCAGCATGGCCATGGGCTTGCCCACGATATTGCTGGCCCCCACGATGACGGCCTCGGCGCCGCGCAGGGCCACGCCTTCGGATTCCAGCATCTTCATGACCCCGTACGGCGTGCATGGCCGGAACAGGGGCTGGCCGGTCATCAGCAGGCCGGCGTTGCTGATATGGAAGCCGTCCACGTCTTTTTCGGCCGCGATGGCCTCGATGACCTTGTGGCTGTCCATGTGCGGAGGCAACGGAAGCTGCACCAGAATGCCGTGGATGGATGGGTCCTGGTTCAGGGCGTCGATGCGCGCCAGCAGCTCGGCCTCGGTCATGTCCGCCGGGTATTGCTCTTTCACCGAGTGCAGCCCGGCTTTCTCGCACGCCGCGACTTTGTTGCGCACGTACACTTGCGAGGCCGGGTTGTCGCCCACCAGCACCACGGCCAGGCCCGGGCGTACTCCCTTGGAGGCTAGCGCCTGCACGCGCTGGGCGACTTCTTCGCGAATGCGTTGCGACAAGGCCGCGCCGTCGATGATGCGCGCGCCTGTGCGCGCCGTGGTCAAGCTGTCCTGCTGGGTCATGCATGTGCCTCGGGTTTGGCCAGCGCAACCTTCATCAAGTCGGCGACCGTGGTGACTTCAAGTTTTTCCATGATGTTGGCGCGGTGCGCCTCGACCGTCTTGATGCTGATGCCCAGGTCGTCGGCGATCTGCTTGTTCAGCCGCCCGGCCACGATGCGTTCCAGCACTTGCTGCTCGCGAGCCGTCAGGCGCGCCAGCATGGCCTCGTGGTCTTTCTGGGCCTGGAACTGGCTGACGCGCTGGTTGGCCTGCTCGAGCATGCGCGCCACGATCTCGCGCAGGTCGGATTCGTTGAACGGCTTTTCCAGGAAGTCGACCGCGCCTTTCTTCATGGTGGACACCGCCATGGGCACGTCGCCGTGGCCGGTGATGAATACGATGGGCAGCGGTGCGTTGCGCGCCAGGATCTGCTCCTGCAGTTCCAGGCCGCTCATGCCGGGCATGCGCACGTCGGCAATCAGCACGCCCACCTGGGACGCGTCGTATTCTTCCAGGAACGTTTCGCCGCTGGCGAAGGCGCGGACGCGATAGCCGTTGGCTTCCAGCAGCCAGCGCAGCGAATCGCGCACCGCTTCGTCGTCATCGACAATGAATACCGTGCTCGACTGTGGGGGGGTGTTCATGCGTGCAACTCCTCAGGCTGATCGTTCTGCGCGCGCTGGTCGGGCGCCGCGCAGGGCAGGGTGAAGCGGAAGATAGTACCGCCGGCGGGGTTAGGGTCCGCCCACAGGCGGCCATGGTGCGATTCAATAATGGTACGGCAGATATTCAGCCCCATGCCCAGGCCCTGCGACTTGGTGCTGAAGAAAGGTTCGAACAGGCGTTCCGGCTCGGCCAGGCCATGGCCGCGGTCGACCACGGCGACTTCGATGTGCTGCTCGTGCGGAATGACCGCCACCTTGAGCTCGTCGGATTCGCTCTTTTCCATGGCTTCCAGGCCATTTTTCAGCAGGTTAAGCAGTACCTGCTCGATCAGGATCGGGTCGGCCAGCACGTCCGGCGCGTTCGACGGCACGAACGGCTCGATACGGATGCGGCGCTTGCGGGCATCGATTTCCGCAAAGCCGATGGCATTGTCGACGATGCGGCTGATGGGCACGCGCTGGCGGCGCGGCTCGCTGCGCTTCACGAATTCGCGGATGCGGCTGATGATTTTGCCGGCGCGCTCGGCCTGCGAGGCGGCCTTTTCCAGCGCGGGCAGCAGCATCGTGGGGCTGGTATGCCCCGCCTTCACCAGCGCCACCGCGCCCATGCTGTAGTTGGCAATGGCCGTCAGCGGCTGGTTCAGCTCGTGCGCCAGCGACGAGGCCATTTCGCCCATGGTGGTCAGGCGGCTGGTCAGCTGGATTTTTTCCTGCTGCACGCGCGAGGCTTCCTCGTGGTTGCGGCGCTCGGTGATGTCACGCGCCACCTGCATGCGCACGCGGCGCCCGTCCGTCCAGGCCAGCATGCGGTGGTGCACCTCGAACCAGCGCTGCACCGAAGGCGCGAACACTTCCACCGATTCGTCGGTGAAACGGCCGCGCCGGCCGGCCAGCAACTCATCGTGCCCGCCGGTCTGGGCGCCGAACACGCGCCGGTACGTGCGGTTGGCAAACAGCAATTCCAGGCCGTCGTGCGTATCGGCGGTGACCGAGATCGCGTCGTCCAGGCCTTCCAGCACCGTCATGAAGCGTTCGTGCGCGGCGGTCAGGGCTTCGCGGATGCGCTTGGGCTCGGTAATGTCGGTCATGGAGGTCATCCAGCCGATCTGGGTACCGTTGGGGTCCAGCAGCGGCGACACATACATGCGCGCCGTGAAGCGCGAGCCGTCGCGCCGCTGGGCCTCGACTTCCAGCCCGCTGCTGGGGGTCTTGCCGGATGTCAGCACGTCCAGCGTGTGCTGGTGCTGTTCGTGCCGCCCCGGCACCCAGTAAGGGAAGGGAGGGCTGCGGCCGATCAGGTCGGCCTCGTTCCAGCCTATCATGCGGCAGAAGGCCGGGTTCACGTAGGCGATGCGGCCTTCCATGTCCAGTACGCGCATGCCGGTGGACATGGAATTTTCCATGGCGCGCCGGAAGCCGGTTTCCGCGATCAGGGCGGCTTCGGCGGTGGAGCGGAAGCGGGTGTATCGCCACAGCATCAGCAGGCTGATGATGATCACGCACGAAAGCGCCAGCACCACCCAGATCAGGCGCTGCTGGCGCACTTCCTGGTCGATGGTCACGAACATGACGCTGTCGTCGTGCAGGCGCTGCAGCCAGAAGAAGGCGCCCATGACGCACAGGTACAGGATCAGCACCACCGCCGGCGTGACCCAGTACACGCCACGCCGGCGTTGGCGGGCATGGTCGTGGAACGAGTTCGGGATATTGGACTTGTGCTGGCTTGCCATGAGGTTCGGGCCGTCTAGAGCCCGCATTTTAGAGCGTGTTGCAGTTAGTTGCGCTGCCGACGGCCATTTACCGGAAGACGGCAGTCCGGTTTATTCAGCTTCTTGTCAATTTTTCATATTACGAAATGCCGTACCGCAACATGAAATTTTCTGCCGGACGGGTTAATCTTCGCCTCTAGCGTCCCTGCGGCGCGCCATTCTGATCGGTGGCGCGTGCAGCGGGCAACCCCGGCGGAGCCGGAACAATTGGTCTGCCTGGCCCCATTATCCTGGGGGCGGGCGTGCTCAGAACTCCCACAGGAGACACACGATGTCCTCTAATGCCCAGGCTGCTGCGCTATCTGCCGCCAATGACGAAGACACCCTGGAAACCCAGGAATGGCTGGAAGCCCTGGCCGCCGTGCTCGACCGCGAAGGCCCCGAGCGCGCCCATTACCTGCTGGAACGCCTGATCGATGAGGCCCGCCGCTCTGGCGCGCACATCCCATTTTCGCCCAATACGGCCTACGTCAACACCATTCCGCCCGGGCTGGAGCCCGCCCATCCCGGCAATCTGGAACTGGAATCCCGCATCCGCTCGTATGTGCGCTGGAACGCCATGGCCATGGTGGTGAAAGCCAACAAGCACAATCCGCCCGACGGCGGCGACCTGGGCGGCCACATTGCCTCGTTCGCGTCGCTGGCCACCATGATCGGCTGCGGCCAGAACCATTTCTGGCATGCCGAAGACGAAAGCCACGGCGGCGACCTGGTGTATTTCCAGGGCCATACCTCGCCGGGCATGTATGGCCGCGCCTACCTGGAAGGCCGCCTTACCGCCGAGCAGCTGGACCACTTCCGCCAAGAAGTCGACGGCAAGGGCCTGTCGTCGTATCCGCACCCCAAGCTGATGCCGGAATTCTGGCAGTTCCCCACCGTGTCCATGGGCCTGGGCCCGCTGATGGCCATTTATCAGGCGCGCTTCCTGAAGTACCTGCACGCCCGCGGCCTTGCCGACACCAGCAAGCGCAAGGTGTGGGTGTTCTGCGGCGACGGCGAAATGGACGAACCCGAATCGCTGGGCGCCATCGCCCTGGCCGCGCGCGAGAAACTCGACAACCTGATCTTCGTCATCAACTGCAACCTGCAGCGGCTGGACGGCCCGGTGCGCGGCAACGGCAAGATCATCCAGGAACTGGAAGGCGATTTCCGCGGTTCGGGCTGGAACGTCATCAAGCTGATCTGGGGCGGCTACTGGGACCCGCTGTTGGCGCACGACAAAGAAGGCATCCTGCGCAAGATCATGGAAGAAACCGTCGATGGTGAATACCAGGCCTACAAGGCCAACGACGGCAAGTTCGTGCGCGAACACTTCTTCGGCAAGCACCCCAAGCTGCTGGAAGCCGTGTCGCGCATGAGCGACGAAGACATCTGGCGCCTGAACCGTGGCGGCCACGATCCGCACAAGGTCTATGCCGCCTTCAAGTCCGCCGCCACGCACGAAGGCCAGCCCACTGTCATCCTTGCCAAGACCATCAAGGGCTACGGCATGGGCCATGTGGGCCAGGCCAAGAACCCCACCCACCAGCAGAAAAAGCTGGAACTGGATTCGATCCGCGAATTCCGCGACCGCTTCGCCATTCCCATTCCCGACGACCAGCTCGAGAAGCTGCCGTATTTCAAGCCGGCCGAAGACTCGGCCGAAATGAAGTACCTGCACGAGCGCCGCAAGGCGCTGGGCGGCTACCTGCCCAAGCGCCGTCCCAAGGCCGACGAGCAACTCAAGGCTCCGGCGCTGGACGCTTTCAAGGCCGTGCTGGAACCCACGTCCGAAGGCCGTGAAATCTCCACCACCCAGGCGTTCGTGCGCGTGCTGAACCAGGTCCTGCGCGACAAGGAACTGGGCCCGCGCGTGGTGCCCATCCTGGCCGACGAATCGCGCACCTTCGGCATGGAAGGCCTGTTCCGCCAGATCGGCATCTACGCGCCCGAAGGCCAGAAGTACACGCCGGTCGATAAAGACCAGGTCATGTACTACAAGGAATCGGCCGACGGCCAACTGCTGCAGGAAGGCATCAACGAAGCGGGCGCCATGAGCTCGTGGATGGCGGCGGCCACGTCGTATTCCACGAACAACCGCATCATGATCCCGTTCTTCATCTACTACTCGATGTTCGGGTTCCAGCGCATCGGCGACCTGGCCTGGGCGGCCGGCGACATGCAGGCGCGCGGCTTCCTGCTGGGCGGCACCGCCGGGCGCACCACGCTCAACGGCGAAGGCCTGCAGCACGAAGACGGCCACAGCCACATCCTGGCCTCGACCATCCCGAACTGCGTGTCGTACGACCCCACCTTCGGCCACGAACTCGCGGTCATCATCCAGCACGGCCTCAAGCGCATGGTGGAAGACCAGGAAAACGTGTACTACTACCTGACGGTGATGAACGAGAACTACCCGCAGCCCGGGCTGACCAAGGGCGACGAGGAAGGCATCATCAAGGGCATGTACAAGCTGAAGTCGCACGGCAAGGGCAAGCAGCGCGTGCAACTGATGGGCTCGGGCACCATTCTGCGCGAAGTCATGGCCGCGCAGGAACTGCTAGAAGCCGACTGGGGCGTGGCCTCGGACGTCTGGAGCGTCACCAGCTTTACCGAATTGCGCCGCGACGGCCTGGACGCCGACCGCCACAATCTGCTGAACCCCGAGGCCAAGAAGCCGCTGGTACCCTATGTGACGCAGCAGCTGGAAAAAACCGAAGGTCCCATCATCGCGTCGACCGACTACATGAAACTGTTCGCCGATCAGATCCGCCCGTTCGTGCCCAACGGCCGCAGCTACCGCGTGCTGGGCACCGATGGCTTCGGCCGTTCCGACTTCCGCTACAAGCTGCGCGAGCACTTTGAAGTGGATCGCCATTTCGTGGTGCTGGCTGCCCTGCGCGCGCTGGCCGACGAAGGCAAGGTTCCCGTCGCCAAGGTGGCCGAGGCCATCAAGAAATACGGCATCGATCCCAACAAAGCCAATCCGCAATACGCCTGAAGGTAGACAGACATGAGCAAACTCGTGGAAATCAAGGTTCCGGACATTGGCGACTTCAAGGAAGTGGAAGTCATCGAGGTGCTGGTATCGGAAGGCGACACGATCAAGGCGGAACAAAGCCTGATCACGGTGGAGTCGGACAAGGCCTCGATGGAAATTCCGTCGTCTGCCGGCGGGGTGGTGAAGTCGGTGAAGGTGAAGGTGGGCGACAAGGTCGCCGAGGGTAAGGTGATCCTGGAAATCGAGGCCGGCGAATCTGAATCGGCGGGCGAATCGAAGGACGCCAAGCCCGCTGCGCAGGCCGAGAAAACGTCCCAGGAGTCTGACTCCCAAAGGGTGTCAGACTCCGAATCCAAAGAGAAGGCCTCTCAAGAGCAGGCCCCCGCCGAAGGCGAATCCGGCGATGCCAAGCCGGCCGCATCCGGCGGCATCACCGACATTACCGTGCCCGACATCGGCGACTTCAAGGAAGTGGAAGTCATCGAAGTCATGGTCGCCGTGGGCGATACCATCAAGGCCGAGCAAAGCCTGATCACGGTCGAGTCCGACAAGGCCTCGATGGAAATCCCCGCCTCGGCGGGCGGCGTGGTCAAGGAAGTGAAGGTCAAGGTGGGCGACAAGGTCGCCAAGGGCACGTCGATCGTGGTGGTGGAAGGGCAGGACGCTGCTCCGGCCAAGGCCGAGGCGCCGGCCCAGGAAAAGGCGGCGCAGGAAAAACCGGCTGCCAGCGGCCAGGAAAAATCCGCTACGGCCGACGCTCCCCAGCCCGCCAGCAAGCCAGCCCCTGCCGCCGCGCTGGAAGATCCCGACCTGAAGCCCGGCCAGTTGCCGCATGCTTCGCCGTCGGTGCGCAAGTTCGCGCGCGAACTGGGCGTGAACCTCAGCAAGGTCAAGGGCTCGGGCCGCAAAGACCGCATCACCGCCGATGACGTGCGCGCCTTCGTGAAGCAGGCCCTGGCCGCTCCGGCCGCCGCTGCTGGCGGCGCGGATGGCGCCGCGCTGGGCCTGCTGCCGTGGCCCAAGGTCGATTTCACCAAGTTCGGCCCGATCGAAGCCAAGCCGCTGTCGCGCATCAAGAAAATTTCCGGTGCCAACCTGCACCGCAACTGGGTCATGATCCCGCACGTCACCAACAACGACGAGGCGGACATCACCGATCTGGAAGCGCTGCGCGTCACGCTGAACAAAGAGAACGAGAAAGCCGGTGTCAAAGTCACCATGCTGGCCTTCCTGATCAAGGCCGTGGTGGCGGCGCTGAAGAAGTTCCCCGAGTTCAATGCCTCGCTGGACGGCGACCAACTGGTCTACAAGCAGTACTACCATATCGGCTTCGCCGCCGACACGCCCAACGGGCTGGTGGTGCCGGTGATCCGCGATGCCGACAAGAAGGGCATCCTGGAAATCGCCAAGGAAATGGGCGACCTGTCCAAGAAGGCCCGCGAGGGCAAGATTTCTCCGGCCGAAATGCAGGGCGGCTGCTTCTCGATTTCGTCGCTGGGCGGCATCGGCGGCACGCATTTCACGCCCATCATCAACGCGCCCGAAGTCGCCATCCTGGGGGTGTCGCGTTCGGCCCACAAGCCGGTATGGGACGGCAAGCAGTTCGTGCCGCGCCTGATCGTGCCGCTGTCGCTGTCGTACGACCACCGTGTCATCGACGGCGCCGCCGCCGCGCGCTTCAACGCGTACCTGGGCCAGCTGCTGGCCGACTTCCGCCGCATCGCGCTGTAACGGGGGCCCTATGAGCAAACTCGTGGAAATCAAGGTTCCGGACATTGGCGACTTCAAGGAAGTGGAAGTCATCGAGGTGCTGGTATCGGAAGGCGACACGATCAAGGCGGAACAAAGCCTGATCACGGTGGAGTCGGACAAGGCCTCGATGGAAATTCCGTCGTCTGCCGGCGGGGTGGTGAAGTCGGTGAAGGTGAAGGTGGGCGACAAGGTCGCCGAGGGTAAGGTGATCCTGGAAATCGAGGCCGGCGAATCTGAATCGGCGGGCGAATCGAAGGACGCCAAGCCCGCTGCGCAGGCCGAGAAAACGTCCCAGGAGTCTGGCTCCCAAAGGGTGTCAGACTCCGAAAGCAAAGAGAAAGCGCCGCAGAAAGAACAACCGGCTGCCGCCAAGAGCCAGCCTGCGGCCCCAGCCGCCCAATACAGCGGCTCCGCCGACCTCGAATGCGACGTGCTGGTCCTGGGCGCCGGCCCCGGCGGCTATTCCGCCGCCTTCCGTGCCGCCGACCTGGGCCTGTCCACCGTGCTGGTCGAACGCTACGACACCCTGGGCGGGGTCTGCCTGAACGTGGGCTGCATCCCGTCCAAGGCCCTGCTGCACAACGCCGCCGTCATCGACGAGGCGCGCGCCCTGGCCGCGCACGGCATCAGCTTCGGCGAACCCAAGATCGACCTGGACAAGCTGCGCGGCTACAAAGACAGCGTGGTGGCCAAGCTCACCGGCGGCCTGGCCGGCATGGCGAAGGCGCGCAAGGTCAAGGTGGTCACCGGCGTGGGCGAGTTCGCCGACCCGCAGCACCTGGCCGTGAAGGGCGCCGACGGCAAGACCCAGACCATCCGCTTCAAGAACGCCATCATCGCCGCCGGCAGCCAGTCGGTGAAGCTGCCGTTCCTGCCGGACGACGAGCGCATCGTCGATTCCACCGGGGCACTGCAGCTGCGCTCGATCCCGAAGAAAATGCTGATCGTCGGCGGCGGCATCATCGGCCTGGAAATGGGCACGGTGTACTCCACGCTGGGCGCGCGTCTGGACGTGGTGGAAATGCTGGACGGCCTGATGCAGGGCGCCGACCGCGACCTGGTCAAGGTGTGGCAGAAGATGAACGCGCCGCGCTTCGACAACATCATGCTCAAGACCAAGACCGTAGGCGCCGAGGCCAAGAAAGACGGCATCTACGTCAGCTTCGAAGGCGAGGGCGCTCCCAAGGAACCGCAACGCTACGACCTGGTGCTGCAAGCCGTGGGCCGCAGCCCCAACGGCAAGAAAATCGGCGCGGACAAGGCCGGCATCGCCGTCACCGAGCGCGGTTTCATCGAAGTCGACAAGCAGATGCGCACCAACGTGCCCCACATCTACGCCATCGGCGACATCGTCGGCCAGCCCATGCTGGCGCACAAGGCCGTGCATGAAGGCCATGTAGCCGCCGAAGCCGCCGCCGGCCAGAAGTCGTTCTTCGACGCCCGCGTCATCCCGTCGGTGGCCTATACCGACCCCGAAGTGGCCTGGGTGGGCCTGACCGAAGACGAAGCCAAGAAGCAGGGCATCAAGGTCGAGAAAGGCCTGTTCCCCTGGGCCGCGTCTGGCCGCGCCATCGCCAACGGCCGCGACGAGGGCTTCACCAAGCTGCTGTTCGACGCCGACACGCACCGCATCCTGGGCGGCGGCATCGTTGGCACCCACGCCGGCGACCTGATCAGCGAAATCGCGCTGGCCATCGAGATGGGCGCCGACATGGTCGACATCGGCAAGACCATCCACCCGCACCCCACGCTGGGCGAATCAGTGGGCATGGCCGCCGAAGTCGCGGAAGGCGTCTGCACCGACCTGCCGCCGGCGCGGAAGAAGTAGCAGGTTTTGTTGCAATGGAAAGAGGCCGCCTTTGGGCGGCCTCTTTCTTGCCAGGTGTCTTCACGCGCGGCGCCGTAGCCAGTTGCGCAGCACGTCATTCATGCGCGTCTGCCACCCTGGGCCGCCTGCCTTGAAGGCTTCGACCACATCGCGGTCGTATCGCACGGTCAATTGCACTTTGGTACGCGCCGCTGGCGGCCGTCCGGGCTTGCGCGCTCGGGCAAGATCCGCTTCCGTGGCCTCGGGGGCATCGGGGTCTGCCTTGATGCCGCGATTGATGATTTCGTTCTCTTCCGGGGTGGGAAGAATTGTCCCTGGCTTAAGCTTCGGCATATCTCTGAATCTCTCTTAGATTTGCTTTGCGCAGACTGACGATGCGTCGTTGTTCGAGTCGATCAACAAATACAACATAATGCAATCGGTGGCCTACGTATCCGAGGGCAATCATGCGCAGCTCGCCGTAATCGTGGCGCCGATCTTCCCATATCAGGGCATCTTCCCATTCAAACTGTCGAGCCAACGCCAGTGACGCGCCGTGTTTCAGGCGATTGGCGCGATCCTTGACGGGATCGAAGATGATGTACATTATTAGTGTAGCTACAATAATTAATTCATTCAAGGCGCGACGATCGGAGAGACATGAATGTATGCGCAGCCCGAAGCCGCTGATCTTATTCACCGGTATGAACGCCGTCAGCATGTTTGGCAGCGCATTTGTCTCTATCCATGCTTCGGACTCTACCGACAAGACAACAACCGGAATCAGATGGTCGGCCAAAGAAAACGGCCGATGCATGCATCGGCCGTTGAGCTTTCGCGAGTCAGGATCGCTCAGGCGGGATCCGTGCAGTAGCGCAGCAGTTCTTGCACCAGGCCCTGGGGACGTTCAGAGCCGACGACGAATTGCGCCATGCGGCCCGCCGCGCGGATCGGCTTGAGGTACTGCTCCACGACGTGATAACCCGGCCGGTCGAAGTAGTCGTCGAACAGAATCGTGCAGCCGACAGGCGCAAACAGCACCGACGCCAGGAATGATGCCACCCGGAAACGTCCGTCGATCAAAATCAGATCGGGCGCCTGCTGATGTTTGCCCATCACTGACCACGGCTCGCTGGCGTAGGCGGGCCACAGCGACGCGCTGGCGCGATCGGAAGGCCTGCCCCAGGCCCCCGTGGGGCCGATGTTGATATAGATCGGCACATACTTCGAGCTATCGCCTCCGGATTGCTGGATGCGGGCCTGTACGGCTTTCAAGAACGGCTGGTCGGAATCCACCGAGTAGATTTTCCGTACACCGGTGCCGGCGGCCATGACCGAACTTCCACCCGACCCATATTCAAGAAAAATGCTGGCCCGGGCCAGGCATTCCTCCAGCAAAGCCCGGCCTTCGGGCTCCATATGCGGCACCAGCGGAATGGTCTCGGTAAGTTTGGCGATATCCACCGGCGCCAGCGGCGGAGCAACTACCGGTTGCCGGCCGACCGGCATGGGCCGGGCCTCGGGGCGTGGCTCGGCAGCCGCAGCCGCGGGCGCCGGCAGGCGCGCACCGTTGGGCAAGGTGTCCAGGCTGTCCAGGAAGTGCTGTGCCGTATCCGCATCGATGCGCTTCAATACATCGAATGCATAATCGGTCAGCCCATAACCCGCCTGCGCGATAAACGCCAGCTTCAGGCGCCGGTTGTCGTCCATGGCCTGAAGGCGTGCCCCGTCGGGCACAAAGATGGCATCGGCGGCCAACAATTGCGAGCCATCATAGCCGGCGTTCGACAATTGGTCCGAGGCCGTACACAGGGCGTATTGTGCGTTGTCCAGCCGCAGCAGGCTTAGCCCATGCGCGGCCAGCAATGCCGCGGTGGCTTCCAGGCTGGGCTGGTTCCGGTACAGCGGCGCATAGCGGATCCGGACCTGAACCAGCAAAGTGTCTGACAACCGTGTCGCTGCGCCGCGCAGTAGCTTCAAGTTGTCGTGGGCATCATCCAGCACCAGCCAGTCTATCCGGTCCAGTCCGTCGATTCCGTCGAGGCATGCCGAGGAAATTGGCAGCTTCGCCAACACGGCGGCGCCCGTGCGCGATGCCGCCGGCTGCTGCTCGGCGGGCAGGGGTTCCAGGGTGCCGCTCAGCGCGGCGTCCAGGCACGCATGTAATACCGTGGGTTCGCCATCCGCCAGGACGAAATGGGCTTGATAGTGCTGCAGGGCGTTTTCCTGCTTCAAGCGCTCGGCATTCGCGATCGTGCTGGCAGGGTCGATGGCCACCGTGGAAAGCGCGCCCAGTTTATGCAAGGCGGGAAACTTCGTGCTGCGCACCAGCACGCCGCCATGATCCACAGTCACTATCCGGCCTTCGAAGGCGAAGTGGAAGGCGCGAGCTTCTGCGTCGGGTTCGGGTTCAGGGTGGGTCAGCGTCATGGGCGCGTCGTCATCTTCGAACCAGGGTTGCCCCTGGGGCGTGAAGGCCAGGGCCGCTGGTGGTTTTCCTTCACAATACCTTTGCCAGATGGCGCGCAACGCGTCGGCCAGGTGGCGCGCGAACTTGGGCCCGTTGCACACTGGAGAGTCCAGCAGGATCTGTCTCAAGTGGCTGCGTATCGTGGCCAGGCTTTGCAGGTCGCTGACCAGCTCCAGCGCGCGGGCGTGGTACTGGTCCCAGTCTTCGGCCACCAGTTCGGGCATGCCCGCATTCACCAGGTGCGTGGCCGAGTGGCGGCCGGCGAAAGTGGGGCCGGGCAGGGTCACTACCGGTACGCCCATCAGCATGGCTTCGCAGGTGGTCAGGCCACCGGAATAGGGCCAGGGGTCCAGGGCGATGTCGACTTCGTTGTAGCGCGAGAACAATTCGTAGTGTTTCGAATGTCCTTCGAGCCGGACGCGATCGGGCGTAATGCCATGGTCGGCCAGGACGTCCAGCGTGCGTTGGCACAGATCGTCGCTGCCAAAAGCGCCGCCCTTCAAGAACAGGCGCGAACCGGGCACCGCGTGCAGCAGCCGTGCCCACTGGGCCAGGATGACTTCATTGATCTTGGTGGGGTTGTTGAAGCAGCCAAAGGTGATGTGGCCGGCTTTCAGGGCGGGCAGGGGGCCTACATCCGGTACGCGCGCCGGCGGCATATAGCAGATGTAGTCGTCCGGCATGCGGATCAGTTTTTCGGTGTACATCGTATCGCTACCGGGGGGCGACTCGATGCCGTCGCTCAGCAGGTAGTCGATAGATTCGACGCCGGTTGTGTTGATCAGGCCGCCCACCCATTTCACCAGTACGGGGGCTGGTCCCAGGGTCATGGTGCGGATGCGGTTGCCCGCGTTATGGCCGGACAGGTCCATCAAAATGTCGATCTGGTCCTTGCGCACCAATTGGGCCAGTTGCTCGTCGCGCAGCGTGGCGATTGGTGTCCATTTCTTGGCAATGGCTTTCAGCCGGGTGGTGACGCTGTCCACCACATTGCTGGTTGTGTAGGCGTAGATCTCGATGCCCAGCTTGACCAGGTGCTCCAGCGCAGGAGTGGTCATTGCCCCTACGGGATGCTGGCGGAATCCATCGGAATACATCCCGAGGCGCAATGGCCGGCCGGCGGATCGGTCCGCTGGAACCGGGCGTTGCGCGGCCTGGTCGGGCGCGAACTGGGCGGCCCAGCGCTTGCACAGTTCCAGGATCTCTTCGGGCTGCCTGTGCGGAATGTAGTGGGACAGCGTCAGCCAGTTGGAGAGCGGTACGGGGTCGGTCTTTGTAAAGGATGCGGCGGTTTCATAGCAGCCCACCGCCTCATCCAGCAGGCCTAGATCGCGCTTGATGTTGCCCAGGTCGTTCCAATGGACATACCGGTTCTTGGGGTCCTGGCGGATCAGGCGGCTGCAGAGCTCGGCGGCTTCCTGGTAGCGGAACAGGCGGCTCAGTACCTGTACCTTGCGCGACAGGGCGGCGACGTCGTGGGGTCTTTGTTCCAGCACTCTATCCGCATGGGCCAGCGCGGCCTGGTTGTCGTTCTTGCGGAAGGCAATTTCCGACAGACCCTGGTGAGCATCCGGGAATCCCTCATTCAAGGTCAGGGCATGCTGGTAGTGCTTGGCGGCGAGGTCGTCGCGTGTTGCCCAGATCTCTATCTTCGCAAGCACTTCCCAAGATCCGGCATCGTCGGGGTCCAGATCGATGGCCGTGCCTATGGCCTGCCTGGCCTGCTCCAGGCTGCCTGCCTTGCCCAGATGGCGAGCCAAGTCCTGCCAGGCCGACGCGTCGCGCGGCATGCGCTGGGTTCGCTCTTTGGCCTGCTTCAGCGTCGACGATTGGGTTAGTGTGCCAGGGGCTGCACGACGGGAAAGGCGGGATAGGGCGGGTTTGGCCATGCTGTTGGGATAAGGGGAGGGAGGGTGTCGCAAGCTTAATGGCAGGGGTGGCGGCGCAATACCGGGGTGAAGCCCGGAAAGCCGGCGCTTTTCTTGCGAACCCCGAGGAGCTGGGAAACCGCCTTGTCCATGCTGTGCCTATGGCTGCCTGCCCAAGGCAAAAAAGCCCCCGATTGTGTCGGGGGCTTTGAACAGAGGCGGAGACCCGCCCCTATGCCGCGCTGGCGGATTAACGCAGCAGCGACAGTACCGTTTGCGGCACTTGGTTGGCCTGAGCCAGAACCGAGGTGCCCGCTTGTTGCAGGATCTGGTTCTTGGTCATGTTGGACACTTCGGTGGCGTAGTCGGCATCTTCGATACGCGAACGAGCGGCCGAGAGGTTGTTGACCGTGTTGTTCAGGTTGGCAATGGTCGACTCGAAGCGGTTCTGGATGGCACCCAGGTCGCTGCGCAGGTTGTCCACGTCGGACAGGGCCTTGTCGATGGCGGCCAGCGGATCAACGGTCGATTCGTAGATCGGCTTGGTTTCATCGATGGTAATGGTGGCCGTCGGGGCGGCGGCGGTAGCGCCGGCGGTGGCGTCGGCCACCGAGACCTGAGCGGCGAAGTACGCGGTTGTGCCGGCGTCATCCGTGCCCTTGACGAACCAATTGCCATTGTCGTCTTGGATCAGATCTGCTGCGGAGTAGCCGGCCGCCGTGCCGTCGGCGTTCACGATGTTTACGTCGCCAGCGGTGACGGCAACCGATTCGCCGGTGTTGTCCGCGCCCGAGATGGTAGCGGTGCCGGTGGTGCCGAATGCGACTTGCGTGCCCTTCGGACCATTGATGCTCAGCGAATCCAGGCCCAGCGTGTCGGCATCGATCTGCTTCAAGTTGATGTCGATCGTTTCGCCGTCGTTGGCGCCGACCTGGATGGTCATGGTGCCTTCCTTGGCCAGAACCTTGACGCCGTTGAATTGGGTCTGTTCCGACACGCGGGTGATTTCGCCCAGGCGCTGGGTGATTTCAGCCTGGATCGAGTCCAGGTCCGACTGCGAGTTCGTGCCGGTGGAGGCTTGAACCGCCAGCTCACGGATACGCTGCAGGTTGTTGTTGACTTCGGTCAGCGCACCTTCGGTGGTTTGCGCCAGCGAAATGCCGTCGTTGGCATTGCGGGCAGCCTGGGTCAGGCCACGCACGTTCGCGGTGAAGCGGTTGGCGATGGCTTGGCCGGCGGCGTCGTCTTTGGCGCTGTTGATGCGCAGGCCGGACGACAGGCGCTCGATGGCGGAACCCAGAGCGGATTGGGACTTGTTCAGGTTGTTTTGCGCAACCAGCGACAAGTAGTTCGTGTTGATAACAGCAGCCATGGATAGCTCCCAAGAGAGAAAGGCTTCTTCAAACCGGGCAGCCAGGCCGCCCACTCCGCGGGGTTTCATGCCCCGCTGCCCTGGGTAACGGCGAGGCCATCGTCAACTTAAGTGCGGTTGCCGCCAGATTTATCGATAAATGGCCGCAAAGTTGTTACAGCACCTGGGCCAGTTGGGCTTCGTCCGGCAATTCGTGCCAGGCGCCTTCTTTCAGCCGGGCGCGGATGCGGGCCGTGGCCTGGCTGCGCAACTGGCACACCCGTGCTTCGGTCACGTCCAGCACGGCGCCGATTTCCTTCAGGTTCAGGCCTTGCTCGTAGCACAGCGACAGCACCAGTTGTTCGCGCTCGGGCAGGGCCTCGATGGCCTTGACCAGCGCGCGCCGCAGGTCGCCGGTCAGCAGGGATGCCAGCGGATCCCCGGCGGTATCGGCCGGGGTGTCCAGCCAGCCGCGCGCCTCGCCATCGCCGGGACCCAGGTCGTCGTAGTGCAGGATCTGGATGCCGCGCGCGTCGTTCAGCATGTCCTGGTATTCGTCCAGGGGCACGTTCAGCGCGTCGGCGATTTCGCGCTCGGAGGGCGGGCGCATCAGCTCTTGTTCCTTCTGCTGGATGGCGGCTTCGATGCGCTTGCTTTTGCTGCGTACGCTGCGGGGCAGCCAATCCTGGCTGCGCAGCTCGTCCAGCATGGCGCCCCGGATGCGGGCGGTGGCATAGGTTTCGAACTGGGCGTCGGGTGTTTCCTGGTAGCGCCGGGCGGCGTCCAGCAGGCCGATCATGCCGGCCTGCACCAGGTCGTCGAGCTGGACGCTGGCGGGTAGCCGCGCCAGCAACTGCAGCGCCAGCTTGCGGACTAGCGGCGCGTACCGAACCAGGCTGTCATCGGCGTAGGGCATGCATCTCTGTCGACGTCTCGATCAAGCCAAGATTGTCGGCAAAAAACGCCATTTCATTCGTATAAAAACGAAAGGTTTTAAGTGTTTGTTTACGAATTTCCCGAGCAGTTTATTGCTCAAAATGTAACCATAATGTATCTTTTATGCCAAATGTCAGAAAATAATCCACAATTGGATATGAATGTCATAAATCCTGACAGTTTGCATGGTAGATTGCATGCATCTTGGTATTAACAGATACATGTTGTATCGAGAGCAAGGCCTGCCTTCGGGGGACCGGGCCGATACCGCCAACGGCCAAATCGCTGGCATTTCAAGCCTTTAGGAGTCACAAGCGTGCATACCGCGGACAGTTCTTTACTTGCTGACATTCGGGAAGTCAACCTTTCGTATCTGTTGCTGGCTCAACGCATGCTGCGCGACGATTATGCGGCGTCGACGTTCCGCCTGGGTTTCAGCAATGAAGTTGCCGATATCCTGATGCGCCTGTCGCCGGCCCAACTGGTGAAGCTTGCCAGTTCCAGCTCGCTGCTGTGCCGCTTCCGCTTCGACGATTACAGCCTGCTGTCGGCCCTGACCCAGGACGTTCTGGGCGGCGCATTGCAACAAGCCCACGCGACGATCCTGCTGGCCAAGCAGCCGGTCGAGCAACTGGCCTGATGCCCCGCGCTGCCATGGCTACCAAAAGTGTTTCCCAGGAGGCCGACGATATCCTCCTGGCCAGCGCCATGATCTCGCTGGGCGCGCGCCTGCAGGTGCTGGAAGCCGAGACCTGCCTCAGCCACGACAGGCTGTCCCGGCTGTACCGCGAGATCCGCGGCTGCTCGCCACCGAAAGGCATGCTGCCGTTCTCGGTAGATTGGTTCATGACCTGGCTGCCGAATATTCATTCATCGCTGTTCTACAACGTGTACTCGTTCCTGAACACGCGCACCGCCAGCCGCGGCATACGCGCCACGATCGACGCCTATCGCCTGTACCTGGAACATGCTGGCGTGGAAGGGCAGGCCGACGAGCCTGTGCTGAGCTTCACGCGGGCCTGGATGCTGGTGCGGTTTTTCGACAGCGGCATGCTGCAGTTGTCGCCGTGCCGCCAGTGCGGCGGCCATTTCATCGCGCATGCGCATGATCCGCAAGGGGATTTCGTGTGCGCAATCTGCCGTCCGCCACCTCGCGCCGGCAAGACCCGCGCCGCGGCCAAGGCCCGCGCCGGGCAGCGCGCCGCAGCGCCCAAGGTGCCGGCCGCGGTTCGCCACTGAACCATCCCGCCGGCCCTAAACAGGCCAAAAGCCCCTGAAAACTCCCCGTAACCCGTGTTTTTACAAACGGGTATGCGGGAGATCATTGTCGCCAATTCTAGACTCGATGGCAGAGGCCCAATGTGTTGATTGTTATTGGTTATGCGGTAGTGCTTGTCGCGGTGATCGGCAGCTTTATCGGATTGGGCGGACACCTGGGTGCGCTGTACCAGCCCTTTGAATTGACCTTGATCGCGGGGGCCGCATTGGGCGCCTTCCTGGCGGGCAACAGCCGCAAGTCGCTGATGCTGATGCGGCATGCGCTGCCCCAGGCCATCAAAAGCTCGCCGTACAGCAAAGACGTGTACATGGAGCTGATGGCGCTGCTGTATGTGCTGCTGAACAAGGCGCGTCGCGAAGGCCTGATGAGCATCGAGTCGCACATCGAAGACCCGCAGTCCAGCGCCATTTTCAGCGACTATCCGCGCATCGCGCGCGATGCCAAGCTGATGGAGTTCATCACCGATTACCTGCGCATCATGATCAGCGGCAACATGAGCTCGTTCGAGATCGAGACGCTGATGGATGAAGAAATCGAGACCTACCGCCACGAACGCGACGTGCCTTGCCACGCCTTGCAACAGGTGGCCGACGCGCTGCCGGCCTTCGGCATCGTGGCTGCGGTGCTGGGCGTGATCAAGGCGCTGGGCGCGGTGGACCAGCCGCCCGCCGTGCTGGGCGACCTGATATCCAAGGCCATGGTGGGCACGTTCCTGGGCGTGCTGCTGGCCTACGGTTTCGTGGCGCCGCTGGCCTCGCGCCTGGAACGCCGCACATCCGAATCCGTGAAGGTGCTGGAATGCATCAAGGTAACGCTGCTGGCCAGCATGAATGGCTACCCGCCCCAGTTGGCAGTGGAATTCGGCCGCAAGGTGCTGTTCTCGGCAGTGCGTCCTTCGTTCGGTGAACTGGAAGAGCACGTGCGCCAGGCCAAGTCGGCGGCCACTGGCCGCGCCTGACGGGGCGGCCCATGAGCTCGTTGAACAATCACCGGGTGGTTATCCGCCGCAAGCGCACGCCGCGGCGGGCGCACCATGGCGGCAGCTGGAAGATTGCCTACGCCGACTTCATTACCGCCATGATGGCGTTCTTCCTGGTGATGTGGCTGATTGCCATCGTGCCGAAGGAAGAACTGCGCAGCATTGCCGAATACTTCCGCATGCCGCTGCATGTGGCGCTGACCGGCGGGCCCAAGTTCTCGGCCGAGACCAGCGCCATCCCCGGGGGCGGGCAGGATCCGCTGCGCGACGACGGCGATGTGCGCAAGTCCGATGGCAACCGGGTGCAGGCCGAAGTGCTTTCCGACAGCGAGCGGCGCGACCGCCATGCGCTGGAGCGCCTGAAGCGCCGGCTGGATAACATGCTGGAAGAAAACCCGGTGCTCAGGAACTTCCGGCCGCAGTTGCTCATCGACATGACCACCGAGGGCCTGCGCATCCAGATCGTGGATAACCAGAACCGCCCCATGTTCGCCACCGGCAGCGCCGAAGTGCAGCCCTATATGCGCGACATCCTGCGCGAGTTGGGACCGGTGCTGAACGAGCTTCCGAACAAGCTCAGCATCGCCGGCCATACCGACGCCACGCAGTACGCGCGTGGCGAGCGGGCCTACAGCAACTGGGAACTCTCGGCCGACCGGGCCAACGCTTCGCGGCAGGAACTGGTGGCGGGCGGCATGGCGGAAGGCAAGCTGATGCGCATCCAGGGGCTGTCGTCCAGCATGAGCCTGGTTAAAGATGATCCGTATGCGGCCGTTAACCGTCGTATCAGCCTGGTAGTGCTGAACCGGCGCACGCAGCAGCAGATCGAACGGGAAAACGCGGCGGCCGCCGATCTGAGCGTGCGCGATACCAGGGAAATCACGGAGTCTTTGGCGGCCCAGCCGCCCATGCCAGAGGCGGCAAGGTAGTTATGACGGCAACGATATTGGTGGCAGACGACTCGGCGACGATGCGCATGATCGTCCAGGCCGCCCTGACGGAAGCGGGCTGGCGCGTGCTGGCGGCCGGTGACGGCCAGCAGGCCCTGGAACTGGCGCGCGCCAACCGCGTGGACATGCTGGTCAGCGACTGGAACATGCCCGTCATGGGCGGGCTGGCCCTGATACAAGGCCTGCGCGACGAACCGGGATACCAGGACCTGCCCGTGCTGGTGCTTACCACGGAAGACGACGGGCAAAGCAAAAGTGCCGCGCGCGACCTTGGGGTGTGTGGCTGGCTGAACAAGCCGCTGGACCCCGGCGTGCTGGTGGAATTGGCGTCCGAACTGCTCGGCGAGCAGCCGGGCGCCTGAGCAAGTTCGAAAGGAAGGTGTACGGTCTATGAGCGGCCTGGATCTCAGTCAGTTCTACGAGACATTCTTCGACGAGGCGGACGAACTGCTCGCCGAGATGGAACAACTGCTGTTGCAGCTGGATGTCGGCGCGCCCGACATCGAGCAGTTGAATGCGATCTTCCGGGCTGCGCACTCCATCAAGGGGGGCGCGGCGACATTCGGCTGTTTCCAGCATCTGGCGGGCACCACCCACCTTCTGGAGAACCTGCTGGACGAGATCCGCCGTGGCGAAATGACGCTGCGCGCGGACATGGTGGATATTTTCCTGGAAACGAAAGACGTGCTGAAAAGCCAACTGGACACCTATCGCGCTTCGGAAGAGCCCGACGAGGCCGTGTACGAACGTATTTGCGCGGTGCTACGGCAGCTGGCCCAGGAACACGGCGCGGCGCCCGCGCCACTTGCGCCCGCCGCGGCGCCCGCGCCCCCGGCCCGGTCCCTCCTCGCGGTTGATAGAGATATTCGCCAGCGCACACCTAGAGCCTGGC
>NZ_JAJMLX010000139.1 GCF_020991325.1 Bordetella petrii | reverse complement strand
GCCGATTCCGATTGCCGCGCGGCCGCCAGGGCCAAGGCCCCGCCGCGTGCGCCGGCACCGCCGGGCGGATTCGGTTTTGCCTGGGGGGTAGGCATGCTTGTCTCCTGGTTGCGGCCTGCCGGGGCAGGGCACGCAGGGTTCACCTTATTGCGGCTTTGCCCGCTTGATAATATGCTTTATTAAACATATAAACAGACAGGAAAGCGCTTGATGCGCGTACTCTACCCCCCAAGATTTATCGGTTCAATAAGAAATTAATGACATATAAGTTCCGCATCGGCCTGCGGCCGCAATGGCTGCTGGAAGGCGACGCCGACCACGCCGGCCAGCCCCTGCACGACATGCTGTCGCTGTTGTCGGCCATCGACGCTACCGGCAATATTGCCGGCGCCTGCCGCGCCTGCGGCCTGTCGTACCGGCATGCCTGGGGCATTCTGCGGCGTTTCGAAGATCTTTTCGGCACGCAGTTGCTGATTACCAAGCGCCGCCAGGGCACGCAGTTGTCGCCTTTCGCGCAGCGCCTGCTGTGGGCCAACCGCCGCATCGAGGCGCGCCTGATGCCCACCCTGGAAAGCCTGGCGTCCGAATTGCAGGAAGAACTGGAAAAGCTGTTGCCCGAGGCCATCCCGCACCTGCGCCTGCATGCCAGCCACGGCTTCGCGGTCGAGGCCCTGATGCAGCACATGAGCGGCCGCCAGCCCGGGCTGGAACTGCGCTACCGCACCGCCATCGAGGCGCTGGCCTCGCTGGAGCGCCACGAATGCGACCTGGCGGGTTTCCAGGTGCCCACCGGCCCCTTCGAGGCGCCCATCATGGCGCGCTACGCCGCCTGGCTGGCCCCTGACGATTACCTGCTGATCCACCTGGCGGTGCGCAACACGGGCTTGTTCGTGGTGCAGGGCAACCCCAAGGGTATCCGGGGAATGGCCGACCTGGCCCGTTCCGACGTGCGCTTCGTGAACCGCCAGATCGGTTCCAGCACCCGTTACCTGGTGGGACTGATGCTGGAGCAGGCCGGCGTGTCCATCGGCGACGTGCAGGGCTATGAAACCAACGAATTCACCCACATGGCCATTGCGGCCCACATCGCCAGCGGCATGGCCGACACGGGCGTGGGCGTCGAGACCGCCGCCTGGCGCTTCGGGCTGGATTTCATCCCGTTGGTGCGCGAACGCTACTTTTTCGCCATACGCCGCACGTCGCTGGACACCCCGGCCATGCAGGATCTGCTGGGTATTATGCGCAGCCGTGAGTACTTGTCCTATGTCAGCCAATTGGTGGGTTACGACGCCACCGATACCGGCAGGCTGCAGACCCCGGCCGAGGCCTTTGGCTGACGGCTCGCCCGGGGCCATATTGCGAGATATGATGTGCCGATGAGCAAAGTCATTTTTCTGGCAGACCGTTCCGCGCCGCGCGCGGCGCCATTGCCGCAGGCGCCTTTGCCGCCCGCGGGCCAGCCCGCGCTGGACAGGCGCGCGCGGCCCATGCGCGACCTGCGCATTTCGGTCACCGACCGCTGCAACTTCCGCTGCACCTACTGTATGCCGCGCGAAGTGTTCGACGGCAACTACGCCTTCATGCCGCAATCGGCCCTGCTGTCGTTCGAGGAAATCACGCGGCTGGCCCGGCTGTTCGCACAATTGGGGGTCGAGAAAATCCGCCTGACCGGAGGCGAACCGCTGCTGCGCAAGAACATCGAGGCCCTGGTCGAGATGCTGGCCGATCTGCGCACGCCGGCTGGCCGGCCGCTGGAACTGACGCTTACCACCAACGGCACGCTGCTGCAGCGCAAGGCCGCGGCCCTGCGGCGCGCCGGCCTGGCGCGGGTCACCGTCAGCCTGGATGCGCTCGACCCCGACATGTTCGCCCGCATGAGCGACACCGCCTTCACGCCCGACGACGTCTTGCGCGGCATCGACGCCGCCGCCGAGGCGGGGCTGGCGCCGGTCAAGGTCAACATGGTGGTGCGCCGCGGCCTGAACGACGGCCAGATCCTGCCCATGGCGCGGCGGTTTCGCCATAGCGGCCATGTGCTGCGCTTTATCGAATACATGGACGTCGGGGCCACCAACGGCTGGAATTTGCGGGAAGTGGTGCCCAGCGGCGAAGTGCTGCAAGCCATAGGCGCGGCGCATCCGTTGCGTGCTCTCGAAACCGAGGTCATGGGCCGCGTGGCCGAGCGCTGGGCCTATGAAGACGGCGCCGGCGAAATCGGCGTGATCTCCAGCGTGACCCAGGCTTTTTGCAGCGGCTGTACGCGCGCGCGCCTGTCGCCGGAAGGCAAGATCTTCCTGTGCCTGTTCGGTACGCATGGGCACGACCTGCGCGAGCTGGTGCGCGGCGGCGCCAGCGACGACGCCATCGCCCACGCCCTGGCCGGCATCTGGGGTCAGCGGGACGACCGCTACTCCGAATTGCGGGGGCTGGGGGTGCCCATCATCGGGCAGGGGGAACGCAAGGTCGAGATGAGTTATATCGGGGGGTGACCCTAGCCGGGTGTGCGTTGTTGGCGTGCGTTTATCGGAGGGTTCGGTTCTTCTGTCCGTCGTCGCGAGGCGTTGTGAGTGTCTCGGCTTCACGGTGCCGTACGGGCGCCCAGCGCGCCCGTGCCCGGCCCCGAGGCGCCTCGACCCTCACAACGCCTCACGCCGACTGGCGGCAAGTAGATGTCTTCCATCGCCGGGGCGGGTGGCGTGCTTGGCATGCTTGGGCACATCGGTTTGAAAGAGGAAAATCGTACGGGGCCGGCGATTCCCGCCGCCCACCGCGGCGGGAATCGCCATTCGTGTGGTGGTATGCGTGGGGGGCTCGCGTTTGGGTGTAGTGGCTTCAACGTTGGGGGTTGGTGAACGTCTTTGCACTGCCTTGCCCCGATGGCGCTACCTTAAGATAAAAGACGGCGTATCGCAGGGTGTCTGGCTCCGAAGGTGCCGGACACCGCCGTGCGCCACGACAGTCTCAGTTGAACGGTGTCCGGCACCCTGACGGGAGCCAGACACCCGGTAGTGCCGGCGAAAACTCGCCGCGGCAGCTCATGGCGGCGAAGGTGGCGCCATGGCTGTCTTGCACCGATGACATTCACCCAGGAAATCGAAGGCCGGGCCAATCCGCCCCTTCATCAGCCACCGCCTGAATGGCAAATCCAGGCGTGCAGGGCGCCTGGAATTGCCGGCCCCGCACGATTTTTTTCCTTTCAACAGGCGCGGGCAAACAGGCAAGAACGGGATTCGCCCCGGCGCTGTGGGTTTGCGCATTGTTGCGAGTCGGCGTGGGCCGGTGTGGCGGCCGCGGCGCCTCGGGGCCGGGCACGGGCGCGCTGGGCGCCCGTACGGCACCGTGAAGCCAAGGCCGCCACACCGGCCCGCGACGACGGCCAGAAGAACTAACTCCGACCCCACCACCGCCAGAATCACACCATCGCCCCCAGCGCCTTCCTGTCCACCTTCCCTACTGCATTCTCCGGCAGGGTGTCCATGAACACCACGCCGGCCAGTTGATGGATCCGGGATAGCTGGCCGGCCACCAGCGCCTTGATGTCCGCTTCGGTGGCCTGCGTACCGGCCGCGGCCACCACGAAGGCCACGGGCACCTCGCCCAGGTCGGCGTCGGGCTTGCCGACGACGCAGCAGCTGTGCACCAGCGGGCTGGAGCTGAGCGTCTGTTCGATCAGAGTGGGCGATATGTTTTCGCCGCCTCGGATGATCACGTCTTTCTGGCGGCCCGTAATGGTGAAGTAGCCGTCTTCGTCTACCCGGCCCAGGTCGCCGGTGGCCAGCACTGGCGGCGCGGCTTCCAGCACGCCGTTGCCCAGCGTGCCCAGGTAGCCCAACATCAGGCTGTCGCCCGCGATGCAGATCTCGCCGTCGACGCCGGGCCGGGTAATTTCCTGCCCCCGGCTGTCGCGCAGGAATACGCGCTGCCCGGGCAAGGCCTTGCCGATGGTGCCCACTTTGCGCTGGCTGGGCGGATTCAGCGTCGAGGTGCAGGTGGCCTCGGACAAGCCGTACGAGACGATCAAGGGGCGGCCCAGGAAGGCCTCGATGCGGGTGTGCAGTTCGCGCGTGATGGGGGCCGAGCCGCAGCGCGCGAAGCGCAGCGCCGCCAGGCTGTCCGGCGTGAAGGCGTGGTCCAGCATGCGCGAGTACATGGTGGGCACGCCCGTGATGATGGTGGGGCGGTGCCGTTCCATCAGCGCCGGCATGTCCTGGGCGCGGAACCGGTCGCCCAGCACGATGTGCGCGCCGGCCAGCAGCGGGCTGAACAGCTGGTTGTTCAGCCCGTTGGTGTGGTACAGCGGCATGACATGCAGCAGCTTGTCGTCGGCCGTCAGGCCGGTGGCGGGAATGACGCCGCGCGCGTTGTTCAGCAGCCCGCGATGGCTTTGCAGCACCCCCTTGGGGCGGCCCGTGCTGCCAGACGTGAACAGCAGCAGCCCCGGGTCATCGGCGGCGATGTCCGCGTGCCAGTACGGCGGCGCATCGGGCAGGGCCTGCGCTTGCAGCAGTTGGATGCCCTGCGTATCGGCGAAGGCAGGCAGGTGGCTGGCGTCGGCCAGCACGCTGCGTATGCCCGCTGCTTCCAGGCGGCCGCGTATTTCCTGGCCGGTCAGGCGGGGTTCCAGGGGGCAGGGGCAGGCGCCGGCGGCCATGCTGCCCAGGATGGCAACCACGCTGGCCAGGCCGCGATCCATGGCAATGGCCAGCAGTTGGCCGGGTTGCACGCCGGCCTGGCGCAGTTGTCCGGCCATGGCGGAAACCGCCGCGTGCAATTGCGCGTAGGTCAGGTGGGCCGTGCCCTGCGCGTCCGTCAGTGCGCGCTGGCCGGCCCAGCCGGGGGCACGCCATTGCTGTGCGTAGGCGTGGAACAGGCTGGGATGCTGGGTCATGGGCAGGCTCTAGCGCAGCGCCACGGCGGCATCGCGCTCGAACACACCGTCGGGGTCCAATACGGCCAAAGCCTGCGTTTCGCGGGCGGTGGGCGCCGCGGTGGGTGAGGCGCCCTGATGCTCGAACGCGAAGCCGGTGCGTTGCCGCACTTCGTCCAGGCTGGATTCGGGGTGCCACGATTGCAGGGCCAGCCGGCCATCTTGCTTCACGAACACCGCAATGGGAGTGACCACGCCATGGAAGCCGCCCCAGGACGTGCGGAAATGCAGGTTTTCCACGAAGGTGCGCGGCGAGTGTTCGGTGCGCCAGGTGCAGGCCCGCCTGGCGGTGGGCAGCATGACCGCGCCGCCGCCGCCGCCCGGCAGCCTCACCTTGGGCTGGTGCCAGTCGCCGATGCAGGAATTGTTGGCATTGCCTTCGCCGTCGATCTGCGCCGCGCCCAGGAAGGTAAGGTCCATGCGGCCGCGGCAGCACAGGTCGTAGAAATCTTCGTTGTCGAAAATCGAGGCCGTGTGCTGCGCCAGCACCGGGTCTGAACTGGACAGCGGCACCTTGGACGGGCGGGGGTCTACCCCGCCCGCCACGTTGATGTAGATGTAGTCCCAGTCGTAGGCCTGCTTGGCCATCAGGCAGGCCAGCATGGGCATGGTGGAATTCACGCCGCTGAAGGTGATTTCATTGGGGCGGATGAAGCGCGCCAGGTTGGTGACGATGTAGGAAAAGGGCGACCAGCTGCTCATGCTGCGTGCTCCTGCAAGGCTTCGGGCGCGGCGTCCAGGTGCGCCTGAAGCGCCTCTGCGCCGGGTTCCAGGTAGCGTTCCACCGCGGGGTAGTCGATTTCGTAGGCGGGCCAGCACGAACCGGGCCAGGCGCCCTGGGGCACCACGGCATAGGCCTGCACCATGAAGTACGGGATCAGCGTGACTTCCGGCTGCTTCTCGAACACTTCGGTGTCTACCTGGCGTTCGGCCACCACCAGCACGCTGCGCGCGGCGCGGCTCATGATGCGGTCCCAGTGCGACGTGCCCAGTACCCGCACATTGCCGCGGCTGTCGATTTCGTTGGCGTGGATGACAGCGAAGTCGGGCTGTACCGCGGGAATGACCCAGGCGGACTTGCCCGAGCCATAGGGGTCGTCCAGGCGCTGCCAGCCGTTGATGTCGATGAGGTGGCTGCCTTCGATGCCCGCGCAGGGCTGGAAGGGTACGCCGAACGCCGCGGCGCGCAGGCCCGCCGTCAGTGTGGCGCAGGCGTGTTCTTCCAGTTGCAGCTTGCCGCTTTCGATGGCCTTGCGGTAATTGGGGGCCAGGCCGAAATTGCCTTCCATGGCCACGATGCCGGTGCGCGCGCGCGCGGCCACGCCGGCGCGGCACAACAGGTCGATGTCGTAGCCGGGCGACTGCTTGACGATTTCCAGGTTGGTTTTCTTTTGCCGCACCAGTTCGCGCACCAGCGCGAACGGCCCGCGGTGCAGGAAGCTGCCGCCCAGCGCCACGGATGCGCCGTCGGGGATCATGGCGGCAAGGTCCTGAATGGTCAGGCGCTTGTCGGCCTGGTTGAATCCGGATGTCATGTCTTCCTCCTTGGGCAGGCCTATTGCAGGTACTGCCGTATGCGTTCCTTGATGCCCGGCCGGGCGGCCGAGCGCACCAGCGCCGCCATGTCGGCGTCGTGGTGGTTGACGTCCAGCACGCTATACAACTGCTCGCGCGTGGGCGCGTCCAGCGCCTGCGCCATGCCGGCAGCCTGCTGCTGCAGGGACGGCCATGCGCTTTCCGGGGCGGGCGGCTCGACGAAACCGATACGGTGCGCCTCGTCGGCGTCGAAGGGGCGCGCATTGCCCAGGATGGACAAGGCATGCCCGGCGCCGACAAGGTTGCGGAACCGGCGGGTGCCCAGCACCAGGCCGAACTTCAGGCCCGGCATGCGGAAGCTGGCGTCGGGCGTGCAATAGCGCAGCTTGCAGGCCGCGAACAAGTCTACGCCCGCGCCGAAATTGCGCCCCTGCGCCAGGGCCAGTGTCAGGGCGGGCGAAGCCGCCACGCATTGCAGCAGGGTTTCGATGCGCACCATGCGCAGCAGCAGGTCGCCTTCGCTCTGGTCTTCATGGCCCGTGAAGTCGAAGCCGGCGCTGAAGTTCTTGCCCGCGCCGCGGAACACCAGCAGCGGCACTTGCTGCGCGTGTGCCGCTTCAACGGCGTTGATCAGGGCCTCGACCAATTCGGCCGACAGCGCATTGCGCTTGTCGGGCCGGTTCAGCGTGAAAGTCCAGCACTGCGGGCTTTGGTCCAGCAGGAGCACGTTGTCGGCCATGGGTTTACTCCGCGGCGCGGCTGCGCGGTTGCAGTTCGGCCAGCACTTCCGCATTGTGCTCGCCCAGGTTGGGCGGGCGGCGCGCCACGTCGGCCGTGTGCCCGTTGAAGCGGATGGGCGACACGAAGGTCTTGGTGCGCGCGCCGTTGGGCAGGGTCAGGTCTTGCACCCATTGCATGTGTTCGACCTGCGGGTCGGCCAGCACATCGGAATAATTGTTGACCGGCGCGCAGGGCACGCCGGCCTGGCGGAACCTGGCCAACCAGGTGTCGGAATCGGCTTGCGCGAAGATGTCTTCGAGCAGGTCGCGCAGGACTTCCTGGTTGGCCGCGCGCGCGCCGGTATTGGCGAAGCGGGCGTCGGCGAGCAGGTCGTCGCGGCCCACCACGCCGCACACGGATTTCCAGAGCGCATCGTTGCCGGCCGCCATGCCGAAATAGCCACCCTGGCAGCGGAACACCTGGTACGGGGCATTGCGCGGGTGCGCCGAGCCCAGCTTGACGGGATCGACGCCCGTGCCGAAATACTGCGAGGTTTGCAGCGCGGCGATGCCCAGCGTGGCGCCCAGCATAGAGATATCGACATGGGTGCCTTGCCCTTCGGCCTGGGCGGTGCGCAGGGCGGCCACCACGGAAAACGCCCCATACAGCCCGGCTGTGAAATCGCACACCGGCACGCCGCACTTCACCGGCGCGCCGCCGGTTTCGCCGGTGACGCTCATCAGGCCGCTCATGGCCTGCAGGGTCAGGTCGAACCCGCCTTCCTGGCTGCGTGGGCCGCTTTGGCCATAGGCCGAGATCGAGCAGTACACCAGCTTCGGGTTGCGTTCGGACATGGCCTGGTAGCCCAGCCCCAGACGGTCCATGACGCCGGGGCGGTTGTTTTCTATAAGCACATCGGCCTGGGCGATGAGCTGGGCGGCCAGTTGCTGGTCGGCCGGGTCTTTCAGGTTCAGCGCCACCGACCGTTTATTGCGGTTCAGGGACGCGAAGTTCTCGCTGTAGCCATCGGTGATGGGCGCCCAGCTGCGCAGAGTGTCGCCGCTGCCCGGGGGTTCGATCTTGACTACGTCGGCGCCCATGTCGGCCAGCAGCATGCCGCAGAACGGCCCGGCGGCGACGTTGCAAATTTCGATGACCCGTACCCCCGCGAGGGTGGATTGCTGCTTCATTGGTGCTCCTGCAATAAGCCGCCGGCACGGCCGGAATTCGAATTCGATTGACGCCTGGAATGTTATATGGGAGCCTATAAAAAATCAAATAATAGAATTTAAATCCCAATATTTGGGATATGACCATCGGAGACAAAAATGACGACTTCTCTTGCCCGGCTTCTGGGCCTGTTGTTTCTTACGGTGTCTGTGGCGGCCTCGGCGGGCAATTGGCCTGCGTCGCCCATCAACATGATCGTGCCGTATCCCCCCGGCGGCGCCACGGATTTCTCGGCCCGGGTGTATGCCGAGCAATTGGCCAAGATCCTGGGCCAGCCCGTGGTGGTGGAAAACAAGGCCGGCGCGGCCGGCGAAATCGGCGCGCAGGCGGTGGTCAATGCCAAGGCCGATGGCTATACCGTGCTGCTGGGGGCGGTGGGCAGCCTGGCGATCAATTCGCTGCTGCCGTCCAAGAAGCAGCAATATGAATTCCCGCAGTCGTTCCGCGGCGTGTCCATGGCCACGTCCACGCCGCTGGCCGTGGTGGTGCGAGCCGACCTGCCGGTGCGCAATATCCAGGAATTGATCGCCCTGGCCAAGCGCAAGCCCGGCGAACTGTCGTACGGATCGGCGGGTTATGGGTCTTCGCAGCACATGACGGCCGAGAAGTTCCAGATCGCCACCGGCACCCGGCTGTTGCACGTGCCGTACAAGGGCAGCGGCCCGGCCCTGGCCGACCTGATGGGCGGGCAGGTGGACATGGTGTTCGACACCATGCCCACGCTGGTGGCTCAGATCGGCAACAAGAAGCTGCGCTTCATCGGCGTCACCACGCAGGAACGCACGCCGCTATTGCCGGACGTGCCCACTTTGCAGGAGCAGGGCGTGGACAACTACAACGTCAGCACGCGCTACGCCATGCTGGTGCCCAAGGGCACGCCCGACGAAGTGGTGCAGCGGCTTGCCGACGCCATGAAGCAGGCCGCGCAGGTGCCGTCGGTGCAGAAGGCCATGGCCGGGCAGGGGGCCAGCGCGGTTCCCACCACGGCCCGGCAAACCGACCAGGCCCTGGCCGATGAAATCGCGATCTGGGCCGACGTGGTCAAGAACGCCAACCTGAAGTAAGGCGCCCGGCGCGCCGCCTGCCAAGAGGGCAACGCATACAATGGCATGCGTTGCAATCGGGCCGTTTCCACATGGACAAGACTTTACTCAAGGGATTGATGGTGCTTGAAACCGTCAGCAAGCATGACGGCCGCATGCCCAATCTCGACGAGGTGGCCCAGATGTGCGGACTGTCGCGCAGCAATGCGCACCGCACCCTGCAGACCCTGGCCCATGCCGGATACGTGGTGCGCGACCAGGACACCGGCGGCTACCGCAGCACCCTGAAGATGTTCGAGTTGGGCGCGCGCCAGCTGACCAGCATGGATGTCCGGAACCTGGCCACGCCGCTGATGCGCGCCCTGGCCGCGCAAACCGGCGAAACCGTGCACCTGTCGGTGCTGGATGGCCTGGACGTGGTCTATATCGACAAGATCGACAGCCCCCAGCCCATACGCGCGTATTCGGTCATCGGCGGGCGCGCGCCGGCCTACGCGGTGGCTACCGGCAAGGCGCTGCTGGCTTTCCAGCAGGGCGGCTACCTGGCGCACTACAAAAGCCAGCTGCAATCGCACACCCGCCTGACGCGCACGAGTGAACAGGCGCTGAAGCAGGAACTGGCCGATGTGGCGCTGAAGGGCTATGCCATCAACCGCGGCGAATGGCGCGACGGCATCGGTGGCGCCGCGTCGCCCATTTTCAGCGGCCTGGGCAGGCCAGTGGCCGCGCTGGGCATTTCCGGCCCGCTGGACCGCCTGACCCCGGCGAAGATGAAGCAATATGTGCCTTTGATCCTGGATGCCGCGGCGGACATTTCGCGGCAGCTGGGCTACCACGGCCCCGCAGTGCCCGCCGGCACGGCCTGACGCGCCTCGCGCGGGGCCTTTCAAGGAGATGCGATGTCCACAGACCTGCAACGCCTGCGCCGCTTCGTGCTTACCGCCACCCAGTTGGCCGACCGGCATGGCGCCGAGGGCATGGCGGGCGCGGCCTTGCAGGGCGCGCTGGCCGATTTGGTGGCGCATGATGACTGGCTGCCCGACACCTGTGCGGTGCCGCACCCGCGGCACTATCAGCAGTACCTGCTGCATTGCGATCCTCTGGAGCGCTTCAGCCTGGTGAGCTTCGTGTGGGGGCCGGGGCAGTCCACGCCGGTGCACGACCACACGGTGTGGGGGTATGTGGCGATGCTGCGCGGCAGCGAGTTCAGCCAGCGCTACCGCGCCGCGCCGCCGGGTTATGTGCCCGATGGCGAGCCGGTCCAGTTGCGGCCGGGCCAGATCGAGGTGCTGTCGCCCGTGGAAGGCGATATCCACCAAGTATGGAATGCCCACCGGGATGCGGTGTCGATCAGCGTGCACCTGTACGGGGGCAACATCGGCGCGGTGGCGCGGCATGTGTTCGACCCCGACACCGGCCAGGCCAAGCCGTTCGTCTCGGGGTATTCGAACGTGGCGGTTCCCAACCTGTGGGATAGGTCTGAAGGGGTGCGGGCGGGGCTGACGGGGTGATGCTGGGGGCTGTGCTGTGCTGTGCTGTGCGTGGCATGTGGTGGGTGGAATTCTTCTGTCCGTCGTCGCGAGGCGTTGTGAGTGTCTCGGCTTCACGGTGCCGTACGGGCGCCCAGCGCGCCCGTGCCCGGCCCCGAGGCGCCTCGACCCTCACAACGCCTCACGCCGACTGGCGGCAAGTAGATGTCTTCCATCGCCGGGGCGGGTGGCGTGCTTGGCATGCTTGGCCGCACCGGGTTGAAAGAAGAAAATCGTGCGGGGCCGGCGCTTCCCGCCGCCCACCGCGGCGGGAATGGCCTTTCGTGTGGTGATATGCGTGAGGGTGCTCGCGTTTGGGTGTAGGGGCTTCAACGTTGGGGGTTGGTGAACGTCTTTGCACTGCCTTGCCCCGATGGCGCTACTTTAAGATAAAAGACGGTGTATCGCAGGGTGTCTGGCTCCGAAGGTGCCGGACACCGCCGTGCGCCACGACAGTCTCAGTTGAACGGTATCTGGCACCCTGACGGGAGCCAGATACCTGGTAGTGCCGGCGAGAACTCGCCGCGGCAGCTCATGGCGGCGAAGGTGGCGCCATGGCTGTTTTGCACCGATGACATTCACCCAGGAAATCGAAGGCCGGGCCAATCCGCCCCTTCATCAGCCACCGCCTGAATGGCAA
>NZ_JAJMLX010000138.1 GCF_020991325.1 Bordetella petrii | reverse complement strand
GCACCGGCGCGACCGCCGGTCTTGGCCGAACGGTTTTTTTCCGACAGCGTGCTGGCCGTCGCGGCCTCGTCCGGCGCTGGCTGGGTGCCTCCCGCGGGCGCCCGCGCCGATTGCGGGCCATATTCGGCCGCCTTGGTGGAATTGGCCGGCATGCCGTCCACCATGGCGCCCACGGCGCGCGCTTTCTTCAAGGCTGGGTGCTTGCTGCCGCTGCCGGGCGCAAGCGCCGGGCCGCTATCGGAATTCAGGTAAGCGGTATCCACCGCCGCTTGCTGCGGGTGCTTCGAATGCTCAGGCTTGCGAGTTGCCATTGTCCGCTCCTATAGAAATTGGGCGCGCCAATCGGCCGTATGCCGTACCGCGGCACAAAGGCCTATTGATCCCGCGCCCGTCCGCCCAGAGTGGCCGCGAAGCTCGCCACGAAGGCGCCGATCAACAGCGAGGCAAACGCCCACAGGGCGAAGCCCGCCGCTGCCTTGCGGGCGGCATCCGCCGCCTCGCGCGCTTGCTGCTCGGCCTGCCGGACCTGTTGCTGAATTTGCTCGAGCCGCTGGCGGGCGGCGGTCTCGTCCAGGCCAGCATGCTGCGCTACGAGCCTGGCCAGATAGGCTTGGTCGTCATCGGACATCGGTTCATTCACCAGGCTGCGCGCCAGGATGCGAGACACTTCGGGGCGGACATCGGCCCGGCCCGTTGCCATGGACGGGTCATCCGGACGCAGTAGCGCATCCGTGTAGTATCCCAGCGGCCCATCGCCCGCGCCGGCCTGCCCGGCGGTCGCGGCGGCCGCACCGGTGCCCGCCAGCGTCGCGCCGGCCTTCGCGGTGCCCGAGACAACGGCGGCCACGGTGGACCCCAGCAAGGCCATCCATATCACCGCGCTCAGCGCCCACACCAGAAAGCCATGCGCCGTGTCGCGGAAATAGATTTCATCGCCGGTGGTGTGGGCCCATTTCGTGCGCAGCCGGCCGGCCACGTAGCCCGCCACGCCATAGGCGACAACCTGGCTGAACAGCAGCCAGATGATGGATCCCACGGCCAGGGTAGAACCGGAAGCGCCCTCGCCACGCCAAGGCGACACGGTCAGGAAGCCCAGTCCGGCGCCACCCGTGACCAACATGGCGGACACGGCGGCGGCGATCACCGCCCCCGCAAACACGGCGGGCCAGGAGACCGCGGATCGGGATGATTCTTCCGGCAGCACGGGGCTGCCCGGGTAACTTGTAACGGGCTGAGTCGCAGACATGTTTTTTCCTGGTTGGAAGAAGTGGCGTGCACGCGGGTACGCGCAGGCAGGATCAGGTAAGCAGGGCGATCAAGATGATGATCGGGATGGGCACGCCCAGCAGCCAGAGAAGAATCGATCGCATGAGGCCTCCTTGTTACGGATGGCCGGCGTCGCCGCGCCGGACTGTCGGGAATCTCAGCAAGAACAGTGCCTGTGCGCCTGCCCCTCTGGCGGGGCCGACACTGCCGCAACGGACGAATAACTCTTAAACTGCCACGCTCACAAGACGCTGATCAGCCCATAGAAAGAGGAGCCCCCGCATGAAACCGCTACGCCCGCTCATGGCCAGCCTGCTGGCCGCCATCACCCTGGCCGCCACGCCCCTGGCCCAGGCCCAGGACAACTGGCCGTCCAAGCCCATCACCCTGATCGTGCCCTACGCCCCGGGCGGCTTCGCCGACACCCGCGTGCGCCTGCTGGCCCGCAAGCTGGCCGATTCGCTCAAGCAGACGGTCGTGGTCGAGAACAAGGCCGGCGCGGGCGGAGTCATCGGCACCAACCTCATTGCCAAGGCGGCGCCCGACGGCTACACCATCGGCACCGGCAACCTGGCCCCCATGGCGGTCAACCCCACCCTGATGCCCGACATTCCATACCAGGCCACCAAAGACCTGGCGCCGGTCATCCTGATCGAGAACAGCCCGCTGGTGCTCAGCGTGAACAACTCGCTGCCGGTCAAGAACCTGCAGGAACTGATCGCCCTGGCCAAGAAAGACCCGGGCGGGCTGACGTTCGGTTCGTCCGGCGTGGGCGGCGCCCACCACCTGTCGGGCGAAATGTTCCGCGAACAGGCCGGCATCGACATCGTGCACGTGCCCTACAAGGGCGGCGCCCTGGCCGCCAGCGACCTGATGGGCGGCCATATCTCGATGATGTTCGAAATGGGCTATTCGGCGCTGCCGGCCATTCGCGGCAACAAGGTGCACCCCATTGCGGTGACCTCGGCCAAGCGCATCGACGTGCTGCCCGGCGTGCCCACCATGGCCGAAGCCGGCCTGCCGGGGTTCGAGTCCTACAACTGGCAGGGCATCGTGGCACCGGCCGACACGCCCGCGCCCATCATTGCCAAGCTGAACAGCGAGTTCAACCGCATTCTGCAAGACCCGGAAGTGCAGAAGGCCATCGCCGACACCGGCAGCCAGGCTGGCGGCGGCACGCCCGAGGAATTCGGGGCCTTTATTGCCAGCGAAACCAGGAAATGGGCAGAAGTCATCAAGAAAGGCAACATTACGCTGCAATAAGGTCACGTTTGGGCACATAAATAGGCCGACAATCGCACGTTACAATGGGCCGCTCCCCCGGGGCCATCCCTTTGCCGGCCGCGGCCCAACTCCCATTGCCTATGCCCGATCACACCTCCAATAGCCCGGAACTTGCCCTGTCGCTCGACGGGGTGGCGTTGGGCTATGGCGATTTCACGGTATTGCAGGACATCAACATGGTGGTCAAGCCTGGCCAAGTGGTCGCCGTCATGGGCGGATCGGGCTCGGGCAAGACCACGCTGCTGCGCGCCGCCACGGGGCAACTGACCGCGCTGCGCGGCCAGGTGCGGGCTTTCGGGGTAGATATCGGACGCGCCCGCGGTGCCGACCTGCAAGCCCTGCGCAAGCGCATGGGAGTGCTGTTCCAGCAGGGCGCGCTGTTTACCGACCTCAACGTCTTCGAAAACGTCGCCTTCCCCCTGCGCGAACATACCCGCCTGCCGGAAGCCGACATCACCGGGCGCGTGCTCGACAAGCTCGACGCGGTGGGCCTGCGCGCCGCGGCCCACCTGCGCGTGGCGGAAATATCCGGGGGCATGGCCCGGCGCGTGGCGCTGGCCCGCGCGGTGGTGCTGGAACCCGAACTCATCCTGTACGACGAACCCTTCGCCGGGCTGGACCCCATCTCCATGGGCATTACCGCGCGCCTGATCCGCGACCTGTCCGACCGGCTGCACTGCGCATCGGTGCTCATCACCCACGACATACAGGAATCTTTCGCCATCGCCGACCAGGTCTACCTGGTTGGCCAGGGCCGGCTGAAGGCCTCGGGCCCGCCGCAAACCCTGTCCGGCTCGCAAGACCCGTACGTCAGGCAGTTCCTGCGCGGCGAACCCGACGGCCCGGTGGCGTTCCATTACCCCGACACCCCGGCCTTCCAGGCCTGGCTGGCCCAACAAGAAGGACGCAAGCCATGACCGGGCCGATACAAGCACTGGGCGCCCTGGGCCACTGGGTACGTTCCCTGGTAGGCGGCGTGGGGTTCTTCACACGTTTCCTGGGCGCGCTGCTGTCGCGCAGCGGTATCGTCCTGTCGCGCCCCCGCCTGGTGTCCCAGCAGGTCCATTTCATCGGCAATTATTCGCTGCTGATCATCGTCGTATCGGGCATGTTCGTCGGCTTTGTGCTGGGATTGCAGGGGTATTACACCCTGAACCGCTATGGCTCCGAAGAAGCCCTGGGCCTGCTGGTGGCCCTGTCGCTGGTGCGCGAACTGGGGCCAGTGGTGACGGCACTGCTGTTCGCCGGCCGGGCCGGCACCTCGCTCACGGCCGAAATCGGGCTGATGAAGGCGGGCGAGCAGCTTTCCGCCATGGAAGTCATGGCGGTCGACCCCATGCGGCGGGTGCTGGTGCCGCGCTTCTGGGGCGGCATCATCGCCATGCCGGTACTGGCCGCCGTGTTTTCCATGGTGGGCATCCTGGGCGGCTGGGTCGTGGGGGTCGTGCTCATCGGCGTGGACGCCGGCGCGTTCTGGTCACAAATGCAGAATGGCGTCGATGTCTGGAACGACGTGGCCAACGGCGTCCTGAAAAGCCTGGTGTTCGGCGTTACCGTCACCCTGGTCGCACTGTACGAAGGCTGGCAGTCGCGCCCCACGCCCGAAGGGGTGGCGCGCGCCACCACCCGCACCGTGGTGGTGGGCTCGCTGGCGGTACTGGGCCTGGATTTCCTCCTTACCGCCCTGATGTTTGGCAATTGATACGGATTCATCATGTCACGTGAAAAAACCGATTTCTGGGTAGGGCTGTTTGTATTGCTGGGCTTCGCCGCGCTGGTATTCCTGGCCTTGCGCGCGGGCAATCTCGCCAGCTTTTCTTTCGCCCCCACCTATACCCTGACCGCCAATTTCGACAACATCGGCGGCCTGAAGGCCCGGGCGCCCGTCAAGAGCGCCGGCGTGGTCGTGGGCCGGGTCAGCAACATCAGCTTCGACGACAAGACCTTCCAGGCGGTCGTCACCATGAACCTGGAACAAGGCTACGACTTCCCCAAGGATTCCTCGGCATCCATCCTGACCTCCGGGTTGCTGGGCGAGCAATACGTGGGGCTGTCGGCCGGCAGCGAAGAAGACAACTTTGCCGATGGCGGCAAAATCCGCTATACCCAAAGCGCCGTCGTGCTGGAACAACTGATCAGCAAGTTCCTGTACGGCACCGCCGAAAAACAAGGCTCGACGCCAGGGAATTAATACGCTTTCCCTTCGCGCCATAGATAATTTCCCGTTTCCGGGCTGGCTGTGCGCCCGGCACGTTCCGAACCGACCCGAATTTTCCCCGGGGCCTGCCCGATCATGAAACTGCCAAATTACGCCCGCTTTGCCTCCGCCCTGGCCGTATGCGCCCTGACGGCGGGCTGCGCCGCGCCCGCCAACCCCGATCCGCGCGATCCCTGGGAAGGCTTTAACCGCGGCGTCTTCAAGTTCAACGACACGGTCGACCGGGCGCTCTTCAAGCCGGTGGCGCAGGCTTACACCTACATCACGCCCCAGCCGGTACGCAGCTGCGTGCACAATATTTTCAGCAACGTGGGCGATCTGTGGGGCGCCACCAACAGCTTCCTGCAGGGGCGCGGGCACGATTTCGTCAACACCCTGGGCCGCTTCCTGTTCAACACCACCATGGGCGTGGGCGGCTGCTTCGACGTGGCCTCGGCCAATGGCGCCCGCAAAATCCCCAACGACTTCGGCACCACGCTGGGCGTGTGGGGCTTTGGCCAGGGGCCGTACCTGGTGCTGCCCATCTGGGGCGCCAGCAGCGTGCGCGACGGCATCGGCCTGATCGGCGACTGGCAGGGCGGTACCGTCACCTATTCCAACCCGGGCGCCATCGAAAATACCCGCTGGCGCAATTCGCTGTGGGGCCTGGACATCGTCGACACCCGCGCCAGCCTGCTCGACACCACCGACATGGTCGACCGCGTGGCGCTCGACCCCTACAGCTTCATCCGCGATGCCTACCTGCAGCGCCGGGCCGCCATGGTGCGCGGCGACCGCCAGGACGATGACAGCCTGCCCGACTACAGCATCGACGACGAAGACGACGCGCCCGCCCCGGCCCAACCGGCCGCTCCCGCGCCAAAACCGTAACGGCGCCACGGCATCTTCCAAGGAGTTTTCATGCGGTTTTCTGTTCATTCTGTATTGCAGCGCCTGGTGTTCGCGGCCGCGGTCGGCCTGATGGCCGCCACCGCCGCCCAGGCCAAACCCGATCCCCAGGGCGCGCCCGACAAGTTCGTGCTGGATGCCGCCAACGAGGCGCTGAGCGCCCTGAAGGCCGACAGCCAGCTGCGGTCGGGCGACCTGGCGCGCGTCAACCAGGCGGTGGATACCTACATCCTGCCCTACGTCAATTTCCGCAAGACCACACAACTTGCCGCCGGCCGCTACTGGCGCCAGGCCACCCCCGAACAGCGCGACGCGCTGGCGAATGCCTTCCGCGGCACCCTGATCCGCACCTACAGCGGCGCCCTTACCGGGGTTACCGAGGCCACCACCATCAAGCTGCTGCCCTTTCGCGGCGACGCCAACGCCGACGACGTCGTGGTGCGCAGCCTGATCACCCAAGCCAACGGCCAGCCGGTGGGCGTGGACTACCGGCTTGAAAAAGATCCCCAGCAGGGTTGGCGCATCTACGACATGAACGTCGAGGGTATCTGGCTGATCCAGAACTACCGCAACCAGTTCGCCCAGGAAATCAACCAGTCCGGCATCGACGGCCTGATCAAGGCCCTGAACCAGCGCAACCAGTAATCCGGGCAGCGGCCCGCGCCCCAGCGGGGCGGCGGGCCGCCATTTATAATGGGCGATTCGCTCTTTTACGGGCCTACGCCGTTGCCATGTCCGCCGTCACTCTAGAACACGTCTCCAAGATCTACCCGCCGCGTCCGCTCGGCTGGAAAAAACTGCTTGGGCATACGGCGGGCCCCGGCTTCCAGGCCCTGAACGACGTCAGCCTGAACATCGAGCCCGGCGAATTCTTCGGCCTGCTGGGCCCCAACGGCGCCGGCAAGACCACCCTCATTTCCATCCTGGCCGGCCTGGCGCGGGCCAGCAGCGGCCGCGCCAGCGTTTGCGGCTACGACGTCGCCACCGACTACAAGGCTGCCCGCCGCGCCCTGGGCGTGGTGCCGCAAGAATTGGTGTACGACCCCTTTTTCACGGTGCGCGAAACCTTGCGCATCCAGTCCGGCTATTTCGGCCTGCGCAACAATGACGACTGGATCGACGAGATCCTGTTCAACCTGGGCCTGTCCGACAAGGCCAACAGCAATATGCGCGCCCTATCGGGCGGCATGAAGCGGCGCGTGCTGGTGGCCCAGGCGCTGGTGCACCGCCCGCCCGTCATCGTGCTGGACGAGCCCACCGCCGGTGTCGACGTCGACCTGCGCCGCACCCTGTGGGAATTCATCTCGCGCCTGAACAAGGCCGGCCACACCATCATGCTGACCACCCACTACCTGGAAGAGGCCGAGGCCCTGTGCGGGCGCATCGCCATGCTGAAGGGCGGCCGTATCGTGGCGTTGGACACCACCCAGGCGCTGCTGGCGCGGGTGGGCGGCGTAGACCTCGAAGACGCCTTCGTGCGCATCATGCACCACGACGACACCCCCGTGGCCGAACTCGAACCCGAAGAAATCGTCTCGTGACCCCACCGCTTACTCCCACCTCGCAGCCGCTGGTACAGCCCCGCCTGGACGCCGGGTCCGGCTTTCCCACGCTGCTGCGCAAAGAACTGCTGCGCTTCTGGAAAGTCGGCCTGCAGACCATTGCCGCGCCGGTGGTCACCACCTTGCTGTACCTGCTGGTATTCGCCCAGGTGCTGGAAGGGCGCGTCATGGTGTACGGCACCGTGCCTTACACCGCGTTCCTGATCCCCGGGCTGATGATGATGAGCATGCTGCAGAATGCCTTCGCCAACCCGTCGTCGTCGCTGATCCAAAGCCGCATCACCGGCAACCTGGTGTTCGTGCTGCTGCCGCCGCTGTCGCACCGGGAAATTTTTTCCGCCTACCTGCTGGCCGCCATCGCGCGCGGCCTGGCGGTGGGCGCCTGTGTGTGGCTGGTGGCCATCTGCTTTACCTCGATGCCGCCCGCGCATCCGGGCTGGATCGTGGTGTTCGCCATCCTGGCGTGCGGCATCATGGGCACGCTGGGCCTCATCGCCGGCCTGTGGTCGGAAAAGTTCGACCAGCTGGCGGTGTTCCAGAACTTCCTGATCATGCCGGCCACGTTCTTGTCCGGCGTGTTCTATTCCATTCACACGCTGCCGCCGTTCTGGCAGGCCGTATCGCACTGGAACCCCATCTTCTACACTATCGACGGCTTCCGCTACGGCTTTTTCTCCGTATCGGACGTCTCGCCATGGCACAGCCTGGCCGTGGTGGCCGGGGTATTCGCCGCACTGGTGATCTGCGCGCTGCGGCTGCTGGCCAGCGGCTACAAACTCAGGAACTGACGTCCATGCTACCCACCCCCGAGCAGGTCCGCCAATATATCGCCGACGGCCTGCCTTGCGACCATCTGGACGTGCAAGGCGACGGTTCGCACTTCGACGCCGTCATCGTCAGCCCGGCCTTTGAAGGCAAGCGCCTGATCGCGCGCCATCAACTGGTGTACGCCGCGCTGGGCGAACGCATGAAGGCCGAAATCCATGCCTTGTCCATGCGCACCCTCACCCCCGAAGAATACGCACAGGCGGGCCGCTGATGGACAAGCTACGCATTACCGGCGGCGCGCAACTGCGCGGCGAAGTCACCATTTCGGGGGCCAAGAACTCGGCCCTGCCCATTCTGTGCGCCGGCCTGCTCACCGCCGACCCGCTGGCCCTGGCCAACGTGCCCGACCTGAACGACACACGCACCATGCTGCGCCTGCTGGGCCGCATGGGCGTCAAGGCCGAACGCGACGCCAGCGGCCTGGTCACCGTGCAGGCCAACCAGGTCGACAATCTCGAAGCGCCGTATGAACTCGTCAAGACCATGCGCGCGTCCATTTTGGTGCTGGGCCCGCTGTTGGCGCGCTTCGGCCAGGCTCGCGTCAGCCTGCCCGGCGGCTGCACCATCGGCCAGCGCCCGGTCGACCAGCACATCAAGGGCCTGGCGGCGCTGGGCGCCGATATCCGCATCGAACACGGTTTCGTGGAAGCGCGGGCCGCGCGCCTGAAGGGCGCCTCCATCCGCACCGACATGGTCACCGTCACCGGCACCGAAAACCTGCTGATGGCGGCCGTGCTGGCCGAAGGCCAGACCATCCTGGAAAACGCCGCGCGCGAACCCGAAATCGTCGATCTGGCCGAGCTGCTCATCAAAATGGGCGCGCGCATCCGCGGCCACGGCACCCATCGCATCGTGGTCGATGGCGTGGCCAGCCTGCACGGCGCCGAGCACAGCGTCATCCCCGACCGCATCGAGGCCGGCACCTTCCTGTGCGCCGTGGGCGCGGCCGGCGGTGACATCACCTTGCGCAACGCCGACCCGGCCGCCATGGGCGCCACGCTGGACAAGGTGATCGAAGCCGGCCTTTCCATCGAGACCGGCCCCGACTGGATCCGCGGCGCCATGCAGGGCCGCCCGCGCGCCGTGGGCGTACGCACCCACGAATACCCGGGCTTCGCCACCGACATGCAGGCCCAGCTCATGGCCCTGGACACCGTGGCCGACGGCACGGCCGTCATCGTCGAGACCATTTTCGAGAACCGCTACATGCACGTGCAGGAACTGCGCCGCATGGGGGCCGACATCGACATCGACGGCCACACGGCAGTCGTGCGCGGCGTCAGGCGCCTGTCGGGCGCGGCCGTCATGGCCACCGACCTGCGCGCCTCGGCCAGCCTGGTCATCGCCGGCCTGGCCGCCGACGGCACCACCCAGGTCGACCGCATCTACCACCTGGATCGCGGCTACGACCGCATGGAAGTCAAGCTGCGCGCGCTGGGCGCCGACATCCAGCGCCTGACCGGCAAGGAATCCGCATGACCGCTCCCACCGCGCCCATCACTCTGGCGTTGTCCAAGGGCCGCATTTTCGAAGAAACCCTGCCGCTGCTGGCCGAAGCCGGCATCGAGGTCGCCGAGAACCCCGAAAGCTCGCGCAAGCTGATCCTGCCCACCAGCGATCCAGGCCTGCGCCTGATCATCGTGCGCGCTTCCGACGTGCCCACCTATGTGCAGTATGGCGCGGCCGACCTGGGCATCGCCGGCAAAGACGTCCTGATCGAACACGCCGCCCAGCAGCCCGGCGGCCTGTACCAACCCATCGACCTCGACATCGCCAAATGCCGGCTGTGCGTGGCAGTGCGCAACGGCTTCGACTACGAAGCCGCCGTGCACCAGGGCGCGCGCCTGCGCGTGGCCACCAAGTACGTGCAGTCCGCGCGCGAGCACTTCGCCGCCAAGGGGGTGTATGTCGACATCATCAAACTGTACGGCTCCATGGAACTGGCCCCGCTGGTCGGGCTGGCCGACTGCATTGTCGACCTGGTATCGTCGGGCGGCACGCTGCGCGCCAACGACCTGGTCGCCGTGGAAGACATCATGGCCATTTCGTCGCGCCTGATCGTCAACCAGGCCTCGCTGAAAACCCGCGGCGCCCGCTTGCAGCCGCTGCTCGATGCCTTCCAGCGGGCGGCCCGCCAAGGGGCCGCGCCAGCCTGAAAACCCGCCCTCGAAGCGCTGCGCACGGGCTGCGCCCGTTACACTACGTTTTTGCCTGCGGCGGCGGCACCCGCAATAACGCCGTCGCGGGTGTGTTTTCCGCTCTTCCTTGACGCCATGGCAGCCCTGATCAACCGCCTCGACTCCCGCCAGCCCGATTTCGCCGCCGCGCTGTCCAAACTGCTGGCCTTCGAGGCCGCGGAAGACGAATCCATCGACCGCGCGGCCGCCGGCATCCTGGCCGACGTGCGCCACCGCGGCGATGCCGCGCTGCTGGAATACACCCAGCGCTTCGACCGCGTTGCCGCCGACACGGCCGAAGCCCTGGAAATTCCCAAGGCCGACTGGCAGGCCGCCTTGGCGGCCTTGCCCACCGCGCAGCGCAACGCGCTGGAAACCGCGGCCGACCGCGTGCGCGCCTACCACGAGCACCAGCGCGGCGAAACCTGGACATACACCGACGCCGAAGGCAACCTGCTGGGCCAGCAGATCACCCCGCTGGACCGCGTGGGCCTGTACGTGCCGGGCGGCAAGGCCGCGTACCCCTCGTCGGTGCTGATGAACGCCATCCCGGCCAAAGTGGCCGGCGTGCCCGAGCTGGTCATGGTCACCCCCACGCCCGGCGGCGTGCGCAACCCCATCGTGCTGGCCGCCGCCGCCATTGCCGGCGTGGACCGCGCCTTCGCCATCGGCGGCGCCCAGGCCGTGGGCGCGCTGGCCTATGGCACCGCCACTGTGCCCGCCGTGGACAAGATCGTCGGCCCCGGCAATGCCTACGTGGCGGCCGCCAAACGCCGCGTGTTCGGCACCGTGGGCATCGACATGATCGCCGGCCCCAGCGAAATCCTGGTCATCTGCGACGGCAAGACGCCCGCCGACTGGATCGCCATGGACTTGTTCTCGCAAGCCGAACACGACGAACTGGCGCAGTCCATCCTGCTGTGCCCCGACCCGGCCTTCATCGACGAAGTCGAGGCCGCCATCGCCCGCCTGCTGCCCACCATGCCGCGCGCCGACATCCTGCGCGTCAGCCTGGCCAACCGCGGCGCGCTGATCCTGGTGCGCGACCTGGACGAGGCCTGCGCCATTGCCAACGACATCGCCCCCGAGCACCTGGAAATTTCCACCGAGCAGCCCGAGCACTGGACGGCCCGCATCCGCCACGCCGGCGCCATTTTCATGGGCCGGTTCAGCTCGGAATCGCTGGGCGATTACTGCGCCGGCCCCAATCACGTGCTGCCCACCTCGCGCACGGCCCGTTTCTCGTCGCCGCTGGGCGTATACGATTTCCAGAAGCGGTCCAGCCTGATTCAGGTATCGCGGCAGGGCGCCCAGACGCTGGGCCGCATTGCCGCCGAACTGGCGCTGGGTGAAGGCCTGCCCGCGCACGCCGCCAGCGCCCAGTACCGCCTGGACCAGCCATGACGGCCGACGCCGTGGCCGACCGCATCGCGGCGACGGTCCGGGCCGACATCCGCGCGCT
>NZ_JAJMLX010000137.1 GCF_020991325.1 Bordetella petrii | reverse complement strand
CGCATGGATGGCGCTGCCCCCGCCCGAACGCCTGGCCGTGCGCCACGCGCTGTTTGCCCTGCTGGCCAGCGGCAGCCCGGCCGCGGGCCGCTCGGACAGCATCCTGCACAGCTTGCGGGACACGCGCATGGCCCTGCCCGCGGCCATAGGCAGCTATACCGATTTCTATGCGGGCATCCACCATGCCACCAAGGTAGGCACGCTGTTCCGGCCCGATTGCCCCCTGCTGCCGAATTACAAACATGTGCCCATTGCCTACCACGGCCGGCACTCGTCCATTACCGTGTCGGGACAAGCGGTGCAGCGGCCATGGGGGCAAGTGCGCGCCGAGCATGCGCCGCGCCTGCAGCCCAGCGAACGCCTGGATTTCGAACTGGAACTCGCCATCTGGGGCGGCCCGGGCAATGCCCTGGGCATACCCGTGCCATTGTCCGCCGCGCACGAGCACATTGCCGGCTACGGCCTGTTCAACGACTGGTCGGCACGCGATATCCAGGCCTGGGAATACCAGCCTCTGGGGCCGTTCCAGGGCAAGAATTTCGCGTCCACTGTGTCTCCCTGGGTGGTCACGGCCGAGGCGCTGGCGCCGTTCCGCCATGCGGCGATGCCACGCGCGCCGGCCGACCCGGCCCTGCTGGATTATCTGGTGGATGATAACGACCGGCGGCACGGCGGCCTGGACGTGCACCTGGAAGTATGGCTGTCCACTGAAATCATGCGCCAGCAAGGCCTGCCGGCCCATCGCCTGGCGCAATCGCACACCCGCCACCTGTACTGGACGCCCGCCCAGATGCTGGCCCAGCATACTCTGGGCGGCTGCAATATCAGCCCCGGCGACCTGCTGGCCTCGGGCACCATTTCCACGCCCGACCATTCCGGCAACGGCAGCTTGCTGGAACTGACCTCCGGCGGCAGCCAGCCGGTGACCCTGCCTTCCGGCGAGCAGCGCGCTTTCCTGTGCGATGGCGATGAAATCACCCTGCGCGCCTATTGCAATACACAGCGCGGCTACACGCTGGGGTTTGGCGATTGCGTGGCGCGCGTATTACCGGCCCGCGCCGCGCCCTACGCCTGAACCCAGGGCAGCACCCCATTTTTATAACCACAGGAGACCAGAATGAAACCATCGATCGCCACCGGCATACTCGCCGCCCTGGGCCTGGCTTGCGCCACGGCCAGCGCGCAAGGCAGTTTTCCCAACCAGCCCATCCGCATGATCGTCCCGTACTCGGCCGGCGGCGTTACCGACCAGGTCGGCCGGGCCCTGGCCGAACAGATGGGCAAGCGGCTGGGCCAGTCCGTCGTCGTGGAAAACAAGACGGGCGCCAACGGCACGATGGGCGCCATCCAGATGCTGCAGACCAAGCCCGACGGCTACACCATCACCATGGTGCCTATCGGCATCTACCGCATGCCCCACATTACCGGCGCCCCCTACGATCCCGCCAAGGACTTCACCTATATCTCGCAGGTGGCGGGCTACGACTACTACCTGGCCGTCAAGGGCGATGCGCCCTGGAAGACACTGGACGAGCTGGTGGCCTACGCCAAGCAGAACAACAACTCCATCTCGTACGGCACGCCCGGCGCCTACAGCAGCCAGCACATCGCCATGGTGCAGTTGGGCGAGGCCGCGCAGGCGCAATGGACGCACATTCCTTTCAAGGGCGAATCCGACGCGCTGTCGGCGCTGATGGGCGGCCACATCCAGACCCTGGTGGGCGCCAGCGGCATCCTGCCCTATATCAAGAACGGCGACGTGCGAGCCCTGGCCACCCTCGGTGAAAAACGCTCGGCCGCGCTGCCCGATGTGCCCACCCTGAAAGAAGCCGGATACGGCGTGGTGCACACCTCGGCCTTCGGCATTGCCGGGCCCAAGGGCATGCCCGCCGACGTGGTGGCCAAGATCGATTCAGCTATAGGCGACGCCCTGAAGGACCAGGCATTTGCCGACAAGCTGGTGCAACTGGGCGTTTCACCGCTGTACCTGAATCACCAGGATTACACGCGCGCCGCCCTGCAAAGCGTCGATACCGAGAAGGAAACCATCGCCAAGCTGGGCAACATCAGCGGCAAGTAAGCACAGCGCGCAACGGCCGGCCCCGCGCCGGCGCTAGATCCACACATCATTCTGCGCCGTGCGCTCGCTGGTCTCGCCCCCGGTGTTAAGCACGCCGCGGGGCTCGATCAGCATCATTTCCACTTCCTGCCCGGCACAGGGTTTGTGCGACATGCCGCGAGGCACCACCACCATCTCGCCCGGCCCTACTTCAACCTGCCCCCCGGGCAGGTCGATGCGCAGCCGGCCCTTCAGGACGATAAAGGTTTCATCGGTATCGGCATGGTCGTGCCAGATGAAGTCGCCCTGGATTTTCACCAGCTTGAACTGGTAGTCGTTCATCTCGGCCACCACGCGCGGCGACCAGTGCCCGTGGATGCGGGCCAGCTTGTCGGCGAAATTGATCACGCGCGGGATGCCGGGCTGGCCCGCCTCGGGCAGGGTGTCAGGTGGGTTCATGGTCAGGTCTCCGTGTATGCCTGTCCGGCCAGCGTAAACGCGGCAGCCCGCCGCTGTCTTGAACCTTTGTGCGCAGGCGGGGCTCAGGCGCCCCGCGGCGAGAGCATTTTCAGCCAGGCAGCGGGCGGCAACCCGAAGGTGGCCCGGAAACTGCGCGACAAATGGCTCTGGTCGGCAAAGTTGGCCTGCGCCGCCGCGTCGGCAATACTCCGGCCCGCCAGCATCAGGCGCCGCGCCCAATCCAGGCGGCGCGCCTGCACATACCGCGACGGGCTTATCCCGTACAGCGCCCGGAAATCCCGCGACAGGCTCCAGCGATCGCGTCCGCTGGCCGCCTCCAGTTGCCGCAGCGTAATGGACTGCCCCAGGGTGTCGTGAATAGCCTGCCGGGCACGCTCGGCGGCCCGGTAATCCGGACGATGGCGCGCCGGACGCACGCCGCCGGCCGCCTGCAATGCCGCGGCCAGCTCGAACAACGCATCATCCTGGGCCAGGCTGTCCAGCCGCTGGCCAATGCGCCGCACGAACGCCTGCGTGGCCGCATACAGGCGCGCGTCCGCGGAAATCCCACCCTCGATGAAAGGCAGGGCCGTGCCGCCCATTACCTGCTGCAAGGCCACCGGATCCACATACACCATGCGATAGTGGAACCCCGCCTCCGTCCCGGCATGGCCGTCGTGCACTTCGTCGGGATGCAGCACGATGGTGCGCCCCGGCAGGCTGTGGCGCAGCGCGCCGCGGTAGTGGAAGCTCTGTACCCCGGCCAGGGTGCGGCCAATGGCGTATGTGGCATGCCGGTGCGGGTCATAGCCATGGCCCTGGAAATACGCCTCGATGCGCTCCAGGCCGCCCGCATCGGGCTCGCGCCGGATCCAGTCGGGCCGCATGCGCGGGGAACGTATCAGGCGGGCCATGGCGGCTGCGGCGCCCGCTCAGCGGGCCGCGGCGGAGCCCAGCAATTGGTCGGCCAATGCGCCGAAATCGTCCGCCACTGCGTCCCAGTCTTGCTGGGCCTGCAGGTCGGTGGCCTGCTCCGGCCCATGCTCGGTGGGGCGGCGCACGAACGCGGTTTTCAGGCCGCACTGGCGCGCGGCAGCCAGGTCGCCATTGTGCGCGGCCACCATGCAGACTTCGGACGGCTGCAGGCCCAGCACCTCGGCCGTGCGCAGATAGGCTTCGGGCATGGGTTTGTAGGCCTGCGCCACCTCGGCGCCCAGAATCGCATCCCACGGAAGCCCGGCGCGCTTGGCCATGTCCAGCATCAGCCGGATATTGCCGTTGGACAGCGGCGCAATAATGAAGCGCGTCTTCAGCCGTGCCAGCCCGGCCACCGAATCGGGCCAGGGGTCCAGGCGGTGCCAGGCCAGGTTAAGGTCGTCCAGTTCGGAGGGCGGCACGCCGGCCGGGTCGATGCCCACGTCGCGCAGCGCGGACTCCAGGTTTTCTCGGTGTAGCACGTCCAGGCGCACAAACGGGCGCAAGCCGCTGCGCACGGTTTCCATGGACGGCGAATAATGGCTGCGCCAGGCATCGGCGAACGCCGCCGGGTCCACCCCGCCCCCGCCATGCCTGGCCAGGAAGGGCTGCGCCTCGCGCGCCACGCCATTGCGCCAATCGACCACGGTGCCGAACACGTCGAACACCAGTGCCTGTACCTTGTCCCATGCCATGATGTCAGGCTCCTTGTGATGGGGCTGGCTAAGTCTTCAGCCGGTACCCCGTCTTGAATATCCAGCGCACGCCCACGATGCATACCGCCAGGAACACCAGTGTCATGCCCAGGCTGATGGTCACGCTGACGTCCGACACGCCGTAGAAGCTCCAGCGGAAGCCGCTGACCAGGTACACCACCGGGTTGAACAACGTCACCGTTTGCCAGAACGGCGGCAGCATATTGATGGAATAAAAGGTGCCGCCCAGAAAGGTCAGCGGCGTAATGATCATCAGCGGGATGATCTGCAGTTTCTCGAAGCCGTCGGCCCACACCCCGATGATGAAACCGAACAGGCTGAAGGTAATCGAGGTCAGCAGCAGGAAACCTATCATCCAGAACGGATGCTGGATCTGGAATTCCACGAACAGGCGTGCGGTGGCCAGGGTGATCAGGCCCAGGATAATCGACTTGCTGGCGGCGGCGCCCACATAGCCGATCACGATTTCCACGTACGAAATCGGCGCCGAATGGATTTCATAGATGGTGCCCGTGAAGCGCGGCATGTAAATGCCGAAAGAGGCGTTGGCCACGCTTTGCGTCAGCAGCGACAGCATGATCATGCCGGGCACGATGAACGCCCCGTAGCTGACGCCGTCGATCTCCACCATGTGCGACCCGATGGCCGAACCGAACACCACAAAGTACAGCGCCGTGGACACAACCGGCGAGGCCACGCTTTGCATCAGCGTGCGCCAGGCACGGGCCATTTCGAACAGGTAGATGGCGCGGATGGCGTAGAAATTCATGATTTGGCGCTCACCAGGCTGACGAAAATTTCTTCCAGCGAGCTTTCGGAAGAACTGAGGTCGGTGAATTCGATGCCCGCTTCATCCAGTTGGCGCAGCAGTCGCGCAATTTCGCCGCCGCCTTGCTGGTTGTCGTAGGTATACACCAGGCGGTGCCCGTCATCGGCCAGTTCCAGCCCGTAGCCGGACAGCGCGGCGGGCACGGCCGGCAGCGCCGCGGGCAGGGTCAGGGCCAGTTGGCGCTTGCCCAGCTTCTTCATCAGGGCATGCTTTTCCTCGACCAGGATGATCTCGCCCTTGCGGATGACGCCGATGCGGTCCGCCATTTCCTGGGCTTCTTCAATGTAATGGGTGGTCAGGATGATGGTGACGCCGTTTTCACGCAACTGCCGCACCATGTCCCACATGCCGCGGCGCAGTTCCACGTCGACCCCGGCGGTGGGCTCGTCCAGGAACAGGATCTGCGGCTCGTGTGCCAGCGCCTTGGCGATCATCACGCGGCGCTTCATCCCGCCCGACAGGGCCATGATGCGCGAGTCTTTCTTGTCCCACAGCGACAGGTCGCGCAGCACTTTTTCAACATAAGCCGGGTTGGCGGGCTTGCCGAACAGGCCACGGCTGAAGTTCACCGTGCTCCATACGCTTTCGAAGGCATCGGTGGAAATTTCCTGCGGCACCAGCCCGATGCGCGACCGCGCGGCGCGGTAGTCGGCCACGATATCGTGGCCATCGGCCAGCACCCTGCCCTGGCCCGGATTCACAATGCCGCAGATGATGCTGATCAGGGTCGTCTTGCCGGCGCCATTCGGGCCCAGCAGGGCGAAGATCTCGCCACGTTGAATATCCAGATTGATGTTCTTCAAGGCCTGGTGTCCCGACGCATACGTCTTGGACAGGCCTTGCACAGAGATGACGGGCTGCACACGGACCTCGGTATAGCGATGAACTCACGATTCTACCGCCTGGCCCCTGGCCCATCGTTCCGCTGGCGCCACAAGTGAATTCCGCGCCAGTACAGAATGGGCCGGACGGCGTTCTTTGCCCGCGCGGGCGCCCTGCTGCGCCCCGGAGCGGCGGCACACACGCCCAGCCAACGCCAAGGGCTTGATTTTGTTGATTATTATTTTTCGGCCCGTGATCTTGCCCGCCTACCGGGCAGGCCGACGCGGCTTGGTCCGGCCTAGAAGCGGCCGGCGTCATCCTCCGGCCGGGCCACGGGTGACAGCCAGGCCGCCAGCGCCGCCGCCGCGGCCGCGATCAGCCACAGCACGAAGAATGACACGGTATAGAACCCCATGCGGCTGGGCTGCCAGGCGCCCAGCACGATCACGTCCAGGGGGTCTATCAGGGCGAACACCAGGCCGCTGCCCAGCCCGGCCGCCAGGAACGACGACCACAGAATGGCCGCCACCCGCCGCCAGCAGATAGAGGGCTCCATTCAGGGCCGGCCCTGGGCCGGTTCCGGCCGGCTTTCCGCCAGGCCGGGCGCCGGCGCCGCGGCGGCGGGCTGGACGCGTTCAACCACCAGGCCGCGCTTGACGCCGCCGTCCGAAATGGCCTGGTCGCCGTAGCGAGTCATGGCCAGGTAGATGGTGATCATGCAACCCAGGATGGCAAGCAGCGGGCCGGCCATCAAGAACCAGGGCCAGGGTTCGCGATACCAGGGGTCGGAGGAATCAGGGGTTTTCATGGTTGGGCTCGTAAGGGTTCAGTTGGGCAGGTAGAAGCTGGATGCCTCGTCGCGCGCCAGCACCTGGCCGGCAGCATCGCGTGCCCGGGCCTGCAAGGTAATGGCGTGCGACCCGGGCGCCGCCGCACCGGCAGGCACGCGTATGACCACCGGCACCAGCGTGTTGGCGTACGGTTCCAGGTCGATGGCCTGCCCCGCCTGCCGTTCGACATGCACTTCCAGCCCAGGCAGGCCCGTGGCGGCCAGTTGCAGCGTCAGGCGCGATTCAGAGGTATTGATCACTTGCAGGCGGTACACGTTCTCGACCATGCCGCCCGGCACTTCGCGGCCCAGCACGCCGCGGTCGCGGATGATGTCGACGCGCAAGGGGTTGCGCAAGGCCAGCGAAGCCACGAAGGCGCAAGCCAGCAGGAAGATGATGGTGCCGTAGACCAGCACCCGCGGGCGGAACAGGCGCGCCCGCGACTGGCGAGCCGACCAACCTTCCTGCACGGCACGCTGCGAGGCATAGCGGATCAGCCCCACGGGGTATTGCAGCTTGCCCATGACCTGATCGCAGGCATCGATGCAGGCGCCGCAGCCTATGCACATGTATTGCGAACCATTGCGGATGTCGATACCAGTGGGGCATACCTGCACGCACAAGCTGCAATCGACGCAATCGCCCAGGCCCGCGGCCTTGTGGTCGAGCTTGCGCGAACGGCCCCCGCGCGGTTCGCCACGGCCCTTGTCGTAGGTAACCACGAAAGTGTCCGGATCCACCATGACGCTCTGGAAGCGCGCGTACGGGCACATGTACTTGCACACGGCTTCGCGCATGAAGCCCGCGTTGCCCCAGGTGGCGAACCCGTAGAAAAGCATCCAGAACCACTGCCATGGCCCCAGCTGCAACGTGGCCAGCGCGGCGCCCAGGTCGCGGACGGGCGCGAAGTAGCCGATGAAGGTGTAGCCTGTCCACCAGGCCACGAGAATCCACAGCGCGTGCTTGGTCAGTTTCAGGCGCAGCTTGCGCGGTGTCCAGGGATCTGCGTCCAGCCGGATGCGGGCCAGGCGGTCGCCTTCGACCTTGCGCTCGATCCACATGAAGATTTCGGTATACACCGTTTGCGGGCAGGCGTACCCGCAGAACAACCGCCCCGCCACCGCCGTGAACAGGAACAGGGCCAGCGCCGAGATCACCAGCAGCACCGCAAGGTACACCACGTCTTGCGGCCACAGCACCAGGCCAAACAGATAGAACTTGCGCTCGCCCAGGTCGAACAGCACCGCCTGCCGGCCCTGCCACTGCAGCCAGGGCATGACGTAGAACACCAGTTGCGTCAGGAACACGAAGGCCACGCGCCAGCGCGCGAAAACGCCGCTGACAGAACGTGGGTAGATCTTGCCGCGAATGCCGGCCAGCGTGTATTCCAGGGATTCGTCCGTGCCGGCCGCGGCGCGATGGGGTCTGTGGGACGAGGCCGCCGTGGAAGGCGCATCGGCGTTGCCAGGGGAGCCCGCCGTGGAAGCGGGCCCGCCAGGCTGCCGTTGTTGCATGGCTGACATGGGCTACGGCAAGCTGGCTGCGCTGGCCGCATCCGGGCGGTTGGACAGGCCCCACACCCAGGCGGTAAGGATGCGGATCTGCTCGGGTGTCAGCACGGTGTCATGGGCGGGCATGCGGTTGTCGCGCCCTTCCAGGATGGTCTGCACGATGCTGGCCTCGGAACTGCCATGCAGCCAGGTGCCGTCGGTCAGGTTGGGAGCCCCCAGGGCCTGGTTGCCCTTGCCGTCCACGCCGTGGCAGGCCACGCAGTAGTTGGCGTAGGTACGCGCCCCGCGGTGCACCTTCAGTGGGTCGGCCGCCAGGTCCGACAGCGACCGCACGTAGTGGGCGGTATCGCTGGCCGCCGCGGGATCGATGCTGCCCTTCCATGGCGGCATGATGCCATGGCGCCCCTGCGTGATGGTCAGGGTGATGGCCTCGGGCGTACCGCCGTACAGCCAGTCGGAGTCGGTCAGGTTGGGAAAGCTGGGCCCGCCGCGGGCGTCCGACCCGTGGCATTGCGAGCACGTGTTCTGGAACAGGCGTTCGCCGATCTGGCGGGCGCTGGCATCGGCGGCGATCTGCGGCACCGTCATGGCCTGGAAGCGCGCGTACACCGGCTTGATCTGTTCGGCCAGCTGCGCCTGGTGCCGGCTGACTTCGTCGGCCGTGGTGTAGCCCAGCATGCCCTGGAAGGCCCCCAAACCCGGCATCAGCACCAGGTACCCAAGGGCGAACAGACAGGCCAGCAGGTACATCCATGTCCACCAGCGGGGCACCGGGTTGTTCAGCTCGGTAAGGTCGCCGTCCCAGACATGGCCGGTGTCTTCCACGACGCCGGCCTCGGGCTTCTTGCCCAGCCAGCGGCGTTGCGTGTACAGCAGCCACAGGCACCAGGCGATGCCGCCCAACGAAATGAAAGCAATGAAATAACCGAAGAAATTGTGGGTGAAATCGTTCATGGCCGCGTTGCTCCTTGGGCGGTCCCGGTTTCATCGGGTAATGCGAACGGCAGCAACGCCGATTCACGGTTGGCAGCCTGCCGGCCGCGCGAGTACGCCCACCACACAATGCCGAAAAAGGTGGCCATGGACACGGCCGTCATAATTCCAGTGATAGTCAGCATGAATCAGTTTCCTTGCGCCGCGCCCTGCCCGGCCGTTGCCGATGCCTGCCGGGCTTGTTCCGCCTGTGCCTGGCGCGCCTGCCGCACTCCGACGCCCAGCCCTTGCAGGTAGGCCACCAGCGCGTCTTCTTCGGTTTTTCCCGCGATGGCCTGCGGCGCGGCTGCGATGTCGGCGTCGGAGTAAGGCACGCCCAGCTTGCGCAGTGCCCGCATGCGGTCCTGGACGTTCTGGCCGTCGAGCTTGGCGTGCTGCAGCCACGGGTAGGCCGGCATGTTCGATTCGGGAACCGCCACGCGCGGGTCGCGCAGGTGGATGCGATGCCAGATGTCGGAATAGCGTTCGCCCACGCGCGCCAGGTCGGGGCCGGTACGCTTGGACCCCCACAGGAAGGGATGGTCGTACACCGATTCGGCGGCCTCGGAGTACGAACCGTAGCGCTGCACTTCCGCCTGCAGCATGCGCACCTGCTGCGAGTGGCAGCCGACACAGCCTTCGCGGATGTAGACGTCGCGCCCCATCAGGCGCAATGCGCCGTAGGGTTCGATGCCTAGCGCCGCCTGGGTGGTGGAATGCTGGAAGAACAGCGGGATGATCTGCACCAGCCCCGCGAACGACACCACCAGGATGCTGGCGATGATCATTACCCCGATGTTCTTTTCGAGGGTCTGGTGGGAAAAGAATCCGTGTTGCTTGTTAGCCATGGGAACCTCGTCAGGCGGTAGCAGGTGCGACCAGCGGCGCCACACGCGGCTGCGGTTCGACTGGCGGGATTTCCGGATTGACGGCGCGCTGGCCGCGCACGGTCATCCAGACATTCCAGGCCATGATGAATACGCCCGCCAGGTACATCACGCCGCCGGTGAGGCGGATCAGGTAGAACGGCAGGCGCGTCTTGAGTTCTTCGACGAAGCTGTACACCAGCGAGCCGTCGGCCGCCGTGTTGCGCCACATGATGCCCTGCTGCACCCCGGCGATCCACATGGAAGCGATGTACAGCACCACGCCTATGGTGGCCACCCAGAAATGCAGTTCGATGGCCTTGACGCTGTGCATGGCGGTGCGCCCGTACAGCCGGGGAATGAGGTAGTACAGCGAACCGAAGGTGATCATGGCCACCCAGCCCAGCGCGCCGGAGTGCACGTGGCCGACAGTCCAGTCGGTGTAGTGCGACAGTGCATTCACCGTGCGGATGGACATCATGGAGCCTTCGAAGGTGGACATGCCGTAGAACGACAATGCCGTGACCAGGAACTTCAGGATGGGGTCGGTGCGCAGGCGGTGCCAGGCCCCCTGCAGGGTCATGATGCCGTTGATCATGCCGCCCCACGACGGCGCCAGCAGGATCAGCGAGAACGTCATGCCCAGCGACTGGGTCCAGTCGGGCAGCGAGGTGTACAGCAAGTGGTGCGGCCCGGCCCACATGTAGGTGAATGCCAGGGCCCAGAAGTGCACGATGGAAAGCCGGTACGAATAAATGGGCCGGCCGGCCTGCTTGGGCACGAAGTAGTACATCATGCCCAGGAAGCTGGTGGTAAGGAAGAAGCCGACGGCATTGTGGCCGTACCACCACTGCACCATGGCGTCCTGCACGCCGCTATATGCCGAATACGACTTCCACAGCGACACCGGGATTTCGATGTTGTTGAAGATGTGCAGGATGGCGATGGTGAGGATGTACGAGCCGAAGAACCAGTTGGCCACATAAATGTGGCGCACGCGGCGCTTGACGATGGTGCCGAAGAACACCAGGGCATAGGCTACCCACACCAGCGTGATGAGGATGTCGACGGGCCATTCGAGCTCGGCGTATTCCTTGCTGCTGGTGTAGCCCAGGGGCAGCGTGACGGCGGCCGCCACGATGACAGCCTGCCAGCCCCAGAACGTGAAGGCGGCGAGCTTGTCGCCGAACAGCCGCGCCTGACAGGTGCGCTGCACGACATAGTAGGAAGTGGCGAACAACGCGCTGCCGCCGAAGGCGAAGATGACCGCGTTGGTGTGCAGCGGACGCAGGCGTCCGTAGCTTAGCCAGGGAATGTCGAAGTTGAGTTGCGGCCAGATGAGCTGCGCGGCGATCAGGACGCCTACGGCCATGCCCACAATACCCCAAACCACAGTCATGACAGCAAACTGCCTCACGACTTTGTAGTTGAAAACATCTTGTCGATTGGCAGTTGTACTGCTATCAAACATGGTCTGTCCCCCAGTTGATGCGGAGATGGAATGATCTGCCGGTTTGTCTGGGCTGGCCTTGATTTTGGTCATGGACCCTGCAAATTTCAGGTGTCTTTATCGCGAAGAATGGCGCTGCCGGCCTCTTCCGTGTCGTCGAACTGTCCGTTGAAGACGGCCCAGCCCAGGGCCAGCGCAATGCCCAGAACGAACAGGACGGACAACGGCAGCAGCAGGTACAGGATGCTCATGGGGCGACGGGTATGGCCACGGCGGCGCCGTGGCTGGCGGCCAGCGCGCGGTGGCGGCGGTACAACTGCCACGCGCCGCCGGCCACGGCCAGCGACGACAGCAGCATGGTGATGGC
>NZ_JAJMLX010000136.1 GCF_020991325.1 Bordetella petrii | reverse complement strand
GATGTATGTAGGCTTCTCGCCCGGCAGCGCCACGGACATCGTGGCCCGGGTGGTGTCTGACGAACTGGCCAAGCGCCTGGGCCAGCCGATCGTGGTCGAGAACAAAGTCGGGGCGGGCGGGTCCCTGGCGGCGCAGGACACAGTGCGCGCGGCACCCGACGGCTACACACTGCTGACCGTATCGAGCGCCATTGCCGTCAATCCCGCCGTTTACAAGAATGCCGCCGAAGTCGCCGGGCAACTGCAGCCCGTTGCGCTCATCGGCTATCTGCCGACGGTGCTGATGGTGTCGAAGAAATCCGGCATCCGGGATTTACAGGATCTGATCGCGCGGGCGCGCGCCAAGCCGGGTGAAGTGAACTTCGGCAGTTCAGGTGTGGGAGGCTCCACCCATATGTCCATGGAAGCCTTCAGTTCGTACACCGGCGCCACGATGACGCACGTGCCCTACAAGGGCAACGGCCAGGCCAGCACGGCGCTGATGGGCGGGGAAATCGATGCATTGATGGACACCCTGCTGTTGGCGGCGCCAGTCATTGCGAGCGGCAGGGCCGTTGGCCTGGCCGTTACGGGCAAGGAACGTTCGAGCCTTATCCCCGATGTGCCTACCTTTGCGCAAGCCGGTGTTCCCGAATATGACCGCAGCCTGTTCTTCGGCATCATGGCGCCGAAAAATATGCCCAGGGACACAATCGAAAAACTCAATCGCGAGATCAACCAGGTGCTGAAAGAGCCCGCCGTCAGGGAAAAACTGGTTGGCGGCGGCGGCCTTACCCTGGCTGATCTCGGCGTGGAAGACTTTCAAAAAACCTTCCGCCAAGAATTGGCAACGTGGAAACAAGTCGGCGCCACGGCTGGCATTCAGCCGCAATAGCGCGTCGTTCATTCGTATTGCATCTGCCCCAAGGAAGACTCATGAGCGTGGAAGTGAAATCAGAGGTCGTCGGGTCTGTCTGGAAAATTCATTGCCAGGCCGGCCAGCGCGTACACCAGGGAGACGAACTGATCACCCTGGAATCCATGAAGATGGAGATCCCGGTCGAGGCCGAAACATCGGGCGTCATTGGGACCATTCTGGTCGAAGCCGGCCAGTCGGTCGAGGAAGGCCAGGTCATCGCGACGATCGAGGAGACCGAACAATGAACGCCCCTGTCGAGCAAGTTGCATCGGGCATCGAAGAACTCGAACTGCGCCGCGGGCTGGCGCGCCGCATGGGCGGCGAGGCATCCGTCGAACGGCACCACAACGCCGGCAAGCTGACCGTACGTGAGCGTATCGCTTCATTGTGCGACGACCACAGTTTCCAGGAAGTAGGCGGCCTGGCGGGAACCGGCCACTATGACGAACAGGGCCGCCTGCAAACCGTGACGCCAGCGCCGTACGTGATGGGCTTGGCCGAAATCGACGGCCGCCCGGTGGCGGTAGGCGGGGAGGATTACACCGTACGAGGTGGCGCGAGCTGGAGCGGCGACCGGAAGAAAGGCGGCCAGGGCGGATTTGTCGAAGACCTGGCGTTGAACTACAAGATTCCGCTGATCAATTTGTGCGACGGCGTCGGGGGAAGCGTCACCTCGGCAGAAAAGCGTGGACATACTGTTTTCCCCGGAGTGCATGGTTTCGAGACGGCCACAGCCCTGCTTGGCCAGGTGCCGGTGGTGTGCGCTGTCATGGGAACGGCGGCGGGCGGCCCTGCAGGGCGCGCCATTCTGTCGCACTGGTCGCTGATGGTGAAGGGCAACAGCCAGGTATTTGCCGCGGGCCCGCCTGTCGTGAAGCGATCGCTGGGCCAGGACATTCAGAAAGAAGACCTGGGCGGCAGCAAAATCGCCGTGGACGTGGCGGGCACCATTCACGACGCTTATGACAGCGAACAAGAATGCTTTGCGCAGATCCGGCGTTTTCTGTCGTACTTGCCACAGAACGTCTGGGAATTACCCCCGCGAACAAGCACCGGCGATCCATTTGACCGCCGTGATGACGCACTTGCCACCATAGTGCCGCAGGACCGCCGCAAGGCATACAACATGCGCCGCGTCATTGGCATGATTTTCGATACCAGCTCGGTATTCGAAATGCAGCCTACCTATGGCAAGGCGGTGATCACTGCGCTGGCCCGGCTCGATGGCCACGTAGTCGGCATCGTCGCCAACAACCCCATGTTCTATGGCGGCGCCATCGATGCGGCAGGCGCCCGCAAGCAGACCCACTTCATCGAAATGTGCGATACCTTCCACATTCCGCTGGTCTTCCTGGTGGACGTGCCGGGTTTCATGGTGGGCCGCGATGCCGAAGCCCAAGGGACGCTGCGCGACGGCATGCGCAGCGTGTTTGTCAGCCTGCAAGCCACTGTCCCCATGGCGACGGTAGTCGTGCGCAAGTGCTATGGCATGGCCGGCATGGCCGCCACGGACAAGATGGGAATCGGCCTGAAACTGGCATGGCCCACGGCAGAATGGGGTTCGTTACCGGTCGAGGGCGGTGTGGCGGCGGCCTTTCGCCGGGAAATCGAGGCGGCCGACGATCCCAAGCAAAAAGAAGCCGAAATCGAGGAAAAACTGCGCCGTTATGGTTCGCCCTTTCGCACTGCCGAAGCCTTTGGCGTGGAAGACGTCATCGACCCGCGCGAGACACGACACTACCTGGCTAGGTTTATCAACGCCGCGCAAGGCTCCCTTAAGATAAACCTTGGCCCGAAGCACAAGCCGGGGGTGCGCCCCTGAGCAGCACGCGTGAGCCAGCGCAGGCGCTTCCCGCACCCGGTGCGCCTGCCTCCCCGATCCTGGCCAGGTCGGATTGACGGTTGCAGACGCCGGTTAATACACTCGCCCTCTATACCAATTTGTGTTTCGACCCACCATGGCCACCACTACTTCCTCCCGCAAGCGGACCACGGCTACCGCCGATACCGACGCAGCCCCCGCACGCAAAGGAGGCCGTTCGGCCGGCAACGATCTTTCGCTGATCTTGCGCGAGCGCATCGCCAAAGGCGACCTTTCCCCCGGCTCGAAATTGAACGAATACGACCTGGCAGCGGAATTCAACATTCCGCGCACGCGGGTGCGCGATGCCTTTGTCGAACTGGAACAGCGCGGACTGATCGAACGTACGCCCAATCGAGGAGCCATGGTGGCCCGGCTCGGGCCTGAACAGGTATTCCGTATTTACGATATCCGGGAAGTGCTCGAAGGCTTGTGCGTGCGGCTGGCCACGCTGAACACCCAGCCCGACGAATGGAAGGAACTGTACGAATACTTCCTGGGCCCAGTCACGCAAGCCGTCAAGCAAGGCAATTTCGAACTTTACACGGATGTCGTCAGCCAATTCCGCGCCAGGTGCATCGTGGCAGCGGACAACCCCGAACTCACCCGCGCCCTGGACAGTATCCACGAGAAAACCCAGGTACTCATCCGGCGCATTGTCATCCTGCCCGGCAGGGCGGAAGCCGGTGTGCGGCAGCAATGCGAAATATTAAAGGCGATGTGCGAGGGCAACGCCGACAGGGCCGAGGAAATGCGCCGCCAGAACATCAAAGATGCCAAGGCGTGCCTGAAGCAGTACCTGAAATACATTCTTTGACGCAGGGTCATCCCCACACAGGAGGCCTGCGCAGATGCCACTGCGTGGCCTTCTGGAAGGCGTGTCCCAACCTGAGCAATAACGCCTCGCTGTAGGGGCGCCCGATCAACTGGAACCCCACGGGCAGTTCGACAGGATCGTCCTCCGGCGCGCACGCGCCGCCCGGCAGCGACAATGACGGTAGCCCCAGGTAATTGAACGGCCGCGTCAGGCGCGTGAGTTCGCCGCGCAGCAGTTGCGACCCCGCATCGATGGCATCGAAGGCGTCGATGCGCGGCGTGGGCAGGGGAAACACCGGTGCCAGCAAGGCATCGACGCCGGCCAGCACGGTATGGCCGAACCGTTGCAGCAAGGGGCCGCGCAAGGCCAGCGCCTGCAGGTACAGCGTGGCCGGTATCGGTTCGCCCTCGCGCAGGCGCGCGCGCGTGAATTCACCCAGGGCCGGCGCGGCCCCTACCCGCAACAGATTCTCGTACAGGGCGGCGGCTTCGGCGCGGATCATCATGATGGCCAGCGCGTTCACGTCGGCATAGGGGAAATCCGGAACTTCACGGATATCGGCGCCCAACATACGGAACGACTCGACACATTGGGCGACAACGGCCTGAATACGCGGATGCAGGCCAGCGGCGAAGTAGCCTTGCGGCACGCCGATGCGCAAGCCGTCAAGCGGCGCATCCAGGCTGCCGGCATAGTCGCCGCCAGGCGGTGCGGCCACGCTGCCGGCATCGGCGCTATCGTGGCCGGCGATGGCCTGCAGCATCAGCGCACAATCGCGCGCGCTGCGCGCGATCGGCCCCAGGTGGTCATGCGTGGCGCTCAGGCTCATGGCGCCTGTCCGGCTGACCAGGCCGAACGTGGGTTTCAGCCCGGTGACACCGCACAGGGCTGCCGGAATGCGGATCGAGCCCCCGGTGTCGCTGCCCAGGGCGCCGTAGACAGCTCCAGCGGCCACCACCGCGGCCGAACCGCTGGAAGAACCGCCGGGAATGCGCAAGGCCGACCAGGGGTTGCGGCAATGGCCCGCCATGGCGTTGGTGCCGGAAGGGTCGAACGCCAGTTCGGTCATGTGCAGGCGCGCCAGGTGCAATGCGCCGGCCTGGTCGAAGCGGCGCAGCACCGCGGCGTCGGCCGTGGCGGCGTCCAGGGGCTTTCCCATGCCGTATCCCACCGGGTGGCCGGCCCGGTGCAGCAGATCCTTGTGGGCCAGCGGCATGCCCCCCAGCAGGCCCAGCGGCTGGCCGGCCGCCAGGCGCGCATCCAGCTGGCGAGCCTGCGCCATGGCCAGATCGTTCAATGGCTCGACACAGGCGCCCGTGGCCGCCTGCGCCCTGGCCAGGCTGTCCAGCGACGCGCGCGCCAGGTCTTGCACCGTCACGTCGCGCGTAGCAAGCTGCTGGCGCTTTTCCCACCAGTCGCCCCACCCTGCTTCGGCGGGCGGCGTCATGCCCGCCGAGGGGCCGGACCCGGGCTGCGCCGCCGCATGCAAAGCCCAGGCCATGGAATCAGGCATCAGGCCCAGGCTGGTGCCGGTTTCGGCGGAAAGCCTTGCTATCGCTTCGCGCCATGGCGCGAGGGGCTCATTGCGGGTGGCGGTCGTGGGGGTCACGGGGTTCTCCTCGGGCAGGGGCGGAAACGGATGGGTGGGGCGATCAAAGCTTCGGAATGTTGCCCGCCGTGATGATCTCGTTCCACTTCTTCAATTCGCCTTCGATGAACTGGCGGGCCTCGGCGCGCGTGCCGGGCAAGGTTTCTGCCCCGCGCTCGGCGGCGTAGGCCTTCATGTCGTCTTCAACCAGGATGGCGTTCAGCGTCTGGTTGAGCGAATCGGCAATATTGTCGGGAATGCCGGCGGGCGCGCCCAGGAAGAACCAGGCGGAAACGTTGAAGCCTTCCAGCCCGTAGGGCTTGCCCACTTCCGACAGGGTGGGCAATTCGGGGAACAGCGCGGAACGCTGCGTGCCGGTGACGGCCAGCGCGCGCAGATTGCCCGCCTTGACGTGCGGCGCGGACGACGGCATGTCGTCGAACATGACATCCACATGGCCGCCCAGCAAGGCATTGACCGCCGGCCCGCTGCCCGAGAACGGCACGTGCTCCATCTTGGTACCCGCCTTGATATTGAACATCTCGCCGGCCAGGTGAATGGTGGTGCCCGCGCCGGATGAAGCGTAGGTGGCGTTGTCGGTCTTGCCATGCTGCACCAGGTCGCCAATGGATTGCAGGGGCGAATCCTTGTTCACCACGACAATCTGCGGGCTGGCCGCGATCAGGCCGATAGGGGTGAAGTCTTTGATGGGGTCATACCCGGTGTTCTTGTACAGGTTGGGGGCCACGCCGTGCGATGCCACGGTGCCCAGGTACAAGGTGTAGCCGTCCGGCTTGGCCCTGCCCGCATAGGCCGTGCCGATATTGCCGCCCGCGCCCGGTTTGTTCTCCACCACGAACGACTGCTTGTAATGGTCGCCCAGTTTCTGCGCCAGCTTGCGGGCCAGCACGTCAGTGGCGCCGCCGGGCGCGAAGGCCACCACGATGGTCACGGGACGCTCCGGATACGGGTTTTCCGCGTGGGCAGGCGTGGCGCCTGCCAGGCTCGCGGCCACGGCGGCCAGGCTTGCCAACGACTTGATGCTGCGGCAATTCCACATTGCAAATTCTCCTGATGATCACTGCTGTTATATGACTGGAAACTGCAAGGCGCGTACGGCCGCCCCGCTTGGCGGCGGCCGCAGAAACTGCTTGGATCAACGGCAGGCCGGGCTGCCGGCCTACACGAACTTGCCGATCAGCCCCCCGTCCACCACCAGCTCGGTGCCAGTGATGTAGGCCGCTTCGTCGGAAGCCAGGAAGGCCACGGCGTTGGCCACTTCCCAGGGCGTGCCCATGCGCCCCATGGGCACCTGCTTGTCGCGCGCGGCGCGGGCCGCGTCGAAGTCATCGGCCGAGAACATGCGGGCCACGGTGTGGCGCACGCGCGGCGTGTCGATCAGCCCCGGCACCACGGTGTTGGCGCGTATGCCTTGCGCGGCGTATTGCTGGGCGATCATGCGGGCGAACTGGATGACCGCGGCTTTGGTAACGTTGTAGGCCAGGTGCGGATACCCCAGGTAGCGCAGCCCGGCCACCGACGACACCGCCACGATGGCGCCGCCGCCTTGCTTGCACATCAGCGGCAGCACCAGGCGGCTGGCGATCAGCAGGCTGTCCACATTCACCTTCTGGATGCGTTCCCAGTCGGCCTGTTCAATATCTTCGGGGCCGCCCACCTTGCCGATGCCGGCATTGGCCTGCAGGATGTCCAGCCGGTGGTAGCGGTCCGTGATGGCCTGCACGGCCCGCGCCATGGCATCGGCGTCGGCCACGTCGGCCTGCAGCGCCATGCCCTGCCCGCCCGCCGACTCCACAGCGGCCAGCGCATCCTGGGCGGCATCGAGGCTGGCATCCAGCACGCAGACGGTGGCGCCATGGCGGGCCAATGTTGCGCAACTGGCCTTGCCTATGCTCCAGCCCGGGCCGCTGGATCCGCCGCCCGACACCAGCGCCACCTTGCCCGCCAGCCTGGCCGACACGGCCGGCAACGGTGGTTGCAGAGCTTCGCTTTCTTTTGTCATGCCGCGTTCCCCAGGCCGACGGTCATGCCGCCGCACACGTACAGCACCTGCCCCGTAATAAACCCCGCCCGGTCGTCCAGCAGGGTTACCACGCCATGCGCGACATCGGCCGGCGTGCCCATGCGGCGCACGGGAATGCTGGCGCGTATTCTCTCGGTTTGCGGGGCACCGGGCGGGTTGACGCGCTCGAACAGTTCAGTGGCGATGGGGCCGGGGCCGATGGCATTGACGGTAATGCCGTCGGCGCCCATTTCCAGGGCCCAGGTGCGTGTCATGCCCAGCAGGCCCGCCTTGCTGGCGGCATACACCGTGCGTTCGGTCTTGCCCAGCGCGGCGCGACTGGCGATATTGACCACCCGGCCGAACCCGCGGCGGCGCATGGCCGGCAGCAGGCCCTGCATCAACAGCATGGGGGCCTGGATGTTCAGGGCCATGACGAAGGCCAGGTCGTCCGGGGTGGCGTCTTCCAACAGGGCCGGCCGCACGGTGCCGGCGTTGTTCACCAGGCGCAGCACGTCGCGCTGGCCGGCCAGCACGGCCACGGCCTCGCGCGTGGCGTCGGCATTGCACAGATCCACGGCCACATGGCTTTCGCCGGGCAGCAGGGCCGGCGGCGGCTTCAGGTCGAAATTCACGATCTCGTAGCCATCCTGCAGCAGGCGCTCGATGACAGCGCGCCCGATGCCGGCGCTGCCGCCGGTAACCAGCGCCACCGGTTTCTCACCGGCAGGGGTATGTGACGCCTGCATGCTCAGCCTCCGTGGCCATGGGCCGATTTGCCCGCGCCCACATAGGGAATCTCGCGGTCTATGGTTTCCCAGATGAAGCGGCCCGACGGGCATTGCTGTTCTTCGGCCACATGCGACACCAGGCCGGCCGCGCGGGAAATGACCGCGAAGCCGCGCATCAGGGTGGCAGGGATACCCAGTTCGCCCAGTAGCGCGGCCACGGCGCCCGTGGCATTGATGGTGATGTGGCGGCCATACACACTGTCGACGGTACGGGCCAGCAGATCCAGCGCCGCCACCCAGTTGCCGCCCAGATCGGGCTCGGCGCGCGCCAATTCCAGCAGCTTCAGCGAACGCGGGTCGTCGGGCTTGTGCAGGTGATGGCCGAAGCCGGGCAAGGGTTTTTTATGGTCGCGGTGGTGCTGCACGATGGCGCGCGCCTCGGCTTCCTGGTCATCGGCCTTCAGGATGCGGTCCAGCAGCAACGAGCAGTTTTCCATGGTGCCCACGAAACTGCTGCCCACGGCCATCAGCCCGGCCGCCACCGCGCCCTGCAGGTTTTCCGGCGCGCTCATGTACACCACGCGCGTGGCAATGGCGCTGGGCGTCAGGCCGTGCTCCATCAGCGTGATCAGCACGGCGTCGACGATGCGCAAATCCACCGGCCGGGCATCGCGGCCGGTAATCTGCGAGAACATCACTTCGGTAAAGGTTTTCTTGCCGATCAGGTCTTCCACCAGATCGGCGTCGCGGTACGACATGCCTTCCAGGTGATGGGCACACAAGCGGGTAACGGGGCGGTTCATGCGGTCTCCTTGATGATGGAATCCCTGACAACGTTCTTCAGCACCTTGCCCACCGATGAACGGGGCAGGCTGTCGTAGATATGAATGCGCTTGGGGGCGTGCACCGGGCCCAGCTTGTCGCGCACGAACGTCATCAGTTCTTGCGGGGTGGCCGAGGCGCCGCTGTGGAACTGCACCGCGGCCTGCACGGCCTCGCCCCATTTGTCGTCGGGAATGCCGAATACCGAGCTTTCGTAGACGGCCGGATGCTGGGCCAGCGCATTCTCGACGTCGATGGGGTAGACATTGAAGCCGCCGGTGATGATGACGTCGCGCAGCCTGTCCTTGATATACAGGTAGCCCCGTTCGTCCACCACGCCCACGTCGCCGGTGTGCAGCCATCCGTCGACGATGGTGTCGGCGGTTTTCTCGGGCAGGCGCCAATAGCCCGTCATGACCAGGTCGCCGCGCACCACGACTTCGCCGGGCTGGCCGGCCGGCAGCGGCTTGCCCTCGCGGTCCATGATGGCGAACTCCGAGAACCAGGTGGCGCTGCCCACCGACCCCAGGTTGGCGGGATCATCGAATTCGGCGGGGGTAATGGCCGTGACGATCTGCGGCGATTCGGTCTGGCCGTAGGTGGCGCCCACCACCGGACCAAAGAACTCGCGCACGCGCTCGAACTTGTCTACCGGCATGGGCGCGCCGCCGTAGATCAGGTTGCGCAACTGCGGAAAGTCGCGGCGCGACACACCGGGCTGGGCCATCAGCATGTAGATCAGCGTGGGCGGCATGAAGGCCAGGGTGCCGCCGCGTTCGCGAAAGGCCGTGGTGATGGCGGCGGGCGACGATTCTTCCAGGAACAGGTGCATGCCGCCCTGCGCCAATACCGGCAGCAGATAGGTGGACGTGCCATGGGTAACTGGCGCGGCAACCACATAACGATCGTCGCCCGTCAGTTGCCAAGCATGGATCTGGTTGACGATGACGGCGTTCCAGGCCCGGTAGGGCTGCATCACTCCCTTGGGCAGGCCCGTGGTGCCGCCAGTGAATTTGATGGCCTGCGTGGCATCGGTGCCTGGTTCGCAGCGCACGGGCTGCTGGCCCGCGTGCGCCTGCAACAGAGAGTCCAGGGCCAGGCCTTCCGCCCCCGCATCCAGGTGAATGTGCGCCGGGTGCCCGGCCGGGATAAGCGCTTCGCCAGTGCCGTCCGTCAGGACGATGCCGGGTTCGGTGGCATCCAGGATGCGCGCCACTTCCGGCGCGGTACTGCGGTAATTCAACGGCACCCAGATTTTGCCCGAGGCCAGTACGGCCAGCAGGGCAACGACGTGCCGTGCCGTATTGCCGGCGCAGATCGCCACCCGGCTTTGCGGGGCGGGATCCAGCGCCTGCAACGCGGCCGCGAGCGCCTGTGCTTCGTCGCGCAGCCGCGCATATGTCCACGCGCCTTGCGGGGTGTCCAGCGCGACGCGGTCGGGAAAGCGCGCGGCTGCGCGAAGAAAGAAATCAATCGGGTACACAGACAACTCCTGGTTCTGCTATTGCACTTTGATGCCGGCCGTGGTCACGACCTTGCCCCACTTGTCGATTTCGCTATCGATGAACTTCTGCAGGGTTTCCGGCGTGTTGGGCGCGGCGGGCTGCACGAAGCCGCCAGACTGGTAAGCCTTGCGCAGTTCGTCGCCGGACAGACCTTTGTTGATGGCCTCATTCAGCTTGGCAATCACCGGTGCCGGCGTGCCCGAAGGCGTCATGACCGCGAACCACGATTGCACGGAAAAACCGGGCAATCCGGATTCGGCCAGGGTGGGAACATCGGGCGCGAAGGCCACGCGTTCGGCCGACGTAACACCCAGCGCGCGCAGCTTGCCGGCCTGCACGTGCGGCAGCGATGAAGGCAGGTTATCGAACATCGAGTCCACCTGGCCGCCCAGCAGGTCGGCCACCGCCGGGCCGCTGCCGCGATAGGGCACGTGCAGGATGTCGGTGCCAGTTTCCATCTTGAAGATCTCGCACGACAAATGGATGGACGAGCCGCTGCCGGACGACGCGCAGGTCAGCTTGCCCGGGTTGCTCTTGGCATAGGCGATATATTCCTGCACCGACTTGATGGGCAGCTTGGGGTGCACCACCAGAATGTTCGGAATGGTGGCCAGCAAAGCCACCGGCGCGAAGTCTTTCTTGAAGTCGTAGTTGAGTTTTTCGTACAGCGTGCGGTTGATGGTGTTGGCGATCGAACCCACATACAGGGTGTAGCCGTCGGGCTTGGCGCGGGCCACGACTTCGGCGCCGATATTGCTGTTGGCGCCGGTGCGGTTTTCCACCACCACGGGCTGGCCCAGGGAATCCGACAACGATTTGGCGATCAGCCGCGCCACGATGTCGGTGGCGCCGCCGGCGGCGTAGCCCACGACCAGGGTCACGGGGCGCTGGGGATAGTCGCTGGCGGCTTGGGCCGCCAACGGCGCCAGGCCAACGGCAGCCAGCATGGCCGCCAAGGGACGTGCCAAGTGTCGCATCACAGAATGCATATTCAGTCTCCTTGCCATTTGTTCATTATTTGGACACACATGCCAGATAGGCCGATATATCATCGTCGGCAGTTGTCATATCGGAAAGCAATGGCGTTCAAATAATGAACAAACAAGATCAGGCAGATGGCGGCGCGCGCACGCTGCGGCGCGGCCTGCATATCCTGGGCGCGCTGCGGCGCGCTCCGCAGGGGCTGGATATCGTGGGTATTGCCCGGGCGCTGGCCATGCAGCGCACCAGCGTATACCGCTACGTCGCGGTGCTGGTAGAGGAAGGTTACGCACGGCGCGACGCCCAGACCGGGCGCTACCACGCCGCGTCCGGCGGGGCCCCGCTGGCGGACGAACAGGCGCTATCGGTGGCGCGCCTGGCCCCCGCCTTGCGCCGTGTCAGTGACAACACGGGCGACTCGTCGTTCCTGATCTGTCGCGTGGGGTCGGATTCGTTATGCCTGCACCGGGAAATCGGCAGCCACCCGGTACAGGTGCTGGCGGTCACCATCGGACATCGCCAGCCGCTGGGCGTGGGCGCGGCAGGGCTGGCGCTGCTGGCCGCCCTGCCGCCGGATGAGGCCGAAGCCCTGATGCAGCAGAACCGCGAAGCGCTGCGATCCTATGGGCATATGACGCTGGCCCAGATGCGGCTGCTGGTGGATGCCACGCGCGATCGCGGCTGGGCGGCCGTGGGCAACGCGGCCGTGCCGGGCGTGCT
>NZ_JAJMLX010000135.1 GCF_020991325.1 Bordetella petrii | reverse complement strand
CCGCTTGCGCGGGCTGCCCCGCCGCCCAACGCGCCGCCCCCGCCTGCCCGGGCACCGCGGGACTGCGTTGGGGTAGATTGCACCGCTGCCCGCTCTGGGCTCAAGCGGGATGGCCGAGTGCCATCGTTATCGATATGAGAGGCTGTCAGCCGGGGTGCACTGGGTGTGGGGCGGGGCGAGTTGACCGGCGGGGCAGCCTGCGCAGCAGGCCGAGGGTGCCCGGATGCACCCGAGCCCGACGGGCTTCGCCCCGCCCCACACCCAGTGCACCCTGGCGGTTCAAGAACCCAACTACCCCGCAGCCGGCAAATAACGCATCTATAGCAGTCAGCACACAGGGATCTAGGGCAGCGAGCACACGCATTGCCCAATATTTGCCCAATCATGCTAGAATTATCAGCTTTCCCTCATTCCGGCTGGGTAGCACGGGCGGGTAACAACGCTTAGGCCAGCTACGGGTTCACACCCAAGGCACCGCGGAATAGGAAGAAATTCTTGCTGGGCTGTTCTGGCAAGAAAATTTTTACCTTCTAGGAACCAATCATGAAGACCTTTGTGGCCAAGCCGCATGAAGTCCAACGTGACTGGTTTGTGATCGACGCCAAGGGCAAAGTCCTCGGTCGTGTGGCCAGCGAAGTCGCACGTCGTCTGCGTGGCAAGCACAAACCTGAATTCACGCCGCACGTTGATACCGGCGATTACATCGTCATCATCAACGCCGCCGATATCGTCGTCACGGGTAACAAGGCGCAAGACAAGAAGTACTTCCGCCACACCACGTACCCGGGCGGTATCCGTGAAACGAACTTCGAGAAAATGCAGCAGCGTTTTCCCGGCCGCGCCATCCAGAAGGCCGTCAAGGGCATGCTGCCCAAGGGTCCGCTGGGCTACGCCATGATCAAGAAACTCAAGGTGTACGCCGGTGCCGAGCACCCGCACACCGCTCAGCAGCCCAAGCCGCTGGATATCTAAGGAAACGCCATGATCGGTAACTGGAACTACGGAACCGGCCGTCGCAAAACCTCGGTGGCTCGTGTTTTCATCAAAAAGGGATCGGGCAAGATCGTCGTCAACGGCAAGCCCGTCGACGAGTTCTTCGCGCGTGAAACCGGCCGCATGATCGTGCGCCAGCCGCTGGAACTCACCGGCCACCTCGAATCGTTCGACATCAAGGTCAACGTGCACGGTGGCGGCGAAACCGGCCAGGCCGGCGCGGTGCGCCACGGCATCACCCGTGCCCTGATCGACTACGACGCGGATCTCAAGTCCGCTCTGTCGCAAGCTGGCTTCGTTACCCGCGACGCCCGAGAAGTCGAACGTAAGAAAGTCGGCTTCCGCAAGGCACGTCGGCGCAAGCAGTTCAGCAAGCGCTAACGTTCCCCAAAAAGGCCGCGAAAGCGGCCTTTTTGCATTGGGGCAGCCCACGAAGCGATACAATCTTTTTTCGTCCTACGGAAGCACCACACCATGGCCCACGCATCGAACTCCCGCATCAAGGTTGGCATTGTCGGCGGCACCGGCTATACCGGCGTCGAACTGCTGCGCCTGTTGTCGCAGCACCCCAACGTGGAACTCACCGCCATCACGTCCCGCAAAGAAGACGGGCTGCCGGTGGCTGACATGTATCCCAACCTGCGCGGCCGCGTGAAGCTGGCGTTCTCCGCTCCCGAAAAGGCCGATCTGGCCGGTTGCGATGTGGTGTTCTTCGCCACCCCGCATGGCGTGGCCATGGCACAGGCGCAAGAACTGCTGGCCGCTGGCACGCGCATCATCGACCTGGCGGCCGACTTCCGCCTGCAGGACACCGCCACGTTCGAACGCTGGTACAAAATGCCGCATTCGTGCCCGGATATCCTGGCCGACTCCGCCTATGGCCTGGTTGAGCTCAATCGCGAAGCCGTGTCCAAGGCGCGCGTCATCGGCAACCCCGGCTGCTATCCCACCACCGTGCTGCTGGGCCTGGCGCCCGTGCTCGAAAACGGCGCCAAGCTGGTCGATACCCAGACCCTCATTGCCGACTGCAAATCGGGCGTGTCCGGCGCCGGCCGCAAGGCCGAAGTGGCCACGCTGTTCTCGGAGTCCAGCGACAACTTCAAGGCCTATGGCGTGGCCGGGCACCGGCACCATCCGGAAATCTCCGAACAACTGGAAAAACTGGCCGGCGGCAAGGTGGGCCTGACTTTCGTGCCGCACCTGGTGCCCATGATCCGCGGCATGTTCTCGACGCTATACGCGCGCATCCGCCCCGAAGCCATGGACACCGACTTCCAGGCCTTGTACGAAAAGCGCTACGCCGACGAACCTTTTGTCGACGTCATGCCGGCCGGCAGCCTGCCCGAAACCCGTTCCGTGCGCGCATCGAACAACCTGCGCATCGCCGTGCAACGTCCCGGCAACGGCGACCTGCTCATCGTGCTGGTCATTCAAGACAATCTGGTCAAGGGGGCCTCGGGCCAGGCCGTGCAGAACATGAACCTCATGTTCGGCCTGCCCGAATCCGCCGGCCTGGACCAGGTTGCCATCCTGCCGTAAGTTTGCGCCGGGTGCGTGCCCCTGCGGGCCGGCCCGGCAGTATTGATGTCCAAGCAATCTGAATCCGCCCCCGGGCCGCGTCCCGAGTCCAGCATGCGATGGCTGTTGCCGGTGTGTGCACTGCTCGTCGGGCTGGCTGCCGGCGGCGCGGCGGGCTACCAGTACGCGCGGCAGTCCACGGCCGTGTCCGACTCGGTCGTGGTCAGCGCCGAACAGGCCGCCGCCCAAGATGCCGCCGTGCGCCAAAGCCAGGCTGAAAGCCGTTTCCTGCGTGCCCAGCTGGATACCGCAGACGGTGAAATCGCCGTTGAACGCGCCGCCCGCCAAGAACTGGAAACCCAGTTGCGCAGCACCCAGGACGAACTCGGTCGCGTCCGCGACCGCCTGGCGTTTTTCGAACAACTGCTGCCGCCTGGGCCGGAGGGCGCGGTGGATATCCGCGGCGCCGAGATCCAGCGCGAAGGCGCGGGGCTGAAGTACCGTGTATTGCTGATGCGCAGCGGCCGCAGCGAAACGCCGTTTTCGGGCATGCTGCGTTTCCAGGCCGCCGGGGTGCTGAAAGGCGAAACCGTGTCGGTGGACTTGGCCCCCATGCAGGTCAAGGCCGATACGCCCGCCGACCCGGGGGCCGTGCCCGCGGCCGGGGGCGGACCTCTGGCCCTGCAGTTCGACCAATACCAGCGCAACGAAGGCGTGCTGGAACTGCCCCAGGGCTTTGTCCCCGAAACCGTCACCATCAGTGTGCTGGAAGGCAGCACCGTGCGCGCGGCTCGTACCATCAAGCTGGAATTTTGAACCCGCCCGCGTCTGCGCTATAGTGAACACATCGTGGCGGCGTTGCCGCCCATATAGATACGGCCGTTCGCGGCCAGGAGCTCTACCATGAATGCAGTGACCGAAACCGTCGACCTCCAGGCGCCGCCCACGCCGTTGGTTTTTACCGATAGCGCCGCGGCCAAGGTCAAAGACCTGCTGGCCGAAGAAGGCAACCCCGAACTGAAACTGCGCGTGTTCGTTCAGGGCGGCGGCTGTTCCGGTTTCCAGTACGGCTTTACCTTCGATGAAGCCGTCAACGACGACGACACCGTGCTCGATAAAAACGGCGTTCAGTTGCTGGTCGACCCCATGAGCTTCCAATACCTGGTCGGCGCTGAAATCGACTACAAAGAAGATCTGGAAGGCGCGCAGTTCGTCATCCGCAATCCCAACGCCAGCACCACCTGCGGCTGCGGTTCGTCGTTCTCGGTGTAATTTCGCAAGCCCGCGCGGCTTGCGTGTCCAACCCCCTGCCAGGCAGGGGTTGTCGTTTGTGCTGCCTAAGCCGGGTACAGGGCACCCAGCACGCGCGGCCCACGTGCGCCGGTTACCTGGGGTACCCCGGCGGGCTGGCGGTCGGTAAAGGCCTGCGCCAGCCAGGCAAACGCCATGGCTTCCACCCATTGCGCGGGCACGCCCGCCGCGTCGGTGGCCTGTACCGGCCGCTGCAGGCAGGCCGCCAATTCCCGCATCAGGCCCGGGTTGCGTGCGCCGCCGCCGCACACCAGCACATCGCGGGTGGCGGGCGCCGCGGCCTCGAGCGCATCGGCCACGGTGCGGGCGGTAAAGCGTTGCAGCGTGGCCTGTACATCTTCGGGTGCCGGCGCCGCGGGCGCATCGTAACTTTGCAGGCGAGCGTCCAGCCAGGCAGCGTCGAACAGGTCGCGGCCGGTTGATTTGGGCGGCGGCAAGGCCAGCCAGGGTTCGCCGGCCAGCAGGTGTTCGAGCAGGGCGGATTGCACCTGCCCCGTGGCTGCCCACTGGCCGTCGCGGTCATACGGATGCCCCGTATGGCGTTGGCACCAGGCATCCAGCAGTACGTTGGCCGGCCCGGTATCAAAGCCGCGTGGAGGTTGCCCGGGTTGTAGCAGCGTCAGGTTGGCAATGCCGCCCAGGTTCAGGATGGCGCGCGCGTGCGTTGCCTGGAACATGGCCGCGTGGAAGGGCGGCACCAGTGGCGCGCCCTGGCCACCCGCCGCCACGTCGCGGCTGCGGAAATCCGCCACCACGTCGATGTGTGTCAGTTCGGCCAGCAAGGCCGGTGCATTGATCTGCAGGGTGTAGCCCAGTTCCGGGCGGTGCCGCACGGTTTGGCCATGCGCGCCAATGGCCGTCACGGTATCGGCGGCCAGCCCGGCTTGCCGCAGCAGGGCCTGCACGGCGTCGGCGTACAGCCGCGCCAGGGACTGGCTGGCCAGGGCGGCGCGATGCAGTTCGTCGGCGCCGCTGCGGTTCAGCGCCATCAACTCGGCGCGCAGGGGGGCGGGCATGGGCAATGCCGCGGTGGCCAGCACCTGCGGCGCCTGCCCGGCGCACAGGCGCACCAGTACGCCATCGGCGCCGTCCATGCTGGTTCCGGACATCAGGCCAATGAAAAGGCGGCCGGGCGTCGGGGAACGCGGGCCGCCTGATTGTGTCATGGCGAGACGCAGGCCAAGGCCGCGCTAGCGGCTGGCCAAGTTGGTGGTGGATTCCGGCAAAGTCTGCTGGAACTCGGTCAGCAGCGCCAGCTGTTGCCGATAGGGCAGCACGGCGGCCTTGAATTGGCGGGCCTCGGCGGCATCCAGGGGGCGTGACACGGGAAGATCGGCCGCCAGCGGATCGACCGGGCGGTTGCCGATGCGGAATTCGTAGTGCAGGTGCGGCCCCGTGGCCCAGCCCGTGGACCCCACGTATCCGATCAACTGGCCCTGCGAGACCTTGGTGCCGCGCTTGATGCCGGAGGCAATTCGGCTTTGGTGCGCGTAAACCGTGGAGTACTTGCCGAAGTGTTCGATGATGACCACGTTGCCGTAGCCGCGCTGCACGCCCGCGAATTCCACGGTGCCCTCGGCGGTGGAATGGATGGGCGTGCCGCTGGGGGCGGCGTAGTCTACCCCTTTGTGGCCCGTCCAGGTCTTGTGGATGGGGTGCATGCGCATGCCGAACGTGGAGCTGATGCGCGAGAACTTCAGGGCCGTGCGCAGGAACGCGCCGCGCAGGCTGGTGCCGTCGAAGTCGTAGTAGGCGCCCGATTTGCCATCGGGGCTGAACCACACGGCATTGTATGTTTTGCCCTTGTTCACGAATTCCAGCGCCAGCACGCGGCCCGCGCCGGCGTAGCGGCCCTGGTGCGAACGGACTTCGTAGACGACGCGGAACTGGTCGCCGCGGCGGATGTCGCGCAGGAAATCGACCTTGGAATTCAGGATGTCGGCCATCTGCATGGTGACCGAATCGGGAACGCCGGCGGTGTCGGTGGCGCCGAACAGCGACGATCGGATGGTGCCCACCGCCACGCGCGTCTGGCGTTCGGTGCTGTCGCTGATCTCGCGGGCCGCGTAGGAGTCATCGGACGGCGTCACCAGCAGCATCTTGGTGGTGACCTGCCCGTTGTCTTCGTCGCCAGGGGTATGGATGTACCGCAGCCATACCAGCTTGCCTTCGGAATTGGTGGCGGCCTGCACCGACCGGCCCGGGTACAGCTTGTAGATGCTGCGCGCGCTGGGGGCCTGGGTGAGGAAGCGCTGCAGCCCGGGCGCGTCGATTTCCAGGCGCTGCAGCACCGCGGACAGGGTGTCGCCCGGCCGGATGCGCGTTTCGCTGATGTAGGGGGCGGTGTCGTCGATGTGGCTGACGCTGACCTGGCCGGCTTCCAGCGGCAGAATGCTTTCGATCTGGCGCGACGGCGGCAATTCGGTGCGGTCGGGCTGTTCGACCATGCCCAGTGCGGCGGCGCCGGCGAACAGGCCGATGGCGGTAACCAGGACCGTGCGGCGCAACAGGCCGCTGCGGCGGGACGAGGAATCGGGGCGGGGGCCGAACAGGGCGGCAACTTTGCTGCGGTAGCGGGTGGCCGGGCTGTTGGAGCCTCGATTCATCGTGCAAAACCTTTCAGGGTGGCGTGAGTCCCCAGGATGCTTGCGCGGATACAGGCAGGCCCTTGCGCCATTTGGCGCGCGGCGGGCCTTGCCCTGCGGCACATCTGTGAACAACGGGTGTTTAGCCGGGACAGCAACTGTAACGGCCACAGTTGCGTATGATTAGGGCAGTATCCTAGCTGATTCGGCTAGAATTTTCGACTCATTTTCAAGCCGATTCGGTAATTTTTACACCTTTTTTGCACTTCCTGCCAGGTTGCGTCCCCGATATGCCCCAATCCGAAGCCCCTATCACCCCTGAAGTCGAGGCCGACCTGCGCATCGCCACCCGCGGCTGCGATGAACTGCTGGTTGAATCCGAGTTCGCGCGCAAGCTGGCCAAAAGCCGCGCCACCGGCGTGCCGCTGCGCATCAAGCTGGGGCTGGATCCCACCGCGCCCGACATCCACCTGGGCCATACCGTGGTCCTGAACAAGATGCGGCAGTTGCAAGACCTTGGGCATACCGTCATTTTCCTGATCGGCGATTTCACTTCCATGATCGGCGACCCCAGCGGCCGCAATTCCACCCGCCCGCCGCTGACGCGCGAGCAGATCGAGACCAACGCCAAGACATACTACGCCCAGGCCAGCCTGGTGCTCGACCCCGACCGCACCGAGATCCGCTACAACTCTGAATGGAACGACCAACTGGGTGCCCGCGGCCTCATCCAGCTGGCCTCGCGCTATACGGTGGCGCGCATGATGGAGCGCGAAGATTTCACCAAGCGCTTCAAGGGCGGCGTGCCCATCGCCGTGCACGAATTCCTCTACCCCCTGATGCAGGGCTACGATTCGGTGGCGCTGAAGGCCGACCTGGAACTGGGCGGCACCGACCAGAAGTTCAATCTGCTGGTGGGGCGCGAGCTGCAGAAAGAATACGGCCAGGCGCCGCAGTGCGTACTGACCATGCCGTTGCTGGAAGGCACCGATGGCGTCGAGAAAATGTCCAAGTCCAAGGGCAACTACATCGGCATCTCCGAGAACCCGGAATCCATGTTCGGCAAGCTCATGTCGATTTCCGACACCCTGATGTGGCGCTATTTCGAACTGTTGTCGTTTCGCTCGCTGGATGACATCGCCGCGCTCAAGGCCGGCATCGACGCCGGCGCCAATCCTCGCGATGCCAAAGTGGCCCTGGCCCAGGAAATCGTGGCGCGCTTCCATTCCACGCAGGCGGCCGATGCCGCGCTGGCGGCTTTCCAGGCGCGCTTCCGCGATGGCGCCGTGCCTGAAGACATGCCGGAAGTCGCCGTGGCGGGCGCGCCGCTGGGCATTCTGAAGCTGCTGCGCGAGGCCGGGCTGGTGGCCTCGGGGGCCGAGGCCCAGCGCAATGTCGAGCAAGGCGGCGTGCGCGTCAATGGCGATCGCATCGAAGACAAATCGTTGCAATTGCCCGCGGGCACTTATGTGGTGCAAGTGGGCAAGCGCAAGTTCGCCCGTGTTAACTTGGCAGGGTAGGAAGCGCCTACGGCCTCGCAGGAGCACGACATGAAACTTTCGAGTCTATCTTTTTCCGATAACGAATCGATTCCCGATCGCTACGCTTTCGGCAAGATCGACCCGCAGTCGCACGTTGCCCTGGCGGAAAACTTCAATCCGCAGTTTTCCTGGGACGACGTGCCCGAGGGTACCCATTCGTTCGTTCTCATTTGCCATGACCCCGACGTGCCGTCCAAGCCCGACGACGTCAATCAGGAAGGGCGCAAGGTGCCGGCCAGCCTGCCGCGGGTGGATTTCTTCCACTGGGTGCTCGTCGACCTGGACGCCGGCAAGCGCGATATCGATGAAGGCGCGTTTTCCAGCGGCATCACACCGCGCGGCAAGGGCGGGCCCCTGGCCCCCGACGACGCGCGCCAGGGCATCAACGACTACACCTCGTGGTTTGCGGCCGACCGCGACATGAACGGCGACTATTTCGGCTACGACGGCCCGTGCCCCCCCTGGAACGACGAACTGCCGCACCGCTACGTCTTCACCCTGTACGCGCTGGACATTCCCAAGCTGGGTGTGCAGGGCAATTTCGGCGGCAACGATGTGCTCAAGGCCATGCAGGGCCACATCCTGGCGCAGGACAGCCTGACGGGTATGTACACCCTCAACCCCGATCTGGCCCCCAAGCAGATCGGCGACACCGCCGCCTGACATTCCCGCGAAGCCCGGCCCCGGGCCGGGCTTGCATGAATCAGGCTCAAGTTGGTTTGAGCCGATTTGCGAGTTGCGCGGCGTTGCCCGCCATTCGCGGCCTACAGGCGCAGTTTTGCGCCTTTTTTGTGGGTGTAACGGCCGGGAGCCGGCCGCTGGCGCGGTAAACTATTGCGCATTCATCATCCAGGCTTCTTCCCTTTACGCTTCAGGAACCCCCATGTTCGACCGCAAACTCACCTTGTCCCAGGTGGACCCCGATGTCTGGGCCGCCATCCAGAAAGAAGACGTCCGCCAGGAACAGCACATCGAGCTGATCGCTTCGGAAAACTACGCCAGCCCCGCCGTCATGCAGGCCCAGGGCACGCAGTTGACCAACAAGTACGCCGAAGGCTATCCGGGCAAGCGCTACTACGGCGGCTGCGAATACGTGGACGTGGTGGAACAGCTTGCCATCGACCGCCTGAAGAAGTTGTTCGGCGCCGAAGCCGCCAACGTGCAGCCCAATTCCGGTTCGCAGGCCAACCAGGGTGTGTATATGGCCGTGCTGAAGCCGGGCGACACCGTGCTGGGCATGAGCCTGGCCGAAGGCGGCCACCTGACGCACGGCGCGTCGGTGAACGCGTCGGGCAAGCTGTACAACTTCATTTCGTACGGCCTGGATGCCAACGAAGTGCTGGACTACGACCAAGTCGAAAAGCTGGCCAAGGAACACAAGCCCAAGCTGATCGTGGCCGGCGCCTCGGCCTACGCGCTGCACATCGATTTCGAGCGCATGGCCCGCATCGCCCACGACAACGGCGCGCTGCTGATGGTCGACATCGCCCATTACGCCGGCCTGGTGGCTGGCGGCGAATACCCCAACCCCGTGCCGCATGCCGACTTCGTGACGTCCACCACGCACAAGTCGCTGCGCGGCCCGCGCGGCGGCGTCATCATGATGAAGGCCGAGTACGAAAAAATCATCAATTCGGCCATTTTCCCCGGCATCCAGGGCGGCCCGCTGATGCATGTCATCGCAGCCAAGGCCGTGGCCTTCCAGGAAGCCCTGTCGCCCGAGTTCAAGCAGTATGCCCAGCAAGTGGCCAAGAACGCCAAGGTGCTGGCCGAAACCCTGGTCAAGCGCGGGCTGCGCATCGTGTCGGGCCGCACCGAAAGCCATGTGATGCTGGTCGACCTGCGTCCCAAGGGCATTACCGGCAAGGAAGCCGAGGCCGTGCTGGGCCAGGCCCACATCACGGTCAACAAGAACGCCATCCCCAACGACCCGGAAAAGCCCTTCGTGACCAGCGGCATCCGCCTGGGCACCCCCGCCATGACCACCCGCGGCTTCACCGAAGCCGAGGCCGAGCTTACCGCCAACCTGATCGCCGACGTGCTGGACAACCCGCGCGACGAGGCCAACATTGCCGCGGTACGGGCCCGCGTCAATGAACTGACGGCGCGCCTGCCGGTATACGGCGGCTAAGCCGCGCGGCAGCCCCCAGGGCTGCTGTTTGGCGTATTTTCCCCACGCCGGCTCCGCGTTGCGGGCCGGCGTCATTACAATACGCCAAATTATTGGACTGGGGGCGGCAACATGAAATGCCCGTTTTGCGGCAACGTCGACACGCAGGTGGTGGACAGCCGGGTGTCCGAAGAAGGCGACACCATCCGCCGGCGCCGCCGCTGCCTGTCCTGTGACAAGCGTTTCACCACCTACGAGCGCATCGAACTTGCCATGCCTTCGGTCGTGAAGCGCAACGGCAGCCGCAGCGAATACGACACCGCAAAATTGCGCGCCAGCCTGTCGCTGGCCTTGCGCAAGCGCCCCGTCAGCACCGACGAAGTCGACAGCGTCGTCACCCGCATCGAAGAAACCCTGCTGGCCAGCGGGCAGCGCGAAGTGTCCACCGAACGTATCGGCGAGCTGGTCATGGCCGAACTGAAAAAGCTGGACAAGGTGGCCTACGTGCGCTTCGCGTCGGTGTACAAAAGCTTCGAAGACATCGGTGAATTCGTCGAGGCCATCCGGGAAATGCAAGGCCCCAAGCTGCCGGGCAAGCTAAGAAAATAATCTTTCCGTGTGTCAGACACCTTGTGTGTCTGGCACCGGCCATATTCCTTTTCCCATGCCGCGATGACCCGGTGTCTGGCATCCTGGCGGGAGCCAGACACCCAAAAATCCCCTCAAGGGGGCGACGCTGGCGGACCGGCGAAGCCGGCTCCGCTGCGTCCCCGGTCTGGCAGCGCCATTTTCGTTGCGGGCGAGTCGGCCCTGCGCCTGCCAGGCACCGGGGCAGCCCCCCGGCATACAATCGCAGGCGTGACTTCCCCGACCGACACCGACGATATCCACTGGATGCGCCGCGCGCTGGCGCTGGCGCGCTCCGTGATGTACACCACCACCCCCAATCCACGGGTTGGGTGCGTCATCGTGCGCGACGGCCAGGTATTGGGCGAGGGCGCCACCCAGCCGCCTGGCGGTCCCCATGCCGAAATCGGCGCCTTGCGCGATGCCGCCGCCCGCGGGGCGGCCGTACAGGGGGCCACGGTGTACGTCACTCTGGAACCCTGCAGCCATCATGGCCGCACGCCGCCTTGCGTGGACGCGCTGTTGCAAGCACGCCCGGCGCGCGTGGTGGTGGCCATGGGAGACCCCAATCCGCAGGTCAACGGCCAGGGCCTGGCGCGGCTGCGCGCCGCCGGCATCGCCGTGGCCACCGGTATCTGCCATGACGAGGCGCTGGAGGTCAATCCGGGTTTCGTGGCGCGCATGAGCCGCGGCACGCCGTGGGCGTGGGTGAAAATGGCGGCTTCCCTGGACGGCCGCAGCGCGTTGCATAACGGGGTTTCCCAATGGATCACCGGCGAAGCGGCGCGGGCCGACGGCCATGCCTGGCGGGCCCGTAGCTGCGTGGTGCTGACGGGCATGGGCACCGTGCGGAAAGACAATCCGCGCCTGAATGTGCGCGCGGTGGCCACGCCGCGTCCGCCCCGCAAGGCGGTGGTCGACGGGGGCTTCGATATTCCCGAAGACGCGCGGCTGTTCGACGGCACCGAAGTCCTGATATTCACGGCCAGGCCCGATGCCGACAAGGCCGCGCGCCTGGCCGACCGCAACGCCCGGGTCATTGCGCTGCCCGCCGAACAGCCCGGTCGCGTAGACCTGTCCGCCATGATGCGCTGGCTGGGCGAGCACGACGTCAATGAAGTCCACATCGAGGCCGGCGCGGGCCTGGGCGGCGCAATGATGTCGGCCGGCTGCGTCGATGAACTGCTGGTGTACCTGGCTCCGGTATTGCTGGGCGATGCCGCCGCCATGCTGCGCCTGCCGCTTATCGAGCACCTGGACGGCGCGTGGCGCTGCGAATTCACCGACGTGCAGCGCGTGGGCGCCGACCTGCGCCTGCGCGCCCGCGACCCGCTGCGCTGG
>NZ_JAJMLX010000134.1 GCF_020991325.1 Bordetella petrii | reverse complement strand
GGCGCGGCCTCGCGCAGCCGCGCCAGGCGGTCATTGTCCAGGTCCAGGGCAATGACGCGCGCGCCCGCCTGCAGCAGGGCGATGCTGATGCCCACCCCGAAGCCGCCCGCCGCGCCGGTGCACAGTACGCGCCGGCCTTGCATTGAAAAAGGCGTGTGCTGCATCAGCGGCCCCCGATGGGCAGGAAATTGCCCGACGGCTGTGGATAGTCTTCCAGCGGCTGCTGGGCGATACCCGTGATGCGGGTCTCGCTGGCGGCAATGGCGGCGGCGCCGTCCAGGATGCGGAAGCGCGTGTCGTAGCGGCGCTCCTCGCCGTGTTCCAGCCATATCAATTCACCGCGCTCGCGCGCCGCGCCGTGTCCCAGCACGTGGTTGGTGGACGGTTCCAGGCCCAGTGCATACTGGCCGGCCTGCAGGTTCTGCCATTGGTACTGGCAGGGGAACTGGTCTTTGCGTGTGGTTATTTCCACCCCTATGCCCAGGCGGTCGTTGACCAGGGCCACAGGCACTTCGCCGTTTGCATCCGCGCCCAGTTCGTGCTGCCAGACTTGCTCGTGGAATTGCTGCCGCGGCGCCGGCATGCGCCGGTAGCCCACTTCCTGGGCGCGGTAGCTGTCCGCGTGCGCGGCCCACACCACGTCGCGTACTGGCGCCAGGTAGCGCGAGCCCTCGTCCAGCACCGGATACCCCACGTTGATGTGGTAGCACAGCATGTGCGGGGTACGGTAGAAGCCGCGGTTCACCACGCGGTCCGACAATTGGATATCGTTGCTGCCCACTTCGATCTCGATGCGGCGATGCAGTTCCAGGTGTTCGCCGAACACGGTGCCTTGCGACACGATGCCTTCCGCCCACAGCACGCAGCGGTCGCCATCCCAGCGTTCGCCATAGCCGGACAGGCGTGCGGGTATGGTGCCGGCGCGCCCGTGGATGGAGTGCTGCACCGTCTTGCGGGGGCTGTAGACATAGTTGTCGGCCGGCGCGTCGTACATGAACAGGATGTGGTCCAGGCCGCAGGTCACCATCAGGCCCGAGAACGAACGCATCCAGCCCAGCCCGCCTTCGCCTTCATACTCGTGCAGGCCCGGGTGGCGAAATCCGGACGGCGAATGCCAGCCCACCGCATAGCCGCGGTAATCGCAGTCGGCGATGTCCATGGCGCGGTCCACCAGCACGGTAAAGCGCAGGCCGGTGCCGCTGCGGAATTCCAGCATGCGGATGCCGCGTTCCAGGCCGTCTTCCAGGGTCATCAGACGGACGCCGGCAAACTGCGCAAGCTGGCCCGATCGTTCCTCGACCTGCCTGCGCGTCATCCGGGCTGCGTAAAGTTCTGCCATGTGTGCTCCGTTGTGCTGCTTGCTGGACGTGACGCGCGGGCTCAGACGCCGTTGGCGCGCAGCCTGCCGTCCAGGAATTTCTTGGCGCGCGGCACGTCGTCCTCGGACAAGTGCTCGATGATGATGGGAATGTTGGGATGCTTCTGCGCCAGGCGGCGCAGGTACAGGTCGTAGTTCAGCGAGCCCAGGCCGGGAGCGGGCAGCTCGATTTCCCCCACGCCGCGGAAGGTGTGGCTTTCGGCGGCGCTGTCATCGCCGATGTTGCTGTGCTTCTCCGACTTGTCGTCGCCCGAGCGCTTCACGTCCTTGGCATGGGCAATGCAGATCTTGTCCGACAGGGCGTCGAACACCCGGTTCAGCGTCGCGTCCATGTCATCGATGTTGTGCGCCTCGAAGTAGTTGGTGGGGTCCATCAGCAGGCCCAGGCCAGGGTGGTTCACCTCGGCGAACATGCGCAGGGTTTCCTCTACCGAGCCCACCACGTTGTTCACATAGGTTTCCAGCAGGAACACCGCGCCGTGGTCGTGCGCGTGGCGCGCCAGGTCCTGGATGACGGCACGGCACTGTTCCCAACCTTCTTCGGTCTTGTTGCGCGGGTGGTGCACCCAGTCGCTGTCCGGGCAGAACGTGCCGGTCTCCGAAATTACATACGGCGAACCCAGGTACCGGGCGTGCGCCAACGTCTGCTTCAGCACGGCGTTGCGCCGCTCGCGCTCGCCCAGGTCGGGGTGCACGATGTTGGTGTATGCCGAAATGCAGGACACGGGCAGATCGTGGTCGCGGAACACGTCGCGGATGCGCGTGCATTTCTCGCGCGTCAGTTTCTCCAGATCCATGTCCTTGAAGTGCAGGTCTAGCTGCACCGTGTTGAACCCGTGCGAGCGGATGCGGGCCGCGCTGTCTTCCAGCCCGTACGGAAAGTAGCCCGAGAAAATGCCGGTTTGCATCATGGTTGTCTTCCTCCGTTGTTTCTATTGTTCAGTCGCCCTGCAGGACTTCGTCCAGCCTGACGGTGCGGCGCTCGTCGATCGAGCGGTAGGCGGCTTCCACCAACGCCATCGTGCGTACGTTGTCGGCCACGTGCAGCGCCGGCTCGCTATTGCTGGCCAGCGCGTACTGCAATTGCTCCATCACCCCGATGAACGCGTGCGGAAACCACATCGTGTCCCACGCCGGATGCTTCCAGGTGCCGCCGGTGCCCCGATTAGAGGCATAGGCCAGCGTGGACGGCTCGCCCGTGGGCCAGCCTATGGTGCCGCGGGCCACGCCTTCGGTGCCCTCCACGCGCCAGCGGATGTATGGGTCGTCCTGGTAACCCTCGCCGCGCGGGCCGGCCCACACATCTTCCAGCGACAGCGCCAGCAGCCCCGACGGGAATCGCAAGGTGGTGGCCACCAGCCCGTCGCGATGCGGGAAGGCCGTGCGCGGGTCGGGGCGCGTGACGGACGTGACCTCGTCCGGTTCGCCGAACAGGAAGCGCAGCACGTCCAGGTGGTGCACGCTCATGTTCGACAGGGTCAGGCGGTCGTAGCCCTGCAGGAAATCCTGCCAGTGCGGCACGGCGTGCATGTCGATCTGGGCAAACACGGGGGTGCCCAGTTCGCCGCGGGCCAGCAACTGCGACAGCGCCTGCATCGACTGGTCGTAGCGCATGTTCTGGTTCACCGACAGCAGCTTGCCCGCGGCGCGTGCTTCGTCGCGCAGCTTGCGGGCTTCGTCCAGCGACAGGGCCAGGGGCTTCTGCGCCAGGACCGCGCGCACATGCGGGGCCTGCAGCGCGGCGCGGATCAATCCGGGCTGCTGGTCCGGCGGAAAGGCGATGTCGACGATCTGCACCCGCGGGTCGGCGATCAGCGCCTGGGGCGTGTCGTGCACCGTGCCGATGCCGTAGCGTTGCGCCACCTCGCGGGCCCGGGCCGGCGTGCGCGAGGCGATCGCCACCACCGGAAAGCCCGCCTGGCGGTAGGCCTCCAGGTGGCATTCGGCCATGATCATGCCGGCGCCGATGCAGCCTATGCGGAAACCGCGTTCGCGCACGGCAGGGTCGGGAATCAAGGCGGGCGGTTCGGGCGTGGCCATCGTGTCTCCTGCGTATCCGGGCAGTGCCCAGAAATGATTTATTTGATGTTATTAAATGATCTATTTAGATCGGATTCTCACATCAAAAATCTGGGTGGTAAAGGCATGAAAGGCTTGAATCTGGCCTAAAATCCGGCCAAAATCCGCACTGAATACACAATTGCGCGGTAATGATTCAAAATGATTGTTTTTGATTGGCCAGCCTTTTCAACCTGAGCTCCCATGCGCGCGACGATCCAATCCATTGCCCGGGCCGCCGGCGTTTCCACCGCCACGGTCGACCGTGTGCTGAACGGCCGGGCCGGCGTACGCGGCAAGACGCAAGACCATGTCATGGCCGTGGCCACCCGCCTGGGCTATTTCGGCGAGCCCCAGGAGAGCTCGCCCGAAGTCGTGCGGCTGGATTTCGTGCTGCCCGCGGGCACCAACAGTTTCATGCTGGCGTTGGGGCGGCACCTGCTGGAAGAAGCCGCCATGCGGCCGCAGGTGCGCGCCAATCTGCACCTGGTGGAAGGCTTCAGCGCGGCCAAGCTGGAAGCCCGCCTGACCGAACTGCGTGGCCACACCGATGCGGTGGGGTTGGTGGGGCTGGATCACCCGCAGGTGCGCGATGCCATCATGTCGCTGCGCGACAGCGGCATCAAGGTGGCCACCCTGGTTTCCGATATTCCCATCGCGGCCCGCGTGGGCTACGTGGGCGTGGACAACCGCGCCGCCGGCCGCCTGGCCGGGCTGCTGCTGGGCCGCTTCCTGCCGCAGCGCGTCGAGCACCGCATCGCGGTGTTTATCGGATCGCTGGCGTACCGTGGCCATGAAGAGCGCGAAATGGGCTTCCGCTCGGTGCTGAACGAGGAATTCCCGCACCTGCGCATTGCCCATAACCTGGAAATCGGCGACGACCGCGAACGCGCCTACCAGTTGACGCGCGACCTGCTGCGCGCCGATCCGCCGGCCGGCGTGTACAACGTGGGCGCGGGCAACCAGGGTATCGCCCGGGCGCTGCAAGAGGCCGGGCGGCAGCACGACACGGTGTATATCGGCCACGACCTGACCGACGCCACGCAGCGCATGCTGCTGGACCGCACCATGGACGCCGTCATCGACCAGAACCCGCGCGTCGAGGCGCGCGAGGCCGTGCGCATGCTGGTGGCGGCGGTACGGGGCGAATCAGAACAAAGCTACCTGCCGCGGCTGCAGGTAGTGTTCCGGGAGAACATTCCGGTGCCGTGAAGCGCGGGCCTCAGGGTTCACACGCGGGCTTCAGGGCGCCGTGGCCGGAGATGTAGGCGCAGCCTCGCCGCCGTCCGTTGCGGAAGGGCTGGGCGCAGTGGGCGGGGTAGCAGCGGCGGGCGGCTGGGCTGGCTGGCCGGATTGCGGCGTTGTTTGTTGCTGCTGCTGCTGCTGCTGCTGCTGCTGTCGCGGTTGCTGCGATTGCGGTTGTGCCTTCTGCGGCGCTGCCGTGCCCGCCTCGATCGCGGCCTGTGCCGAGGCCAGGTTCTGCGCCAGCTGGTCGAAAAAGCCTTCGTAAAAGGCCCCGCGTGAAATCGTTTCGCTGGACGTCTTCACCAGCGAATCGTCGCTGGACCCCACCGGCATGGACACCGCGCCCAGCACGCTCAGGCCCACGCTGGCCGAGTTGCTGGACTTCTTGATGGTGTACAGGTCGCGCAACGCGCTGGCATAGACAATGGCCTGGCCGTTGCCGCCAGACGTGCAGTCTATGTTGAACTGGATCTGCGCATGGCGGTCGTCGTTTTTCTCGTCCTGGTAGTTCTTGTGTCCGCTGACCCGGTTGGGCTCGGCCTTGTCGATGACATAGCCCTGGCCCAGCAGCGACCGGCGGCCGGCTTCGCAGGCGGCCTCGCTGGATCCGGCAAAGTTGCGGGAATAGGTGTTGCCCTTCGTGAAGGCGTCGCGTTCGTCGATGGTGGGCGTGGCCGAGCAGGCCGCCAGCAGCGCCATCGAGGCCAGCAAACCGGCGCGCAGGGCGAGCCGCGGATACTGGACGGGCATGGAAAATTCAGGCGCAAAGCGCATGGGGTATACCCCTGGACGTTAGTACGTCTTTTATTATTTCTGATTGGCCGGCGCGAGCCTGAATCGAAGCGTATACAGGTCGCTAAGTTTGTTACCGGAGGCCAGGCGGGCCTGAATGATAGTGGTCGGGGCGGCGGGATTCGAACTCGCGACCCTCTGCTCCCAAAGCAGATGCGCTACCAGGCTGCGCTACGCCCCGACGTGCCGCTACAACTAGCAGCGGGGAGGCATTGTACCTTAGCCGGCGGCCATGCTCCGGCCGCCGCCGCATTCGGGAAAATTCAGACACACGCGGGCGCCCGCCATGCTTATATGATGATCTGTCACCGCGCGTTCGCCGCATTGTTCCGCGGGCCCGCCGGTGCGCCCCCCGTTCCACCAGGAGCCGCCGCATGACGATCTGGCAAGAAATCTGGGCCACGGTTTATACCGAATTCAGCGACATTCCCGATGCGGGCGAGGCCACGCGCATCGTGCTGCGGCTGGGCATGGCCTTCGTGCTGGGCGGGCTGCTGGGCTACGAACGGGAACGCAGCGGCAAGGCCGCCGGCCTGCGCACGCACATCCTGGTGGCCCTGGGTGCCGCGATGTTCGTGCTGGTGCCCCTGCAGGCCGGCATGCAGGTGGGCGATCTCAGCCGCGTGCTGCAGGGCGTGATCGCCGGCATCGGTTTCCTGGGGGCGGGGGCCATCATCAAGCTCAGCGGCGAACGCGAGATCCGCGGGCTGACCACGTCGGCCAGCATCTGGATGACGGCCGCCATCGGCGTGGCCGCCGGCATGGGGCGCGAGGCCACGGCCGTGGTCAGCACCCTGATCGCCTTGTTTGTGCTGGCCGCGCTGCGGCGGGTGGAAAGACGCATCGAGGACAACGAGGAGAAAGAGGCCGATTCCAGACAACAGAAAGAGGCCAATTCCAGGCACGCACGGCACAACAAGCAGGACGAAGAAGACGATTCGTAGCGGAACGCTGGGCTGGACGGTATACCGTCGGCCTCACTCCCGGCGTCGATCGCCGCGAACCTTCCCATGACGATAGGGGTAAATCCCGAGAAGATTAGGTTTGATTGTATATAGAATACAAAACCATTAAGCAAGGCGTCAGCGTAGGCGCCCTGTGACCGCATCTTCCTGTTTCCAAGGCAGTTCCCGCCTGCGGGATTGCGCAGGCAATACTTCGTCTGGAGTCGCCGTGTCTACCACTCGCCGCCGCCTGTTGGGCGCCGCTGCCGCGCTGCCTGCCTTGTCCAGGGTTGCCTGGGCGCAATCCGGGTTTCCCGCCAGGCCGATCCGGCTGGTGGTGGGTTTTGCCCCTGGGGGGCTGACGGACCTGGCCGCTCGCGCCCTGGCCGAACGCATGAGCAAGGTCATGCAAAGCTCGGTGGTGGTCGAGAACCGCCCGGGAGGGCAAACCATCATCGCCACCACCGCGGTGGCGCGCGCGGCGCCGGATGGCTACACGCTGGCCTTCGCGGGCACCAACGGCATGATCCTGAACCCCTTGCTGTACAACAACCTGCCTTATCAGCGGTCTGATTTCCGGCAACTGGGTTCCATGGGCCGTTCGGCCATGCTGCTGATCGTGCATCCCGACCTGGGCGTGAACAATGTGCAGGAATTCATTGCGCTGGCCAAACAGAAGCCCGGCCAGATCACCAGCGCGCACGCGGGGCGGGGCGTCATCAACCACCTGGCCCTGCTGCATTTCCAGTCGCGCACCGGCACCCAGTTCCAGGACGTGCCCTACAAGGGCAGCGGGCCTGCCCTGATCGACCTGATGGCGGGCACGGTGCAAAGCACCTTCGATTTTCCGACGTCGGCGCTGCCGCATATTCGCGCCGGCAAGCTCAAGGTGCTGGCGGTTACCGCCGACCAGCGCCTTTCCAGCCTGCCGGACGTGCCCACCATGAAAGAAGCCGGCGTGGATGACTTCGAACTGTATACGCGCATGATGATTTCCGGCCCGGCGGCCATGCCGGAAGATGTGGTTCGCACCCTGGAGAGCGCAGTGGCCGAAGGCGCGCGCGACCCCAGCCTGGTCCGGCAATTCGCCGAACAGGGGGTGACGGTGGAGTTCACTCCGGGCAAGGAACTGGACCAGGTCGTCGAACGGGAATCGGCCATGTGGGCCAAGGTGATCGACACCAACCAGGTTCCGAAAGTCGACCTGAAAAGCTGACGAGGAAACGCATGGCCCCCAACATACACATAACGCCCGCCGCCGCGCTGATCGACGTGGAGCGCAGCATCACGGTCAGCGGTTTTCCCGCCTACAGCGTGGTAACCGTGACGGCCAGCATGCAGATGTGCGGCATAGGCTGGCGTTCGCGCGCCGTATTCCTGGCCGGACACGACGGCAGCCTGGACCTGGGGCGCGACAGCCCGGTCGAGGGCGACTACGCCATGCCGTCGGCGATGGGCATCGTATGGTCGATGAAGTGCGACGACGTGGCCCATGCCGTGTTTCCGCCGGATCGCACCGACTCGCTGGAAATCCACATTGAAGCCAGCGACGGCCAGCAAGGGGCGCAGGCCATGCTGACCCAGACTTTCCTGGCCGAGGGCGTGCGGCACGAGCCGGTGCGCGCGCAGTGGGGCGGTATGTCGATATCCGGCGAGCTGTACACGCCCGCCACGCCGGGCCCGCATCCGCTGGTCATCTACATGAACGGCTCGTCGGGCGGGGTGAATGCGCCGCGCGCGGCGTTGTTCGCCGCGCATGGATACCAATGCCTGGCGCTGGCCATTTTCAATTACGAAGCCCGCCCGCGCTACCTGAACAATATGCCCCTGGAATACTTCCAGCAGGCCCTGCTGTGGGCGCGCCAGACGCTGCAGCCGCGCGACGGTTTCGTGGCGCTGTCGGGCATCAGCCGTGGCGGGGAAACTTCGCTGCTGGTGTCTTCGCAGTTTCCCGAACTGGTGTCCGCGGTGATCGCCTATGTACCTTCTCCGGTGACGCACGGCGTGGTCAGCGCGGGTGAACCGGGCAGCGGGCGCAATGCGCAGGTGTGGACACTGGAGGGCGAGCCCTTGCCGCATCTGTGGCAGGACAACGCGCTGGGCGACTGGGACGCCGCCTACGCCGTCGACCCGCCGTACCGGCAAAGCCGGGCCTTCCTGTCCGCCACGCGCGACCGCGCCGCGTTCGAGCGGGCGCGTATTCCGGTGGAACAGTTTCCCGGTCCGATGATGCTGGTCAGTGCATCCGACGACGGCTTCTGGCCCAGCACGGCGTACTCGGAACTGGTGGCCAGGCAGCGCCAGGCCCATGGGCTGTCCACCGAACACTATGTTTGCCAGGGGGCGGGGCACCATGTGCAGTATCCGTACCTGCCCACCACCCTGATAGCCAAGCCGCATGCCATGTCGGGCCTGCTGCTGGATGCCGGCGGCACCGCGGTGGCCAATGCCGCGGGCTACGAGGGGGCCTATTGGGCGGTGCTGGATTTCCTGGCGCGGGCGCAGCGGCCGAGTACTTAGCAACCCATCGCCGCCGGCAGTATCGCGGTGTTTACTGGCATGGCGGAAAGCTCGCCAGGCCGGGTTATTTCCCGCGCATCTGCCCGATCAGCCTGCGGTCGCGCTTGGTGGGCCTGCCATCGGTGATGGACTGCGCGGGTTCCGGCGCCAGCCGGTGCATTTCGGCGGCGCGTTCCCGCGCGGCGATGCTTTCCGGGGTTTCTTCGTACAACTGGCGCGCCACCGGCGCCGGCCCCCGCACCGCGCTCAGGGCCCGCACGCTGACCTGGATGGCCGGGTCTTCCTTGCGCACGGTGATGCGGTCGTTGACCGCGATATCGCGCGCCGGCTTGGCGGGCTGGCCGTTGACCTGCACCCGGCCCTTGCCGATTTCCTGGGCGGCCAGGCTGCGGGTCTTGTAGAAGCGCGCGGCCCACAGCCATTTATCGAGTCGCATCTTGTCTGTCATAGCACGCCATTCTAGCCATAGGGCGGCGGCCTGTTGCGGCCGGCGGGGCAGGGGAACCTTATGCTAATCTGTTCCCAGCCAGACGCGCAGCATTACCCCGCACGCGATCCGGTAGCGGCCGAGTGCGCGGTTACCTCCAGCATCAGGCCTTTGCAAAGCAAGAACGCTTGACACAATCACGCGTGGAGACATAACCATGAGCCTATACGGCCCGCTGAAACTGCACGTCCCCGAGCCCACCGGGCGTCCGGGTTGCAAGACCGATTTCTCCTATCTGCATCTTTCGCCGGCTGGCGAAATTCCCAAGCCCCCCATCGATGTTGCCGCGGTCGATACCGGCGACCTGGCCTACCGGCTGGTGCGCGTCATCGACGACGACGGCCAGGCCGTGGGCCCCTGGGCTCCCGACCTTGACGACGACATGTTGCGGGCCGGCATGCGAGCCATGCTGAAAACCCGTATTTTCGATGCGCGCATGCTGACGGCGCAGCGGCAGAAGAAAATCTCGTTCTACATGCAGAGCCTGGGCGAGGAGGCCATAGGCGCCGCCCACGCGCTGGCGCTGGAACCCGGCGACATGTGTTTTCCCACGTACCGCCAGCAAAGCATTCTGCTGACTCGCGAGGTGTCGTTGGTGGAAATGATGTGCCAGCTGATGTCGAACGAGCGCGATCCGCTCAAGGGCCGCCAGCTGCCTGTCATGTATTCGAAGCGCGAGGCGGGTTTCTTCACCATTTCGGGCAACCTGGCCACGCAATTCATTCAGGCGGTGGGCTGGGGCATGGCCTCGGCCATCAAGGGCGATACGCGCATTGCGTCGGCCTGGATCGGCGACGGCGCCACGGCCGAAGCCGATTTCCACACGGCGCTGACCTTTGCCCACGTGTACCGCGCGCCGGTCATCCTGAATGTGGTCAACAACCAGTGGGCCATTTCCACCTTCCAGGCCATTGCCGGGGGCGAAGGGGCCACCTTCGCGGGCCGCGGCGTGGGCTGCGGCATTGCCTCGCTACGGGTGGACGGCAATGACTTCCTGGCCGTCTACGCGGCGTCGCAATGGGCGGCCGAGCGGGCGCGCCGCAACCTGGGTCCCACCTTGATCGAATGGGTAACGTACCGCGCGGGGCCGCACTCCACGTCGGATGATCCGTCGAAGTATCGCCCTGGCGACGACTGGAGCCATTTCCCGCTGGGCGACCCCATTGCCCGTTTCAAGAAGCACCTGATCGGCCGGGGCATCTGGTCCGACAGCCAGCACGACGCGCTGAAGGCCGAACTGGAAGCCGAGATCATGGCGGCCCTGAAAGAGGCAGAAAGCCACGGCACACTGGTCGACGGGCATGTGCCCAGCGCGGCCAGCATCTTCGAAGACGTATACAAAGACATGCCGGAACACTTGCGCCGGCAGCGCCAAGAGCTGGGGGTCTGATCATGGCAGACGGAAAGAGCAACGGTCAGGCGACCACGTCGATGACCATGATCCAGGCTTTGCGTTCGGCCATGGATGTCATGCTGGAACGCGATAGCAACGTGGTGGTGTTCGGGCAGGACGTGGGCTATTTCGGCGGCGTGTTCCGCTGCACCGAGGGCCTGCAGTCCAAGTACGGCACTTCGCGCGTGTTCGATGCGCCGATTTCGGAAGGAGGCATCGTGGGCGTGGCGGTGGGTATGGGGGCATATGGGCTGCGGCCGGTGTGCGAGATCCAGTTCGCCGATTATTTCTACCCCGCTTCCGACCAGATCGTGTCCGAAGCGGCGCGGCTGCGCTATCGCTCGGCCGGGGAATTCATTGCGCCCATGACCATCCGCATGCCATGCGGCGGCGGTATCTACGGCGGGCAGACGCACAGCCAGAGCCCCGAGGCCATGTTCACGCAGGTATGCGGGCTGCGCACGGTGCTGCCGTCCAACCCCTATGATGCCAAGGGCCTGTTAATCGCCGCCATCGAGAACGACGACCCGGTCATCTTCCTTGAGCCCAAGCGCCTGTACAACGGGCCGTTCGACGGCCACCACGACAGGCCCGTGACGCCCTGGAATAAACATCCCGCCAGCCAGGTACCCACCGGCTACTACACCGTGCCGCTGGAATCGGCCGCCGTGGTGCGGCCGGGCGGTGACCTGACGGTGCTGACCTACGGCACCACGGTGCATGTATCGCTGGCGGCCGCCGAGGAAACCGGGCTGGATGCCGAGGTTATCGACCTGCGCAGCCTGTGGCCGCTGGACCTGGACACCATCGTGACTTCGGTGCGCAAGACAGGCCGCTGCGTGGTGGTGCACGAAGCCACCCGCACCTGCGGCTTCGGCGCCGAACTGGTGTCGCTGGTGCAAGAGCATTGCTTCCATCACCTGGAAGCGCCCATCGAACGCGTCACGGGCTGGGATACCCCTTACCCGCATGCGCAGGAATGGGCGTATTTTCCTGGGCCGGCGCGCGTGGGCGCGGCGTTCAAACGCGTGATGGAGGCATGACATGGGAATCCATATCATCAAGATGCCGGACATCGGCGAGGGCATTGCCGAAGTCGAGCTGGTGGGCTGGCATGTGAACGTGGGCGACACGGTGGCGGAAGACCAGCCGCTGGCCGACGTGATGACAGACAAGGCAACGGTGGAAATTCCGTCGCCGGTGGTGGGCAAGGTACTGGCCCTGGGCGGCACCGTGGGCGACACCATGGCCGTGGGCAGCGAACTGATCCGGCTGGAAGTCGACGGCGCGGGCAATGCCAAGGGCGATACCGCGCCCGCGCGCGCCAGCCAGGAGCCGGCCGCCGAGCCGGCCGCAGCACAGCCCGAGAGCAAGGCGGATGAGGCGGC
>NZ_JAJMLX010000133.1 GCF_020991325.1 Bordetella petrii | reverse complement strand
CCTTGTACATGGTGTTCTCGCTGGCGCCCATGCTGATCCTGGTGATCGCGGTGGCGGGCATTTTCTTTGGCGAGGCCATCGGCTGGCGTTATCCCGCCACTGAATTATTGACGGCGCTGCTGTTCGCCCTGTGCGCCTGGCGCTTCGGCCCCACGCCGCTGGCATTGTGCGCCATGGGGCTGTGCGCGGCCCTGCTGGCCCTGGCCTGGATCGATCTTCAGACCAGCCTGTTGCCCGACGCCATCACCCTGCCGCTGGCCTGGGTGGGCCTGCTGGTGAACCTGGCCGGCGCGCTGGCGCCCCTGCCCTTGGCGGTGTTGGGCGCGGTGGTGGGCTATGTATTCCTGTGGCTGCTGTTCCACATGTTCCGCCTGCTTACCGGCCGCGAAGGCATGGGATACGGCGATTTCAAGCTGCTGGCGGCGCTGGGGGCCTGGTTCGGCCTGGCGGCCTTGCCCGGCCTGCTGCTGGTGGCCTCGCTGGTGGGCGTGGCCGGGGCGGGGGTGCTGCGCCTGACCGGCCAGGCGCGCCGCGGCCAGCCGTTGCCCTTCGGGCCCTACCTGGCGCTGGCCGGCGTGGTGATGCTGTTTGCATCGGGCCGGCCGGGCTGGTTCTGAACTGAACGGGCGCCCGGCACTGGTTTGCGCCACTTGCGGGTATGCTCGGGTGGCATGCAATGTTTTCACGAGACACCGGCTATGTACAAAATCGGCCTGACCGGCGGCATTGGTTCCGGCAAGACACGGGTGGCGGACATGCTGGCCGAATGGGGCGCGGCGGTGGTCGACACCGATGCCATCGCGCATGACCTGACGGCGCCGGGCGGGGTGGCCATGCCCGCCATTCAGGCTGCGTTCGGCGCCGGCGCGGTGGCGCCCGACGGTGCGTTGGACCGCGCCTGGATGCGCGACCTGGTGTTTCGCCAGCCCGATGCCCGGGCACGGCTGGAAGCCATTCTGCATCCCCTGATCGGCCAGCACACCGAGCGCGCGGCCGCGGCCGCGCGGGGCGCCTACCTGGTGTACGTGGTGCCGTTGCTGGTGGAATCGGGACGCTGGCGCGACCGGGTCGACCGCATCTGCGTGGTGGACTGCGACCCCGCCACCCAGATTGCCCGGGTGCAATCCCGCAGCGGGCTGACGGAGGCTGCCATACGGCGTATCATGGCGGCACAGGCCGCGCGGGCCACCCGGCTCGAGGCAGCGGATGACGTCATTGTCAACGATGGCGCCACCACTGCGCAGCAGTTGCGCGCGCGGGCAAAGGCTCTGCACGACCACTGGTGCCAGTTGGCGGCGGTACCACGCCGGTCGCCGCCCTGCGCGGCCGGTGCTCCTGAATAACCCGGCCCGCGGGCCGACTAGCAACAGGCCTGTATATAGCGTGATTCTTTACGAATATCCCTTCAACGAGCGTGTCCGCGCGTACCTGCGGCTGGAATATCTGTTCGACAGACTGTTCTATTTTGCTCGCGAGGGCGACGCGCGCCATCACCAGATCGCGGTTGCCACTTTATTCGATGTGCTGGATGCCACCGAGCGTACCGATACCAAGACGGCGGTGCTGCAAGACCTTGAACGCCAGCGCGTGGCATTGTCGGCGCTGCGCGACCACCCCGGCGTGGCCCAGGATGCCCTGGAAGGCATGCTGGTGGAAATGGAGCGCACCGTGGGCGCCCTGACCGCCCAGGGCCGCGCCGGCCAGCCTCTGCGTGAAAACGAATGGCTGGTCAGCCTGCGCGGCCGCCTGGCCGTGCCGGGCGGCGCCACGCAGGTCGACATGCCGTCTTACCATGCCTGGCAACACAAGCCCGAACCCGATCGCTGCGCCGACCTTCAATTGTGGATGGCGGCGCTGCGCCCCTTGAACGATGCCGTCACCATGGCGCTGCGGCTGCTGCGCGAATCGGGCCGCCGGGGCGATATCCTGGCCGAGCAGGGCGCGTACCAGCAGATGCTGGCGGGCAAGCTGTTCCAGCTGCTGCGCGTCTGGATCGACCCCGCCCAGGGGGTGTTTCCCGAGATCAGCGCCAATAAGTACATGATATGGATCCGCTTTTCGCAGCAGGATGGCGACGCCAAGCCCCAGCAGGTGGCCCGGGATATCGGTTTCCAGATGTCACTGTGCAGCACGTAGCGGGCTGAACCGCCAGGCGGCCTGATTCCTGTTGCGGTGTATTTCAGGCCGGGCCGGCCGGCGCTGTAAACGGGCGCACTTGGGGGACAATAGCGGCTCCCGCAGTCTGCGCCCGATACCCATGCCCGAAACCCGAACCGCCCCGCCGACGCCTCGCAACAAGCGCCGCCTGGGCGTCATCATTGTTCTACTGTTGGCCGCAGCCCTGGCCGCATGGCTGGTGTTCAAGCCCGGCGGCCAGGCGCCGCAGCAGCGCATGGGGCGCGGCGGCGCCATGGCGCCCGACATGCCCGTGCCGGTGCGCGTGGCGCAGGCCAGCACCCAGAACATCGACATCGTGCTGCGCGCGCTGGGCACCGTCACCGCCTACAACACCGTCACGGTGCGCAGCCGGGTCGACGGCGAACTGGTCAAGGTGGCCTTCACCGAAGGGCAGCGCGTGAAAGCCGGCGAACTGCTGGCGCAGATCGACCCGCGCCCGTACGAAGTGGCGCTGGCCCAGGCGCAGGGCCAGCAGCAACAGAACCAGGCGCTGCTGGCCAATGCGCGGCGCGATCTGCAGCGTTACCAAACGCTGTACAAGCAGGATTCCATCGCCCGCCAGCAGTTGGATACGCAGGCCGCCCTGGTGCGCCAGTACGAAGGCACCCAGAAGATCGACCAGGCCGCTGTGGACGACGCCAAGCTGCAACTGGGCTATACCCGCATCACGTCGCCCATCGACGGGCGGCTGGGCCTGCGCAAGGTAGACCCCGGCAACCTGGTGTCCACCGGCGATACCGAAGGCCTGGTGGTCATTACCCAGACCCAGCCGATTTCCGTGGTGTTCTCGCTGCCCGAGACCCAATTGCCCGAAGTGCTGGCGCAGGTGCGCGCCGGGCGCACCCTGCAAGTGCAGGCCTACGATCGCACCGATACCCAGGCCATTGCCACCGGCACGCTGGAAACCATCGACAACCAGATCGATACGGCCACGGGTACCGTGAAGCTGAAGGCGCGCTTCGACAACGCCGACGAACTGCTGTTTCCCAACCAGTTCGTCAATGTGCGGCTGCTGGTGCAAACGCGCGACGACACCACGGTAATTCCCACCGCGGCCGTGCAGCAGGGCTCGGCCGGCGCGTTCGTGTTCATGGTCAAGCAGGACAGCACCGTGGAAGTGCGCCAGGTGCAGTTGGGGGCCATCAACGACGACCGCGTGGCCGTGAACCAGGGCCTGGTGCCGGGCGACCGAGTGGTCACAGAAGGCACCGACCGCCTGCGCGCCGGGGCCAAGGTCAATGTGGTAACTGGCGATACCGTCATCCCCGCCACGCCCGGTGAAACGCTGGGCGCGGGTTCGCCGGCGCGGGCCGGCCAGCGAGCCAACCAGGCGCCGTGAGCCCGTCACGCCTGTTCATCCTGCGGCCGGTGGCCACCACGCTGTCGATGGTGGCCATCCTGATCGCTGGTTTTATCGCGTATCGCCTGCTGCCGGTATCGGCGCTGCCCGAAGTCGATTACCCCACCATCCAGGTCGTCACCCTGTACCCGGGGGCCAGCCCCGACGTCATGACTTCGCTGGTGACGTCGCCCCTGGAACGCCAGTTCGGCCAGATGCCGGGCCTGAACCAGATGTCGTCCACCAGTTCGGGCGGGGCATCGGTGATCACCCTGCAGTTCAGCCTGGAACTACCGCTGGACGTGGCCGAGCAAGAGGTGCAGGCGGCCATCAATGCCGCGTCCAATTTGCTGCCCGACGATCTGCCGGTGCCGCCGGTGTACAACAAGGTGAACCCGGCCGACGCGCCGGTGCTGACCCTGGCCATTACCTCGCCCACCATGCCCTTGCCCCAGGTGCGCGACCTGGTCGACACGCGCATGGCGCAGAAGCTGTCGCAGGTGCCCGGAGTAGGGCTGGTGGGCGTAGCGGGCGGCCAGCGTCCGGCGGTGCGCATCCAGGTGAACCCGCGGGCGCTGGCATCGGCGGGCATGTCGCTGGCCGATTTGCGCACGGCGGTGGTGGGCGCCAACGTGAACCAGCCCAAGGGCAACCTGGACGGCCCCGAGCGTTCCACCACCATCGATGCCAACGACCAGCTCAAGTCGCCCACCGACTACAACGACCTGATCATCGCCTACCGCAACAATGCGCCGCTGCGGCTGTCGGACGTGGCGCGCGCCGTGCAGGGCGCCGAAGACGTGCGCCAGGCCGCCTGGGCGGGCGACAAGCCGGCCATTCTGCTGAACGTGCAGCGCCAGCCCGGCGCCAATGTCATCGACGTGGTGGACCGCATCCAGGCCATGATGCCGCAGCTGAAAAGCGCGCTGCCCGCCACGCTGGACGTCACCATCGTGTCCGACCGCACCCAGACCATCCGCGAATCGGTGGCCGATGTGCAGTTCGAGATGTTGCTGGCGGTGGGCCTGGTGGTCATGGTGACCTTCCTGTTCCTGCGCAGCCTGACCGCCACCGTGATTCCCAGTGTGGTGGTGCCGCTGTCGCTGATCGGCACCTTCGGCATCATGTACCTGGCGGGCTTCAGCATCAACAACCTGACCCTGATGGCGCTTACCATCGCCACGGGCTTCGTGGTGGACGATGCCATCGTCATGATCGAGAACATCGCGCGCCATCTGGAACAGGGCGAAACGCCCCTGCAGGCGGCGCTGAAGGGCGCGGCGCAGATCGGCTTCACGCTGATCTCGCTGACTTTCTCGCTGATCGCGGTGCTGATCCCGCTGCTGTTCATGACCGAAGTGGTGGGGCGGCTGTTCCGCGAGTTCGCCATCACCCTGGCGGTGTCCATCCTGATTTCGCTGGTGGTGTCGCTGACGCTCACCCCCATGATGTGCGCGCGCCTGCTGCGGCCCGAGTCCGAACAACGGCATGGGCGTTTCCATCAGGCCATAGGCGGTTTCCTGGACCGCGTCATTGCGCACTACGACCGCATGCTGCGCTGGGTGCTGGAACACCAGCCGCTGACCTTGCTGGTGGCGGTGGGCACCTTCGTGCTGACCGTGCTGTTGTACATCGCCATTCCCAAGGGGTTTTTCCCGCAACAGGACAGCGGCCTGATCCAGGCCATTACGCAGGCGCCGGCGTCGGTGTCGTTCACGTCCATGGCGCAGCGCCAGGAAGCGGCGGCGCGCATCGTGCTGCAAGACCCGGACGTGGCCTCGGTGTCGTCGTTCATCGGGGTGGACGGCACCAATGCCACGCTGAACACCGGCCGCATGCAGATCGCCCTGAAGCCGCACGACCAGCGCGAAGGCGACCTGGCCGCCATTACGCAGCGCCTGCAGGACGCCCTGGGTGAACAGCAGGGCATGCGGGTGTACATGCAGCCCGTGCAAGACCTCACCATCGAAGACCGCATCAGCCGCACGCAGTACCAGATGACCCTGTCGAACCCCGACATCGCCGTGCTGGCCGAATGGGCGCCCAGGCTGGTGGACCGGCTGGCGCAACTGCCCGAACTGGCCGACGTGGCCCACGACCTGCAGGACGACGGTCTGCAGACCTGGGTGGAAATCGACCGCGACGCGGCCGCGCGGCTGGGCATTTCCACATCGGCCATCGACGAGGCGCTGTACAACGCTTTCGGCCAGCGGCTGATATCCACGATTTTCACGCAATCGAACCAGTACCGCGTGGTGCTGGAAGTGCTGCCGCAGTTCCGGGAATCGCCCGAATCGCTGGGCCAGATCCACCTGGCCACCGAATCCGGCGGGTTGGTGCCCTTGTCGACGGTGGCGCATATTTCGCAGGGCCGCACCATGCTGGCCATCAGCCGCCTTGACCAGTTCCCCATGGCCACGGTGTCGTTCAACCTGGCGCCGGGCGCGTCGCTGTCGGACGCCGTGCAGGCCATCGAGGCGGCCGAGGCCGATATCGGCATGCCGGCCGGCATTGAAACCCGCTACCAGGGCGCGGCGCTGGCCTTCCAGAATTCATTGTCCAGCACGCTGTGGCTGATCCTGGCGGCGGTGGTCACCATGTATATCGTGCTGGGGGTGCTGTACGAAAGCTATATCCATCCCATCACGATTCTTTCCACGCTGCCCTCGGCGGCGGTGGGCGCGCTGCTGGCGCTGCTTATCACCGGCACCGAGCTCGACATGATAGGCATCATCGGCATCATCCTGCTGATCGGCATTGTGAAAAAGAACGCCATCATGATGATCGACTTCGCGCTGGAGGCCGAGCGCAAGCGCGGGCTGGATCCGCGCGCGGCCATCCACGAGGCGGCGCTGCTGCGCTTTCGCCCCATCCTGATGACCACGCTGGCAGCGCTGTTCGGGGCCCTGCCGCTGATGCTGTCCACCGGCACCGGCGCCGAACTGCGCCAGCCCCTGGGCCTGGTCATGGTGGGCGGCCTGTTGCTTAGCCAGGTGCTGACGCTGTTCACCACGCCGGTCATCTACCTGATGTTCGACCGCCTGGCGCGCCGTGGGCGCCCGCGCGCCGCCGCGCCGCAGCCATGATCCTGTCGGCCCCGTTCATCGTTCGCCCGGTTGCCACGGTACTGCTGTGCCTGGGCCTGGTGCTGGCGGGGCTGCTGGCGTTCCGGCTGCTGCCGGTGGCGCCCCTGCCGGAAGTGGACCTGCCCATTATTTCGGTCAGTGCCAGCCTGCCGGGGGCCAGCCCCGAGACCATGGCGTCCAGCGTGGCCACGCCGCTGGAACGCTCGCTGGGCAGCATCGCAGGCGTTACCGAGATGACCTCGCGCAATTCGCAGGGCTCTACGCGCATTACGCTGCAGTTCGACCTGAGCCGCGACATCAATGGCGCGGCGCGCGACGTGCAGGCCGCCATCAATGCGGCGCGCTCGCTGCTGCCCACGGGGCTGCGCAGCAACCCCACGTATCACAAGGTGAACCCGTCGTCGGCCCCCGTGATGGTGCTGGCCATGACGTCCGAGAACCGCAGCCAGGGCAAGCTGTACGACCTGGCCTCGACCATCGTGGCGCAGAAACTGGCGCAGGTGAACGGCGTGGGCGAAGTCACGGTGGGAGGCAGTTCCTTGCCCGCCGTGCGCGTCAGCCTGATACCCGGCGCGCTGTCCAACCGCGGGGTGTCGCTGGACGAAGTGCGCACCGCGCTGACCCAGGCCAACGCCAATCGCCCCAAGGGCGTGGTGGAAAGCGACCAATACCACTGGCAGATCATGGCCAGCGACCAGCTCGAGCGCGCCGAGCAGTACCGGCCCCTGATCGTGGCATGGCGCGACGGCTCGCCGGTGCGGCTGTCGGACGTGGCCACGGTGGAAGATTCGGTGGAAGACCTGTTCCAGACGGGCTATTACAACGACAGCAAGGCCATCCTGCTGATTCTGCGGCGCCAGGCCGATGCCAACATCATTGAAACCGTCGAGGCCGTGCGCGCGCAGCTGCCGCAGCTGTCGGCGCTGCTGCCCGGCGACGTGGACCTGATCGTGGCGCAAGACCGCACCCCCAGTATCCGGGCGTCGCTGCACGAGGCCGAGATCACGCTGGTGGTGGCCGTGGCGCTGGTGATGCTGGTGGTGCTGCTGTTCCTGCGCCACTGGCGCGCCGCGCTGATTCCCAGCGTGGCGGTGCCGGTATCGCTGATCGGCACCTTCTGCATCATGTACTTGTGCGGGTTCACGTTGAACACGATCTCGCTGATGGCGCTGATCGTGGCCACGGGCTTCGTGGTGGACGACGCCATCGTGGTGGTCGAGAACATCATGCGGCATATCGAGCAGGGTGCTTCCCCCATGCGGGCGGCGCTGCGCGGATCGCGCGAAGTGGGCTTCACCGTGCTGTCCATGAGCCTGTCGCTGGTGGCGGTTTTTATTCCCATCCTGCTGATGGGGGGTGTGGTGGGGCGCCTGTTCCGCGAGTTCGCGGTGACGCTGTCGGCGGCCATCATGGTGTCGCTGGTGGTGTCGCTGACCCTGACGCCCATGATGTGCGCGCGGCTGCTGCATCGCCAGGCGCCGGCCCGTCAGCGGCCCGGCCGCCTGTCCGCCGCGGTGGCGCGCGGCTTCGAGGCGATGCTGGGGCAATACCGGCGCAGCCTGTCGTGGGCCCTGGCCCATGGCCGCATCATGCTGCTGCTGCTGGCCGCCACCATAGGTTTGAACGTGTATTTGTATGCCGTGGTGCCGAAGGGCTTTTTCCCGCAGCAGGACACCGGCCAGCTGCTGGGTTTCTTTAGGGTGGACCAGGGCACGTCGTTCCAGGCCACGGTGCCCAAGCTGGAATATTTCCGCAAGGTGATCCTGGCCGACCCGGCGGTGGCCAGCATCACGGTGCACGCGGGCGGGCGCGGCGGCAGCAACAGCAGCTTCATGATGATCCAGCTCAAGCCGCAGGACGAACGCCAGGCCACCGCCGCCGATGTGGTGAACCGCCTGCGCGGCAGCCTGCAGAATACGCCGGGCGCGCGCGTGTTCCTGGTGCCGCAGCAGGATATCTTCCTGGGCGGGGGGCGTGGCAGCGGTTCGTACGACTACACGCTGCTGGCGGGGGAACTGTCGTTGCTGCGCACCTGGATGCCCAAGGTGCAGCAGGCCATGGCCGCGCTGCCCGAGATCACCGACGTGGACACCACCGTGGAAGACAAGGGCCGCCAGGTTGAACTGGTGATCGACCGCGAGGCGGCCACGCGGCTGGGCATCAGCATGTCGGATATTTCCGCGGTGTTGAACAATTCGTTCAGCCAGCGGCAGGTGTCGGTGATGTACGGGCCGCTGAACCAGTACCACGTGGTCATGGGGGTAGACCAGCGCTTCGCCCAGGACGCCCAGTCGCTGCAGCAGGTGCATGTCATCACGCAAAACGGGCAGCGCGTGCCGCTGGCCGCGTTCGCGCGTTTCGAAACCGGCAATGCGCCGCTCAGCGTGCAGCACAACGGCCTGTTCGCCGCCGACGATATTTCGTTCAATCTGGCTCCGGGGGTATCGCTGGACCAGGCGCTGCAGGCCATCGACCAGGCCGTGGCGCGCATCGGGCTGCCTTCGGACCAGATCCAGGCGGGCTTCCTGGGCACCGCCGCGGCCCAGCAGCAGATACAAAGCCAGCAGCCCTGGCTGATCCTGGCGGCCCTGGTGGCCATGTACATTGTGCTGGGCATACTGTACGAAAGCTGGGTGCACCCGCTGACCATCCTGTCGACCCTGCCGTCGGCCGGTATCGGCGCCCTGCTGGCCTTGATGCTGGTGGGCAGCCAGTTCACGCTAATTGCCCTGATAGGTGTGTTCCTGTTGATAGGCATCGTGAAGAAGAACGCCATCATGATGGTGGACTTCGCGCTGGATGCCGAGCGGCGGCGCAGCCTGTCGCCGCGCGACGCCATTTTCGAGGCCTGCCTGACCCGCTTCCGGCCCATCATGATGACCACGCTGGCGGCCATTTTCGGCGCCTTGCCGCTGGTGCTGGCCACCGGCGCCGGGGTAGAGATCCGCCAGCCGCTGGGGGTTACCATCGTGGGCGGCCTGATCCTCAGCCAGATCCTGACGCTGTACACGACCCCCGTCGTTTATTTGTACCTGGACCGATTCCGCCTGTGGGCCCAGCGCCGCCGCGACGCGCGCCACGGCGGCAGCCCTCCACCCGATGTAGAACGCCCATGACCCGCGCTTTCGTAACGCTTTCGCCTGTGCCTTTTTCCCGCTTGCGCCGCTGCGCGCTGTCGGCGCTGTGCTGCGCCGTGCTTGCCGCATGCACGGTGGGCCCCGACTACCAGCGGCCCGACATCGACCTGGGCGAGGCCTACAAAGAAGTACGGTCGCAGCCCGGCTGGAAGCCGGCGCAGCCGCGCGATGCGGCCCAGCGCGGCGAGTGGTGGGGCGTGTATGGCGACGCCACGCTGGACGGCCTGATGGGACAGTTGAATACGTCCAACCTGACCATCGCGCAGGCCGAGGCGAACTACCGGCAGGCCCAGGCGCTGGTGCAGGGCGCGCGCGCCGCGTTCTTTCCCACCGTGGGCACCAATGCCGGCGCCACGCGCGCGGGCGGCGGCAGCAGCGCCACGGGCTCCGGCGTGGGCAATCAGTACAACCTGAGCGGCACGGCCAGCTGGGAACTGGATTTATGGGGCCGCGTGCGCCGCAATGTGGAAGCCAGCCAGGCCGAAGCCGACGCCAGCCAGGCCGACCTGGCCAACACGCGCCTGAGCGCGCAGTCGGCCCTGGTGCAGAACTACTTCCAGCTACGCATCCTGGACGAGCAGAAGCGCCTGCTGGAATCCACCGTGCAGGCGTACGAACGTTCCCTGACGCTGACCCAGAACCGCTATCAGGCAGGGGTGGCGGGCAAGTCGGACGTGTCGGTGGCCCTGGCCCAGCTGGAAAACGCCCGGGCACAGCTGGTAGACCTGGAATGGCAGCGCGGGCAGTTTGAACACGCCATCGCCGTGCTGGTGGGCTTGGCGCCGTCGCGTTTCGCGTTGCCGGCGCGGGCCTTCAGCCAGGCGGTGCCGCAGATTCCAGCGGGCATGCCGTCGGAACTGCTTGAACGGCGTCCGGACGTGGCGGCGGCCGAGCGCCGCGCGGCATCGGCCAATGCGCAGATCGGCGTGGCGCAGTCGGCCTGGTTCCCGGATCTGGTGCTGAGCGCCGACGGGGGCTTTCGCAGTGGGCAGTTTTCCGAATGGCTGACGGCGCCGGCGCGCTTCTGGTCGCTGGGGCCGGCATTGGCCCTGACCCTGTTCGACGGCGGCGCCCGCGAGGCGCAGCTGGAGCAGGCGCGCGCGGCCTACGACGCCCAGGCAGCGGCGTATCGCCAAACCGTGCTGGGCGCCCTGCGGGAAGTGGAAGACTACCTGATCCAGCTGCGCGTGCTGGAACAAGAGCAGATCGTGCAGCGGCGCGCGCTGGAAGCCTCGCGCGAGGCGCTGCGGCTGGCGCGCAACCAGTACGAAGCCGGGCTGGTGGACTACCTGAGCGTAGCCGTTCTGGAAACCAGCGCGCTGAACAACGAGCGCAGCGCCCTGACCCTGATGGGCAGCCGGCTGACCACCAGCGTGCAACTGATCGCGGCGCTGGGGGGCGGATGGCAGGGGCTTGAAGCAGAGCAGGCGGCGCAGGAAGGGCAGGCGGCCGCCGCGCAATGACGGCGGTAGTGGGTGTCAGACACCTTGCGTGTCTGACACCGGATTCCGCAGATATGGCCGGGTGCCCGGCCCCCGGCCATGGCTTGCAGTGGATTGCGGCACGGGCCATAATGCCCCCTGATTAATATTGATAACCGTTCGCATTACGGTGCGCGCGGAGCACAGGGGCGGCCAGGATGGCAAGCACTGGGGAAAATCCATCGCGGGAATTCGAGCATCTGTACGGTAGCCATCACGGCTGGCTGTACCAGTGGCTGCACCGGCGCCTGGGCAATGCGGCCGATGCCGCCGACCTGGCGCATGACGCGTTCATGCGGCTGTTGGTCCGTCCGTTGAAGTTCGAGGACGCGCCCCGGGCACGCGTTTATCTGCGGACCATGGCCAACGGGCTGTGTGTCGATCTGTGGCGCCGGCGCAATCTGGAAGAAGCCTGGCTGGAAGCCCTGGCCGCAAGCCCGGAACCCGTGGTCCCGTCGGCGGAGCATCAGGCCATGGTGCTGGAAGCATTGAACGAAATCGATAGCATGTTGCGGGGGCTGGCGCCCAATGCGGCGCAGGCGTTCGTGATGGCGGTGGCGTGCGAGATGACCGATAACGAGGTGGCCCAGGCGCTGGGGGTGTCGTCGCGCATGGTGCGCAAGTACGTCGCCAAAGCCATGCTGTGCTGCATGACGCTGGAGGCGCGCGCTATTGCCGAATCCCGCCCGGCGGCGTGGCAGGCGTCCGCGCCGTGAGCGCCGGGACATTGCAGTCCGGGCCGGCGCCTTCCCATTGTGTGATGGAGCAGGCGGCCGAGTGGTTTGCGTTGCTGCGATCCGGCGAGGCCTCGGCGGCCGACCGCGAGCAGTGGCGGCAATGGCTGGCAGGGGCCGACGAACATCGGCAGGCGTGGCATTACGTGGAACATGTGGGCAGGCGTTTCGAGCCGCTGCAGGCCAGCCCCCAGCGCGAAACCGCCGTGCGGGCGTTCGGCAAGGCCGCGGCCGAAGGGCCCCGGCGCCAGCGGCGGGTGGTGCTGGGCACCTTGATAGCCGCCGCCACGGGCTG
>NZ_JAJMLX010000132.1 GCF_020991325.1 Bordetella petrii | reverse complement strand
CCCGTGCAAGACCCCACCAACGCCGACCCGCGCTATACCCGCGCGGCCGTGCGCGAACTGCTGGCCCCGGCGCTGGACCAGCGCTGGCCCGGCTGGCAGGCGCGGCTGGCCGCCCACGCCCGCCATATGGCCGAGGTGGCCGATATCGTCGAAGGGGTGGCGCAAGCCGACCTGGCCGCCTTGCAGCCGGAAGCGGATTTGTCTGGTTTTGCGCTGGCTCCGTGGCGCGGCCTGCCGCTCGCCCGCCAGGCGCAGGTATTGCGCTATTGGCTGCGTACCCAGGGCGCGCGCATGCCCACCGAGGCCAGGCTGGCCGATTTGTTGCGCCAGTTGCGCCAATTGCACAGCCTGGGGCACGACCGCCAGATGGCCGTCGCGCATGGCCCGCACCTGATCCGTTGCCACCGTGGAAGGGTCTGGATCGAGCCGCGCGGGTGAGCCCCGGCCCCCGAAACGCGGCGCGCTTCCCGCATGAATGACCGGGCTTGCGGGGGCGTATCACGGCGGGCCCCTGCGCAAAATTTCACCGCGCGTTAAAATGCCAAGCTTTGCCTGCCCGCTTGGGCGGGTTCCAGCCAGAGTACGAGATGTCCCTGATCGTTCACAAGTATGGCGGTACCTCGATGGGCTCGGTCGAGCGCATCCGCAATGTGGCGCGTCGCGTCGCGAAGTGGCACGCCGCCGGCCACAAGGTAGTGGTGGTGCCGTCGGCCATGGCCGGCGAAACCAATCGCTTGCTGGGCCTGGCGCGCGAAATTTCGCCCCAGCCCGATGCCCGCGAACTCGACATGATCGCCGCCACCGGCGAACAGGCCAGCAGCGGGCTGCTGGCGGTGGCCTTGCAGGCCGAAGGCGTGTCGGCCCGCAGCTATACCGGCTGGCAGGTTCCGGTGCGCACCGATTCGTCGTTCAACAAGGCACGCATCACGTCCATCGACGACGCGCGCATCCGCGCCGACCTGGACGCGGGCAAGGTGGTGGTGGTTACCGGGTTTCAGGGCATCGACCCCGACGGCCACATCACCACGCTGGGCCGCGGCGGTTCCGACACCTCGGCCGTGGCCGTGGCGGCCGCGCTGGGCGCCGACGAATGCCTCATCTACACCGACGTCGATGGCGTCTACACCACCGACCCGCGCGTGGTGCCCGCAGCGCGCCGCATGGCCGTGATTTCCTTCGAGGAAATGCTGGAAATGGCCTCGCTCGGTTCCAAGGTGCTGCAGATCCGCTCGGTTGAATTCGCCGGCAAATACCGCGTTCCCACGCGCGTGCTGTCCTCGCTGACCGACCCGCTCATTCCGCTCGAAGAAGAAATGTCTTCGGGCACGCTGATTACTTTTGAGGAAGACGAAAAAATGGAAGCCGCCGTTGTGTCCGGCATCGCCTTCAGCCGCGACGAAGCCAAAATTACCCTGTTGGCCGTGCCGGACAAGCCCGGCATCGCCTCGTCCATCCTGGGCCCGGTTGCCGCCGGCAACATCGATGTCGACATGATCGTGCAGAACCAGTCCGTGGCCGGCGCCACCGACTTTTCCTTCACGGTCAATCGCAACGAATTCCAGCGCACCGTCGAGCTGCTCAAGCGCGAAGTGGTGCCGGCCGTGCAGGCCCGCGAACTGATCACCGACGACAAGGTCGCCAAGGTGTCCATCGTGGGCATCGGCATGCGCTCGCACGTGGGCGTGGCCAGCCTGATGTTCCAGACCCTGTCCCAGGAAGGCATCAACATCCAGATGATCAGCACCAGCGAAATCAAGACCTCGGTCATCATCGACGACAAGTACATGGAACTGGCCGTGCGCGCCCTGCACAAGGCGTTCGGCCTGGACCAGGCGCCCGGCGAGAAGGCCTGATCCGCCGCGGCTTTCCGGCCCGCGAGCCATGCGCGGGCCCGGAAAATCGTGCTAGAATCCCGAATTCTTCGGAGACGTGCCCGAGAGGCTGAAGGGGCTCCCCTGCTAAGGGAGTATGTGGCTAAAAACTGCATCGTGGGTTCGAATCCCACCGTCTCCGCCAGAAGCACCCCCAGGGTGCAGGGTCAAAGAAAAACCCGCACAGCGCAAGCTTTGCGGGTTTTTTGTTGTCTCACGTCGCACCACATTTGCCCGGCGCTGCCCACTGGATGGTTGGTATGTTTCAACCTTCGCCACGTAAAGGGGGAAAAGCACCAACAACAGAGGGCTGCTTATTGTCTGCATTGGGGGTGTCCACAGGCAGCTTGGCATGCCGCCTGTGCGGATGCGAAGTTGTCGATAAGGTTGCATGAGTACACGCGCGCGAACTCGACCATTGCTGTTCGGCATGTCGATGTTCTATAGCTGATCGGAATTCTGCTGGAAACCCCGCTGGGGCAGGTTACCGTGACGCTCTCTGATGTAGCCCGAGCGGTGGCCATCCTCTCCGCGTTTTCTTTGGTGACTGCGGGATGATACGAACCTTGCGATGATGGCCCTGCTGGCTCAGAAGCGACCGAGGATAGTGCACCCGTCTTTCCGCCAGTCAGCACATCGGCAGCAAACGCGCTGCCGATGTGCGCGGTATCGCTACCCGACAGGCCGGCTTGGCTCAATGCTGCGGCTCCCAGCCCTAAGGCGAGCACCTGCCCGAAGGACAACGCGGTCGCTTCTTTGCCTGCGTGCGCTTGCCGGAATGCCCTGACCTGATCGTCGTATCGGCGGGCGAATTCATCTAGGTAGGCTGCGTCCGCTGGTGTAAATGCCGGCAGGCTCCGGGCGTTGGCATCGGTAGAATAAATTCCTGTGGCCTGCTCTCCATCGGCAGCTGTGCGAGTACCCGCGAAGAAATAACGGCCGGCCTCGGCAAGTACCCAATCTTCTTCATAGTAGCTGTACGTCTTGTGATCGCGGTGGAAATAATGGAAGCGCCCCGCGTACCGCACTTTATCGATCTGCTCGTATGTGCCTTCGGCCAATGCCCAATAGCGGTTCCCGCTGTAGGGATTAGTCACCTGCGTGAACGTTCCGGTATAGACCCCAGTGGTGAAATAAGCGGCGCCCTTGCCCATTCCCCCGCCCGTGGGCTGAATCTCTGCTTTTCGATACTCCAACCGAGGCCCGCTTGCGTGGTTTTCGGCCGCCGATTGCAGTGTTTGCTGCGCCTCGGCACCTAACTGAATGCCGCCCGAAGCGTCGAGATAATTGCTTCCGGTGCTCGGCTGCGCCAATACGGCTGTCGCAGCACACCAGGAGACCAGCCACGCCACTACGAATAAACGTTGCCGGCTTGGCGGACTGCTGCCATCCATTCTTGAACAGGCCGGGGCGGGGTTCAATTCGGGCATTGGCTGCTCAGCGTTGCGGTGCCGTCTTGAAAGCATATGCGGGCATCCCCGCCGCCGGCCTGTCCAGGGGAATACACCAGCGGTCCGTGTGGGACACCATTGCGCAGCACGTAACGAAGCTTATGCGTGCCACCAAAATACTCGTCGTAAGCCACACGTCCATCCGGCAGGACAGTGCGAGTAAGCGTGTGGTTCTCCAAAACATCGACCCCTTCGCCCACAATAGGTTCTGTCTCAAAGGCTACACCTGGTCCATGCTCGATACCATCTTGATACTGACCGTAATCGAAGACCGTAGTGTAGGTATAGTGTTCAGAGCCAGGGGTGGGCCTGGGGGAGCCCGGCACGACCCGTGCAAGAGCCTGCTCCATATGCATCAGTCTGCCATCCACCATGCGCGCGTCCCAATTGCGTTGCCGCGAGTAGCGTACGCATTCACCGGTACGCTGGCCCTCCTTATAGCGGCAGTTCTCACGTGCCGTGACTTCATGCACTTTGTATGCTTGCGGATCATTAGCCTGCTTCAGTACATAGACATACTGCATCAGGATCTGTGCTGGGCCCGCAAGCGCGCCTGCGGTGCAGGTGCCACTGAGTACGCCAATGTGTACCGCGTCGACGGCTTGGCCGGCATAACCCATTCCATGCTTATCCATGTGGTCGGCCCAATCCGGGGCGCGTTCTTGTATTGGCGGGCGGAAAGACGAAGCCGCCAACGTGCGCGCAGCCTTGAGTGACACTTCGCACGACGGTACCGCTGGCATTGACCCCAGAAATATTTCTGGCGCCTTGTCGAACTCCGCCTTGTCGGCCAGATAGCGAGCGCGGTAGGCGTTCAGTGCTGGATCGGTGAATACAGGAGGGAACCCCGCGTACTGAGCATGTAACCGCTGCTGGGTTTCGGTATGCGATAGGGCGCCGGCGCAGCCAGTCAAGGCCGTTGCCATCCCGAGACTCCCCATCATCATGCGTATGGCGCGCAACATATTATCGTCTCGCTCATTATTATTCTGCTGCTAACACGAAAAATGCTAGAAGAGAATACCACGGCTCAGTATCGCTCTGATCCGTTCTCTTTAGCGCCGGTGGAATGCATTTCACGAGGCTCCAGCCGTGCAGTGCACAATGACGGCCGGTGATTGGGATGGCATGAGCATGGCCGCCCGCTAAATGTGTCGGATTCGAAGCCTGCGCTGGCCGGTCCGGCGCGGGCGCCGGCCAGCGGCGTAAATCGCCGTGTGCGCGTGAAGTATTTTTGTCATGTCCGCGTTTCACACTGAACCTGTTTCCGGGAGCCGTCCATGAAACGCATCCCGGCTTTACTTCTTGCCGCGGCAATGGCAGTACACGCCGCGCCGGCTCTGGCCCAGGTCGAAGGCGCTTTCGACATGGGTGTGCTGGGCATGAACGGCGCCATTGATCATGTCACCAAGTCCGAGGCGGCCCGCGCGCGGGGAAAGCGGCCCGCGCCAGCGCCCAGCCAGGCGGTCTCGCGCAGCCTGAGTAGGCAGATCAGCGGGGACGGCGCTACCGGCGCGATTGCGTCCCCGGCGGCGGGTTACCGGCCCAGCCGTGCTGTCCGGGAAAACATCGCCACGATCATGGCGGATGCTGCCGAGCAGAGAAAACCGGGCACCGATGCGCTGCGCCAACAGTTTGCCGAAATGCTGATCGTCCAGGGCATCATCATGGCGGGGGTGCATGAGGCGGCCGTGCGCGGCAACGACACGGTGGCCGTGCAGCGCTACGCGGCGATGGCGGGCATGAAACTTGCCGATGGCTGTCATCGGCCGGGTGATCCCTGGCCGCCTCAACAGGCAAAGGCAAGCCATGGCGACACGAACCATATGGAAGGGCGCGATTTCGTTCGGGCTGGTGCATATCCCCGTGGGATTGCATACCGCCACCACGGATTCGGGGGTGGATTTCGACTGGCTGGACAAGCGCACCATGGACCCGGTGGGATACAAGCGCATCAATAAGCGCACCGGCAAGGAAATCGACCGCGACAACATCGTCAAGGGGGTGGAATACGAAGACGGCAAGTACGTCATCATCACGCCCGACGAGATCGAGGATGCCTATCCCCGCACCACCCAGACCATCGAGATACAGCGCTTCGTGGACGCCGCCGAGGTGTCGTTCGTGTATCTGGAACGCCCATACTATGTCGAGCCCATTAATCGCGGCCACAAGGTGTATGCGCTGCTGCGCGACACCCTGGCCAAGGCCGGCAAGGTCGGTATCGCCAAGGTCGTGATCCAGACCAAGCAGCACCTGGCGGCCCTGATTCCATCTGGCGACGCGCTGGTGTTGAACCTGATGCGCTGGGGCGGACAGGTCAAGTCCATGGATGGCCTGGACCTGCCGTCGTCGCGCGCCAAGAATATGGCCCCCAGCGCCAATGAACTGAAGATGGCGCGCGCCCTGGTGGACGACATGTCGGGCGAATGGGACCCGGATGAGTTCCAGGATGAATTCCGCAACACCGTGATGAAGTTGGTGGAAAAGAAGGCGCGGGCCGGCAAGGGCAAGACGGTGATCGAGCCGCAGGAAGAAGCCCCCGAATATGCCGATAACGTCATCGACCTGACTGAACTGCTGCAGCGCAGCCTGAAAGGGGCAAGCCGCAAAACGGGCAGGCAGGCCGGCAAAGCCAGCGCCAAATCGGCCCGGAAGGCGGCGCCACGCAAGGCCGCTGCGAAGAAAGCGGCCGCCAGGAAAGCCGCCAAGTCGGGCGGCCACGCGCGCAAGGCGGCATGAACATGGCCGATACCCTGACAAAGTACCGCGCGAAACGCGACTTCACGCGCACCCCGGAACCCGCCGAGGGCGGCCGCACTGGCAGCGTCGCCCGAGCCTTCGTCATCCAGAAGCATTGGGCCCGCCGCCTGCATTACGATTTCAGGCTGGAACTGGACGGCGCCATGAAAAGCTGGGCCGTGCCCAAGGGGCCCAGCTACGACCCCGCCGTCAAGCGCATGGCCGTGCAGGTGGAAGACCACCCCATCGCCTATAACCAGTTCGAAGGACAGATTCCCGAAGGCCAGTACGGCGCCGGCAAGGTGATCATCTGGGATGAAGGCCATTGGGAACCGGTGGGCGACCCGCGCAAGGGCTATCGGGCCGGCCACTTGAAGTTCGACCTGCACGGCGTGAAGATGCGGGGCCGCTGGGCGTTGATACGCATGAAGGGCAAGGAAAGCGACAGGCAGCCCCCCTGGCTGCTGATCAAAGACCGCGACGATCTCGCGCGCGATGACGAGGAATTCTCGGTGGTGGACGAAATGCCCGACAGCGTCGTTCCGCGGCGCAAGGCGGCCAAGGCTTCCAAGGCAGGCGCCAAGGCCGCGAAGAAGTCCGCCGCGGCTTCGGCCGGCGGCGGCGACATTCCCGGCAAGGCCGCGGAATTGCCCCGCAAGCTGCAGCCCCAGCTGGCGACCCTGGTGGACGGCGTGCCGGGCAACCCCAAGGACTGGCTGTACGAACTGAAGTACGACGGCTATCGCACCCTTGCCCGCCTGGAGGCGGGCAAGGCCAGGCTGTACACCCGTAATGGCAATGACTGGAGCGCCAAGCTGCCGCATGTAGTCGCGGCCCTGGAGAAACTGGACGTGCCGTCGGCATGGCTGGACGGTGAGATCGTGGTGCTGGCCGATGACGGCACGCCCAGTTTCCAGGCCCTGCAGAATGCCTTCGAGGGCGACCGCACCGGGCGCATTCTTTACTACGTGTTCGACATGCCCTATGTGGCGGGCCGCGATATTCGTGCCGAGCCCGTGCAGTCGCGCCGCCAGTGGCTGGGCCAGTTGGTGGCGGCGCACGCCAGGCAATTGAAGGACGTGGTGCGCTATAGCGATGCCTTCGAGGCGGCGCCCGGGCGGTTGGTGGAATCGGCCTGCAAGATGGGTCTGGAAGGCATCATCGGCAAGCGCCTGGGTTCGCACTACGTGACGCGGCGGTCGGACAGCTGGATCAAGCTGAAGTGCGCGCAGCGCCAGGAGTTCGTGATCGTGGGCTATACCTCGCCCAAGGGTGCACGTGCCGGATTCGGTGCGCTGCTGCTGGCGGTGCATGGGCCAGACGGCGAATTGCGCTATGCCGGCAAGGTGGGCACGGGTTTCGACACGCAGGGCCTGGCCGCCTTGGCCACCCAATTGAAAGCGCTGGCGGCGGACCGCAGCCCGCTGGCCAGCACCGCCAAGGCTCCTCGTGGCGCGCACTGGGTGAAGCCCCAGTTGGTCGCCGAAGTGTCGTTCGGGCAGTGGACGGATTCCGGCCATATCCGGCACGCGTCGTTCCGGGGTTTGCGCACCGACAAGCCCGCCCGGGACATCGAGCGGGAGACCCCGGTGCCGGCCGAACGGGTGGGCAAGGGCGCCGCCGGAAGCTCGAAGAGCGCCAAGATCGCCAAGAGCGCGACGGCAGCCAAGACCACCAAGACCACCAAGAGCGCCGTGCGCGGCACCCGGCTGACCCATCCCGACCGCGTCATCGACCCCAGCACCGGCCTGACCAAGCTGGACCTGGCGCGCTATTACGGCCTGGTGGCGCCGCTGCTGCTGACGCACTTGAAGGGGCGGCCCGTGTCATTCGTGCGGGCGCCGGCCGGCATCGGCAGCGAACTGTTTTTCCAGAAGCATCCCGACACCGGCAGCATGCCGGGCGTGCGCGCGCTGCCGCGCAGCCTGTACCCGGATCATCCGGCCCTGGCGGAAGTGGCCACCCTGGAAGGCATCATGTCGTCCGCCCAGATGAACGTGGTGGAATTCCATACCTGGAATGCGCAGAAAACCGCCATCGACAAACCCGACCGCATGCTGTTCGACCTGGACCCGGGTGAAGGCGTGAAGTGGCCCGCCATGCAGCAGGCCGCCGAGCTGGTGCGTGTGCTGCTGCGGGAAATCGGCCTGGAAGGCTGGCTGAAAACTAGCGGCGGCAAGGGCCTGCACGTGGTGGTGCCGCTGCGCAGGCAGCACGGCTGGGACACGGTGAAGGGTTTTTCGCAAGCCATTGTGCGCCATCTGGCCCAGACGGTGCCGCAATTGTTCGTGGCCAAGAGCGGGCCGAAGAACCGCGTGGGCAAGATCTTCGCCGATTATCTGCGCAACGGCTTCGGCGCGACGACGGTCGCCGCGTGGTCGGCGCGGGCGCGGCCCGGCATGGGCGTGTCGGTGCCCCTGTCATGGGACGAACTGGGTGACATCCGCAGCAGCGATCAATGGACGGTATCGAATATCCAGGCCCGACTGGACGTGGCCGATACCCCGTGGGACGGCTACCGGCCGCAGGCCATCGGGCCGGCGATGAAGGCGCTGGACTACCGCCCCGATGGGTCCGCCAAGGCGGACAAGTAGCGCCAGGCCGGGCTGCCGTGCCCGCGCCTTCAGCGCGACACCACGGCCAGCGAGAAACCGTCCCAGCCCTTGCAGCCCACGGTCTGGATGGCGGTGGCCGTCAGGCGCAAGTCGTGCCCCAGGGTTTCAAGAAAGCGCCGAGCGCCGTGCACGTCGGGCTGGCCGGCCGCGGCCGGGTCGGCGATGCGGCCGGCGCGGATGATGTTGTCGCCCACGATGGCGGTGCCATCGCGCGACAGGGCCATGGACAGGGCCAGGTATTGAGGGTTGTGGGCCTTGTCCGCATCCAGGAATATCAGGTCGAACGGGGCCGTGTCCTCGTCCACCAGGCGCTGCAGGGTCTGGCACGCGTCGCCGACCACGATGTCGGTGCAGTCCGCCAGTCCGGCGGCCGCCAGGTTCTGGCGGGCCACCCGGGCGTAGGCGGCATCGCGTTCCAGCGACACCAGCCGGCCACCCGGCGGCAGGGCGCGCGCCAGCCAGATCGTGCTGTAGCCGCCCAGCGTGCCGATTTCCAGAATGCGCCGGGCACGCACCATTTGTGCAAAAATCTGCAATAGCCGGCCCTGGTTTGGCGCTACTTCATGGGCCGGCAGGCCGGCCTGGCGCGCCTGTTCCCGTGCGTGGTCCAGCGCCGCGTCGTTCAAGTGCAGCACTTGTTCAAAGTAGCTATCTACGGCATTCCATTCGCGAGAGTCCATATGCATGCCTGGTTCATCAGGGTTACGGTGCATGGAATGCTACGCTTGGCGGGGGCTGCGCGATATCGAGTTATTCTGCTTCATACGTCAGTTTTTTTAACATATACCGCATGCGCTCCCTGCCTCCTTTGTCCGCGTTGAAGGCTTTCGAAGCCATTGCCCGCACGGGGTCGGTGACCGCCGCCGCGCAAGAACTGCATCGCACCCACGGCGCGGTCAGCCGGCAACTGCGCATGCTGCAAGAGCACGCGGGCGTGGCGCTGTTCGACAGGCAGGGCAACGGCCTGCGCCTGAACGAGCACGGCGCGGCATTGCAGGGCCTGGTGCGCCCGTTGTTCGACCAGCTGGAAGCAGGGTATGCCGGCATCGTCCAGCACGCGCGGCATCCCGGGGTGCACGTGGCCTGCAGCGCCACCTTTGCTATGCGCTGCCTGGTGCCGCGACTGGGCGATTTCTACCGGCAACACCCCGATATCCGCATTCGCCTTTCCATGACCTCGGCCCGCGAATTGCGCGGCGAAGGCGCCGACCTGCTCATCGCCTGGGACCTGGCCGCCTATGCGCAGGCAGACCAGGCTTCGGCTATCTGGCTGGCGCCGGTGGAATTCGGTCCGGTGCGCGCGCCGGACTATCCGGCCGCCGGCGCGGGGCGGATGCGCATCGGCCACGATTTCATGGCCAGCGGCTGGACGCAGTGGCGCCACTTGACCGGTATCGACCTGAAACTGCGGCGCGAGATCACGTTTCCCCATACTCATCTTTGCATCGAGGCGGCGGTGTCCGGCCTGGGGGTGGCGCTGGTGGAACAGCGGCTGGTGCGCAAAGAACTGGAAGAAGGCGTCCTGGTGGCGCCGCACGGGTTCACGGCGTTTCCGGGCGGGCTGATGGCCTTGCCGGCCGCCCATCGCAAGGTGGGCCCCCAGGCGCTGGCATTCACCGAGTGGCTGCGCAATGCCCTGCGGGTAGCCTGATTTCCGGAAGGCGGCGGAACCATTTGCCGAAACCCTGGAAAGAATGCTATAGTCTTTGTCTTTACAGCGCCCGTAGCTCAGTTGGATAGAGTACTTGGCTACGAACCAAGGGGTCGTGGGTTCGAATCCTGCCGGGCGCGCCAGAACAAGCCTGTTTGCTCAGGCAAGCTGTAATTGAATGGGCCCGATGCCACGCGCATCGGGCCCATTTTCTTTGTCCGGCAGTCGTCGTCGGCTAGCCGCGCATGGCCGCCGCGACGCGGGCCTGGCCTTCGGGGCCCCATATGGCCGCCACGTCGTATTCGTCTTCGAACGCCGGCACGCCTGGGGCCAGGGGCACCCAGGGCTGCCTGCTGGCCGTGTAGCACGATACCGTGGGCGGCAACTGTTCGGGCCGATCCAGCGTGCCCGCCAATACCAGCGCGATGTCCGGGCCCAGCAGGCGGTGGTGCGTCCATAGTGCCACCAGGCAATGCGGGCAGCGCAATACGGTTTGCCCATCGGGATGCGTGGACGCCGTGTGCACCGGCATGGGTTGGCCCGCGCCCAGCAGTTGCACGTGGGCGGATTCGACCATGGCGTTGTAGCCATAGGCCGACCCGCTCATGCGCTGGCAGTAGCGGCAATGGCAGGCATGCACGGCGATGGGTTGGCGGGTAATGCGGTAGCGCACCTGGCCGCAGGCGCAGCCGCCATCCAGCGCGAACTCGCTGGCGCCGTTCATGCGTCCACGACCGGTACAAAGCCGCCGAAGATCATGCGCTTGCCGTCGAAGGGCATGGTTTCGCCCATGTTTTTCATGCGTGGATCGGTCATCATTTTCTGGTTGGCGGCGTCGCGCACTTCTTTCGATGGGTATTCGAACCACGAGAACACCACCACTTCATCGTCTTTGGCTTTTACCGCGCCGCGGAAGTCGGTAACCGTGCCGTCCGGGATATCATCGCCCCAGCATTCCACCACGCGGGTGGCGCCGAATTCCTTGAATATCGACAGCGCGGCGGTAGCGTGCTTGATATAGGCTTCCTTGTTGGCGGCGGGCACCGCGGCGACAAAACCTTCTACGTACTTCATCTTGATTCTCCTTTTCGGGGAAGAGGCGGGGCGAGCACCCGCTGGTGGTGAAGCGTGGGTTTGACTAAAGTTGATATCAACATAATAATCCGGCCATGTCAAAGAAAATTCCGTACGGCACCACTATCGAGGTTCGCGATACCTGCCTGTGCCTGCACATGCAGCGCGCGGCGCGCGCGTTGGCGCGCCGCTTCGACGACGCGCTGCGGCCGGTGGGGCTGACGAACGGACAGTTTTCCCTGCTGATGTCGCTGAACCGCCCTGAACCGCCCACGCTGGCGCCGGTGGCGCGCTTGCTGGCCATGGACCGCACCACCCTGACGGCGGCGTTGAAGCCGCTGGAACGGCAGGGGCTGGTCCGCGTGCAGGTAAGCCCCACCGACCGCCGCAACCGCTTGCTGGTACTGACACCGCAGGGCCATGCGGCCCTGGCGGCCGCCTTGCCCATCTGGCGCGAGACGCACGCGGCGGTCGAGGCCGAGCTTCCCGGGCCGGGTGCGGCCGCCTTGCGGGAAGGCCTGCGCGCGCTGGGGTAGGGCTGCCTGGCGGCGTCAAAGAAACCCGATCCAGCGTCCCGCCACAATGGCGGCCAGCCATAAACCGAGCGACAGGGCGGCATGGCCGCGCACGCGCGCCGATACCGGCGCGCCGGCCAGCAGATTGCGCCAGTGCCGGCTGCTTCGCAGCCACAGGGCGTTGACGATACCCAGTGCCACCAGCGCCAGCTTGGCCTGGAAGGCGGTATTGCCCAGGTATTGGCCGGGTTGCACCGAGAACAGCCAGAAACCGGTCAGTACGGCGGCGCCCAGCCCGCCCGCCGCCAGGCGGGCCAGCCAGGGGGCAACGACCGCCAGCGG
>NZ_JAJMLX010000131.1 GCF_020991325.1 Bordetella petrii | reverse complement strand
CCCCGGCCAGGCTCCCGCCCCGACGTCTCAAGAACTCCGCACCGCCACCCGAACCCCACCCCCCAAACCAGTAAACTCCCAAAGACCCTCCCCAAAACAACAAACAACACCCGACAGCCCCATGCACCCTCTCTCCACCATGTCCACCGCGGTTGCCGCCGCAGTCCGCATCGTGCTTACCGACATCGACGACACGCTCACCACCGATGGCCGGCTGCCAGCCGATGCGTATGCGGCCCTGGAACGGCTGGAGGCGGCCGGCATCATGGTGGTGCCCATTACCGGCCGGCCCGCGGGCTGGTGCGACCACATCGCCCGCATGTGGCCGGTGCGCGCCGTGGTGGGCGAAAACGGGGCCTTTTATTACGCCTACGACCGCGCCGCGCGCCGCATGAAAGCCCACTACTGGGCCGACGCCCGCACCCGCGCGCTGAACCGCGCCAGGCTGGACGCCATACGCGACCGCGTGCTGCGCGAAGTGCCGGGCGCGGCCGTCGCCAGCGACCAGGATTACCGCGTGGCCGACCTGGCCATCGACTTCTGCGAAGACGTGCCCGCCCTGCCCGACGCGGCGGTGACGCGCATCGTGGAAATCTTCCACGATGCGGGCGCGCAGGCCAAAGTCAGTTCCATCCATGTGAACGGCTGGTTCGGCGACTACGACAAGCTCACCATGACCCGCACCCTGTTCGAGCGCGAACTGGACCTGGACATCGACCGCGAACTGCCCAACTGCCTGTTCATCGGCGACTCTCCCAACGACGAGCCCATGTTCGCGTTCTTTCCCGTTTCCGTCGGCGTCGCCAACATCCAGGCCCTGCTGCACCGGCTGGCCAAGCGCCCCGCCTACGTGGCCGCGCACCATGGCGGCGGTGGCTTCGTCGAAATGGCCAACCGGCTGCTACAGGCGCGCGCCGCCGGGCACCAGGCATGAACACCGCCAGCCCCGCCCCCGCCAAGCCCTCCGACGGCCGGCGCAGCATCCAGTCGGTGGAAGTGGGTTTTCCGCTGCTGTCGGCGCTGGTCGAGGCGGGCAAGCCGCTGACCCTGCGCGACCTGGCCAGCGCGGCCGGCATGACCTCGGCCAAGGCGCACCCCTATCTGGTCAGCTTCATACGCGTGGGGCTGGTGCAGCAGGACGCCATCACCGGCCAGTACGAACTGGGCCCGTTCGCCCTGCAGATGGGCCTGGTCAGCCTGCAGCGGCTGGACCCGGTACGAGTGGCCATGCCCGAGATCGCCACGCTGCAGTCCAGCATCGGCCATACCCTGGGCATTGCCGTGCTGGGCTCGCACGGCCCCACCATGATCCACATGACCGAGGCCAGCTACCCGGTGCACGTGAACATGCGCAAGGGCACGGTGATGTCCATGCTGCACACCGCCACGGGCCTGGTGTTCGCGGCCTGGCTGCCCCCGAAGGTGGCCGAACATTACATCGCCCGCGAAGAAGGCGACACCGCCGTCATCGCGGGGCAACAGCCGCCGCGCAAGGTAATGTACGCCGATATCGAGGCGCGCCTGGCGGACATCCGCGTGCACGGCATGGCGCGGGCCATCGGCAACCCCTTGCCTGGTGTGGACGCGCTGTCCGTACCGGTGTTCGACAGCACTGGCAACGTAGTACTGGCCTTGACGGCCCTGGGGCCCACGGGCCTGTTCGATGTGGCCTGGGACGGCAGCATTGCCAAACCGCTGCTGGCCTGCGCGCGGGAAATCTCGCGCAAGCTGGGGCATCGCAGGTAGTTGTATCCGGCCTACGGCAACGACGTCTGCGCGCCGCGCAGGCGCTCCACCGCCAGGTCCACGAACGCGCGGACTTTTGCCGGCGCCTGCCGCCCCTCGGGATACAGCACGTGAATAGGCAGTGGCGGCTCTTCGTGGTCGGCAAGCACGATTTGCAGTGTTCCGTTCAGCAAGGCAGGCGCGACCTGGTAATGCAGTACCCGCGTCAAAGCCAGTCCGGCCGTCGCCGTCGCAATGGCCACCTCGTTAGTGTTGGACTGCAGCCAATTCTGGATGGTTACTTTGTGGTCGCCGGCGAACCGCCATTCGGGCGACGCCCAGGCGCCCGTGGGCGCCGCAATGCGATGGCGCTTGAGATCGGCCGGGGCCCGCGGAACGCCATATTCCTGGAAATAGGCCGGCGAACCGCATACCACCCGCCGCACACTACCCACCTTGATCGCCGCGAAGCCGGAGTCCTGCAAGCGCCCGATGCGTACCGCGACATCGATTCCTTCTTCGATCAGGTTTACCGGGCGGTCTACGAACAGGACCCGCCCGCTTACCGCGGGATAACGCGCCAGGAACTCGTGCAGGATGGGCAGCACATGCATCTGCCCGAACAGCACCGAGGCAGTGACGGCAAGCGTGCCCGACGGCGCGGCGTAATAGCCTGCCGCGGCGGCCTCGGCTTCGGCGATGTCCGCCAGGATGCGGGTGCAATCGTCCAGGTAGCGCCGGCCGGGCTCCGTCAGCTTCACGGACCGCGTCGTGCGCGCGAACAGCCGCGCGCCTACCGTGTCTTCGAGGGCCGCGATGGCCCGCGTCACGGCGGGCGCGCTCAGGTGCAACTGGCGCGCCGCACCGGCGAAACTCCCGGTTTCGGCCACCTTGACGAAGATGCGCATTGCCTGCCAACGATCCACCTGTGCGCCTCCCGCGCGCGGTACGCGTAGAGCGTAGGGTACCGCAATGCGCGGCATCAAAGCGCAAGCTGCAGGCGGCCGTCTTCGGCATGCTCTTGCTGGGCGGGCACCGCGCAACAGATCAGCACCTCGTCGTCGGCCACCGTGGCTGCCGGCGTCCTAAGGTAAGCAACCGAGCCCTTGAGCAGCCTGGTCCGGCAGGTGCCGCAAGTACCCGTGCGGCAATTGAAGTCTGGATTCAGCCCGCGTGCTTGCGCGAGGTCCAGCAAGGTGCCCGATGCCGGTGTCCAGCGCGCCTCTTTCAACGATTCAAGAAAGGCCACGGATACGGGCGACGATGAAGCGCGAGGGCCCGCGGCCGGCATGGCGCCGGCTTCGTGGCTGCGCGCCAGCGATGAAGGCCCGAACGACTCGGCATGAATACGGAGATCGGCAACGCCATAACCCCTCAGGCCATCGTACAGGCCCTGGGCAAAGCCCGGGGGCCCGCAAAGGTAGAAGTCATAGTCGTTGAACGCCAGGAACCGGGTCAGCAGCGCCATATCGATGCGCCCCGCGGCGTCGTAATCGCGCCCCGCCTCGGCGCCGGCAGTGTCGCTGAGCACGCGTACCAGCACCACCGCGCCATTCGCCGAGGCAACCAGCCGGGACAACTCTGTGTCGAACACGCGGTCCGCCTTGCGGCGCGCTGCCTGGAACAGGATCACCGGGCGCATGCGCCGCGTGCGCTGTCCTTAATAAACAATATGGCGCAGCATGGCAAGCATGGGCGTAATGCCGATGCCGCCGGCAAGCAGCACCGCGGGCCGCTGCGCGCGGGCGTCCAGTGTGAATGCCCCGGCCGGGGCCTGGGCTTCGATCGTATCGCCCACCCGCAGCCGGTCGTGCAGGTGCCGCGAGACCCGCCCCTCGCGCTTCACGCTGATGCGGTACTCCCCATCGGATGGCGCACCCGAAAGCGTGTAGGCGCGTATCGCGGGGGCTGCCGCCCCAGGAAGCGCCACGCGTATCGGCAGATGCTGGCCCGCCAGGTAGGGCGCAAGCCCTTGGCCGTCGGCGGGCTCCAGATAAAACGACCGGACGGACGGGCTTTCGTCGCACACCCGGGTAACAACCAAGGGCCGCCACTGCGTGGCCAGTTCACGCGCGCGCAGACGGCCGGCGGCCTGCGCCCAGTCGCCGGTCATCAACGAGTTGGGCGACCAGCCGTCCGGCCGCGGCCGCCAGCGCAACGCAAGCGCGTCTCGGCGGCGCACGATGCGCCGGGCCCGGAAAGTCCATAGGCGCTCCGCCCCCTGAAAGGCCGCGATCTCCGGGGAATCCAGGATGACTTCCGCGTCGCCGGTCATTTGCAGCACATCGCCGCGTTCATAGTCCACGAACACCAGCCCCGCCCTGCCATTCAGCACGAAGTTGCCCAGCGTGGCGAAGAACAGATTGCCATCGAAGTCCGGTATGGTCAGCAGCCCGTCGTCGGATACCCGCACGAAACCGGCCTTGCCGCCGCGATGGGACACGTCCACCTGCCGGCGGTCGGCGCGGTCGGCATACGAGGCGACAAAGAACGTGTCCGCCACCTCGATCTGGGCACGGGCGCGGGCGTCCAGCCGCGCCAGGTCTTCCCGCGGACCCGCGCAAGGCTGGTCCGGATCGCGCACGAACTCGAAATCGCGCAATTGAATGTACCGCGGGCAGTTGCCGAAACTTTGGTCCACCTGGACGTGCAGGCCGCCGCCGGTGCCGGCAATCATGCCGTTCATGCGGTTGCGGCGGCGGGTATGCATTTCTATGCCGAGCAGCCCGACGGGGGCGCCGGCGCGCAGGCCTGCCCCTGCCGGGTCGTTGGCCTCGGCCGCGGCGCCGATGTCCAGCACCGTGGGGCTGGGCGATGACATGAAGCCCGGCTTGCCGGCCAGGATCGTGGCCCAGGCGTCATCGTCGGGATCGACACTGCCCAGCACGATGAACGGCAATTGGGCGTAGAACTCGCGATGCTGGTCGGGCATGTGGTCGCGCACGACCCGCTGGCCGACCTCGCGCATGCGCGAGGCCACGCCCGCCCTTTCCTGGATGAGGGTTTCTCCTTCATGCCAGACGGGCAGCTTCGATAGTTTCCCGGCCATTTCAGTGTCCTTGGCGGCGCGGCGGCGCCGCGCGATGCATAAGCGTGGGCGGCGGGCGTCAGGCAGCCAGCCCGGCGGGGGTACTGGCCAGGGGAACGAAGCCGGGCAAGGCTTCGATCCGGCGCAAGTAGCGGTTCACTGCCGGATACGCGGCAAGATCCACGTTCCCTTCGGGGGCCCGCGCCACGTAGCTGTATATGGCCACGTCCGCGATAGTGGGGTTGCCGCCCACCAGCCATTCGCGGGCGGCCAGGTGTTGCTCCAACCTGGCAAGCAGCACGTGCGCCCGCGCGATGACCTCTTCCGGGTTGAATTTCGCGCCAAAAACAGTAACCAGGCGGGCCGCGGCGGGCCCGTATGCGAGCTCGCCGGCGGCCACGGAAAGCCAGCGTTGTACGGCGGCCGCCCCTTGCGGATCTTCCGGCAGCCAGTCGGTGCGGCCGGTTTTCCTGGCCAGGTAGACCAGGATGGCATTGGAATCGGCAATGACAATGCCGTCGTCGTCCAGGACGGGCACCTGGCCGAATGGATTCAGCGTCAGGAACCCGGGCGTCTTGTGCTGCCCGGACGGCAGGTCTACCGCCACGAGTTCATAAGGCAAGCCCAGCAGCGAAAGGAACAGGCGGGCGCGATGCGCGTGTCCGGATAGCGGAAAGTCAAAGAGTTTCATCGGGATCTCCAAGAATGGCCGGGCCGTTGCCGGGCCGTACTTGAAGCTTAATTAGCCCTTCGAAAATACAGAATCCGTTATTTCTTCATCTCTTAATTTCGTTTACAGAAATAATTGGGCGGGCGGCGCGCCGCAATGGCGCCAGGCAATCTCGCGCACCTGTTTTTCACCCAAAACGAAAATAAATAGAAGAAAACGAAAAGAACACGAAAACAACGCGAAAACAAAAACAGGTGATATCCCATCTGGGCGGTTTCGTTTTTTTGTGTTTGAATATTTAGTGTCAAGTCATATTCAAACACTGCACGAGGAGACCCACCATGCCCGCCCTGCGCCTGTTGCAAGCGGCCGCCGCCATCGCCATGGCATTCGGCCTGCAAACAGCCCACGCTGCCGACGCCTGCCCCAACCGCGGCGACCTGGACCAAATGTACTGCGACGCCAACAAAGACCTGGTCGCGGACACCCCCACCGATGCCGACAAGCTCAAGACGCCGTCGACGCTGGTGTTCACCTACACGCCGGTTGAAGACCCGGCCGTGTACGCCAATATTTTCAAGCCCTTCACCGAATACCTGAGCGAATGCACCGGCAAGCGCGTGGTGTTCTACCAGGTGCAAAGCAACGCGGCCGAAATCGAAGCCATGCGCTCGGGCCGCCTGCACGTGGGCGGCTTTTCCACCGGCCCCACCGCCTATGCGGTGAACATCGCCGGCGCGGTGCCCTTTGCCGTCAAGGGCTACGCAGATAGCTTCCAGGGCTACAACCTGATCGTCATCGTCAAGAAAGACAGCCCCTACAAGACGCTGGCCGACCTGAAGGGCAAGAAGCTGGCCCATACCTCGCCGTCGTCGAACTCGGGCCACATGGCCCCGGTGGCGCTGTTCCCCAAGGAAGGCCTGGTGCCCGACAAAGACTACAAGATCATCTTCTCGGGCAAGCATGACCAGTCCGTCATGGGGGTGAACTCGGGCGACTACGATGCCGCCGCCGTGGCGTCCGACGTGTTCCACCGCATGGCCGAACGCGGCCAGGTCAAGGAAGAAGATTTCCGCATCATCTACACCAGCGAGAAATTCCCCACCTCGTCATTCGCCTACGCGCACGACCTGGAACCGAAGTTCCGCGACAAGATGCTGAAGTGCTTCTACGACTTCCGCTTCCCCGACGAAATGAAAGAAGCCTTCGACGGCGCCGACCGCTTCTACCCTGTCACGTACGAAAAAGACTGGGCCATCGTGCGCCAGGTCGCCGAATCCGGCGGCGAGCGCTTCAACCGCGCGGGCTATGACCGCGAAACCGCCAAGAGCAAGGGCAAGCAGTAAGCATGACCACTTCTTTACGCATTGCCGGCCTGGTCAAGGAATACCGGGCCGGCAGGCCGGTGCTCAAGGGCATCGACCTGCACGTCGAAGGCCAGGGGCTCACCGCCATCATCGGCCCGTCGGGTACCGGTAAAAGCACGCTGCTGCGCTGTATCAACCGCCTGATCGACCCCACCCGCGGCGAGATCATCCTGCAGACCGGCGCCGACACCGTCGACCTGGCCGGCATCCGCGGCACGGCGCTGCGCCAGGCGCGGCGCCGCATCGGCATGGTCTTCCAGGAATACAACCTGGTGGAACGCCTGACCGTCATGGAAAACCTGCTGACGGGCCGGCTGGGCTACAGCTCGGCATTCAAGGCCTGGCTGCGCCGCTTCGAGCCCGATGACATCGAACGCGCCTACCAACTGCTGGACGTGGTCGGCCTGGACGGCTTCGGCGACCAGCGCGCCGACGCCCTGTCGGGCGGCCAGCGCCAGCGCGTGGGCATTGCCCGCGCGCTGATGCAGCGCCCGCAGTTGCTGCTGGCCGACGAACCCACGTCGTCGCTCGACCCGAAAACCTCGGTGGAAATCATGGAACTGCTGTCCGAACAGGGCAGCGCCAGCGGCATCCCGGTGCTGGTCAATATCCACGACGTGGAACTGGCCCGGCGCTACGCCACGCGCATCGTGGGCATGTCGGGCGGCAACATTGTCTACGACGGCGACGGCCAGGGCCTGGACACAACCACGCTCAAGGCCATCTACGGAGGCGAATCGTGGCTGCAGTAAAACGCCGCCCGTTCGCGCTGTCGTGGCAGGCCAAGGCCTGCGGCCTGCTGATCCTGGCGTACGCCATCTACGCGGCCGGCCAGCTCGATTTCAGCATGGAACGCTTCCAAAGCGGCCTGGGACACGCGTCCACGCTGCTGGGCCGCATGTTCCCGCCGCACATCCAGCAGCCCGGCACGCTGTGGCAGGGCCTGGCCGAAAGCCTGGAAATCGCGGTGCTGGCCTCGGTGCTGGGCATTATCATCGCCCTGCCCATCGGCCTGCTGGGCGCGCGCAACCTGATGCCGGCCTGGGCCTCGTGGCCCGCGCGCGCCATCGTGGCGCTATGCCGCTCGCTGCACCCTGTCATCGTGGCCATCCTGTTCGTGAAGGCAGTGGGCTTCGGCGCACTGGCGGGCATTCTGGCCCTGGCCGTCGCCTCGGTGGGCTTCATCGGCAAGCTGTTCACCGAATCCATCGAGGAGATCTCGCTGAAGCAGGTGGAAGCCGTGCGGGCCACCGGCGCCTCGTTCGCCAATGTCATCCTGTTCGGCGTGCTGCCCCAGGTGTTTGCGCGCTTCATCGGCTTCGCCACCTACCAGTTCGATTCGAACCTGCGAAATTCCACCATGGTGGGCATCGTGGGCGCGGGCGGTATCGGCGGCACGCTGTTCTCGGCCTTCCAGCGCTTCGACTACGACTTCGTGGCGGCCATCCTGCTGACCCTCATCGCCATCATCATGCTGGGTGAACTGCTGGCGCGTTTCGTGCGCGCGGTTTTCCTCGACAACCTGGGGTTCGACCAGATCCTGCAGCGCCGCTTCGATGCGGCGCGCGGGTTGGGCGGCAAGGCGCGCCAACGCCCGGAGGCCGACGAATGAACGCCTCTACGACACTTGCCAACCAGGCGGGATATCCGCGCAGCTGGCAGCGCTACACCATGGGCCAGCGGCTGTTGCGCTTCGCGCTGTACCTGCTGGTGGTAGCCGCCGTGGTGCAGGCGCTGCGCAGCGTCGAGGTCATTCCCGAATTCCTGTACGACGCCCCCCAGCAAATGGGCGATCTCCTCAGCCGCATGTGGCCCATCGACTGGTCGCACTACGCCGAAGGGGTGCAGGGCCCGCTGATGGAAACCCTGCACATCGCCACGCTGGGCACCATCCTGTCGGTGGTGCTGGCCGTACCGGTGGGGCTGCTGGCCGCCAACAACCTGACGCCCAATCGGCTGGTCAACCAACTGGCCCGGCTGGTGCTGGTGTCCAGCCGCTCGGTCAACTCGCTGGTGTGGGCCCTGCTGTTCATCGCCATTTTCGGCCCGGGCCCGCTGGCGGGCACGCTGGCCATTGCGTTCCGGTCCATCGGCTTCGTGGGCAAGCTGGTGGGCGAAGCCATCGAAGAGGCGCAGCGCGGCCCGGTCGAGGCCCTGACCGCCACCGGCGCCAGCAAGGGCTCGGTGCTGTGGTATGGCTATTGGCCACAGATCCGGCCGGCATTCTGGTCAATCGTGCTGCTGCGCTGGGACATCAACGTGCGCGAATCCGCCGTGCTGGGCCTGGTGGGCGCCGGCGGCATCGGCATGGCGCTGGACACGGCGATGAACCTGTTCCAATGGGACCGGGTTGCCCTGGTGCTGGTGGCGATCTTCGCAGTGGTGGTGGCGGCGGAAATCATCATCACCCAGGCGCGCAAGCGCATCCTGTAGGCCGCCGGCTATCTGGGGTGGAATAGTCCCGGGTGTCTGGCTCCCGCCAGGGTGCCAGACACCGATGTGTGCGCAGGCTCGACCCGACAGGGCCGGGCCCCTGCGGGAGCCAGACCCCAGCACGGACTGCCGCCAGATGAACCTTTCATGACAGGTCATCAAATTTCCGGGCCACTTGAGTACTATCAGGTGTTTAGCTTCCGGTCGCGGACCATGTCAGAACAAGAATTGAAGTTGCACGTCCCGGCTGCCGCGCGTCGCGCGGTTCAGCAGGAAGTCCGCCAGGGCGACGCCGCGCGCATCCGCCTGCATGCCCTGTATTTCGACACCCCCACCCGCGAACTGGCCCGCGCGCGCATCGCCCTGCGGTTGCGCCAGGAAGGCCGCGACTGGGTACAGACGCTGAAGGCGCCCGGCGCCGACGCCATCACCCGCATCGAGGTCAATCATCCGCGGCCCGGCCCGGTGCTGGACTTGTCGGTGTACGCCGGCACCGAATTCGAAGGGCCGCTGTCGGCCATCAAGGGCGACCTGGGCCTGCGCTACGAAACCGATGTACAGCGCCAGCTGCGCCGGGTGCGCAGCCGCTACGGCACGATTGAACTGGCCTATGACACCGGGGTGCTGCGGGCCGGCTCGCTGGAACTGCCCATTTCCGAACTGGAATTCGAACTGCTGTCGGGCCGCCCGGCGGCCATTTTCGCGGTGGCGCGCCGCTGGCAGCAGCGCCACGGCCTGGTGCTGGATGCGCGCAGCAAATCCGAACGCGGCGATGCGCTGGCCAACCTGGCCAGCGAACTCGCCACGCTGGACGCCGACGACCCAGACATGCAGGCGCGCCGCGGCACCGCCATCGCCCGTTTCTGGGCGCCGCGCGGCGCCTCGTCGGTAAAGCTGGACGAAGCGATGACGCCGCCCCAGGCCATGGGCCGGGTGGCCGCCGAATGCCTGGACCAGGTGGCCCGCAATGCCGCCATGCTGGCCGAAGTGGATACGCTGGGGGTGTACCCCGCCGGCCATTCCGAACACGTGCACCAGTTGCGGGTGGGCATGCGCCGCCTGCGCTCGGCCTGGCGCCTGTTCGACGGCTGGGTCGCGCCGGCCCCCGCCGCCGTGCAGCATGGCATACGCACGCATTTCTCGGCCTTCGGCCAGAACCGCGACCAGGACGTGCTGAACGAAACCGTGACGCCGGTATTGTTGAAGGCCGGCATGCCGGTCATCAACTTCGACGCCCCGCCTCCAGACATCGATTCGCAGGCCATCGCCGCCAGCAAGGCCTTCCAGGGCTGGCTGCTAGACACCCTGGAATGGAGCCTGGACGTACAGCCCGCCGCCCCCGCGGCTCCGCCGGCGCCCATTGCGCCATCCGACACGGCGCCCGAACCCTCGTTCCGGCTGGACGGCACCGGCGCGGCGCCCTCGGTCACGCCCACCATCATCCCGATGCTGCCCGACAACGAGCCCAAGCCCCTGGCCAGGCTGCTGGCCAAGCGCCTGCATCGCTGGCACAGCAAAGTGGCCGCGCAAGGCACTCAGTTCATGACGCTGGACATCCCGGCGCGGCACGATTTGCGCAAGCGCGGCAAGCGCCTGCGCTATGGTTTGTCGTTCGCGGAGTCGCTGCTGCCGCAGGCCAAACTGCGCGGCTACCGCAAGCAACTATCGGCCGTGCAGGACCTGCTGGGCGAGATCAACGACCTGGCCATGGCCAAGGACTACTACCAGGCATGCACGGCCACGCAGCCGCAAGCCTGGTTCGCCCTGGGCTGGATCAGCGCGCGGCTGGACAAACTGACGGTAGAAGCCCAGAAAGCCTTCGACCAGTTGGCCGACACCAAGCCGTTCTGGAAATAAGCCGCGGCGCGCAGGCGCAGTTGCGGCCGAGTCAGATGGCCGGGTGTCTGGCTCCCGCCAGGGTGCCAGACACCGTGGTATCCCACGACAGTCTCAGTTGGACGGTGTCCGGCACCCTGACGGGAGCCGGACACTTGGCAATGCCGGCGAAAACTCGCCGCGGCAGCTTAAGGTAGTGCCATGGGAGTCAGACACCTGGTAACGGCCGGGCGCCGGTTGGCCCAGCCGTCCCCTTGCGTGCCGCGTCAATCCGCCAGCAGCGCCGCCGCGAATTCGTCGGCCACGAAGGGCTGCAGGTCTTCCATGCCTTCGCCCACGCCGATCCAGTACACCGGCACCGGGCGCACGCCCTGGCTGCCGGCGGCCACCGCCGCCAGCGTGCCGCCTTTGGCGGTGCCGTCCAGCTTGGTAACCACCAAGCCGGTCAGTTCGATGGCGGCGTCGAAGGCGCGAATCTGCGCCAGGGCGTTCTGTCCCGTGTTGCCATCCACCACCAGCAGCACTTCGTGCGGCGCGGCGCCATCGGCCTTGCCGATCACGCGGCGGATTTTCTTCAGTTCTTCCATCAGGTGCAGCTGCGTGGGCAGGCGGCCGGCCGTGTCCACCATGACCACGCCGGCGCTGCGCGCACGGCCCGCATTGACGGCATCGAACGCCACGGCGGCCGGGTCGCCGCCTTCCTGGGCAATGACGCTGACGTTGTTGCGGCTGCCCCATTCGATGAGCTGCTCGCGCGCCGCCGCGCGGAAAGTATCGCCCGCCGCCAGCAGCACGCTGGCGCCCTGCCGCTGGAATGTGTGCGCCAGCTTGCCGATGGACGTGGTCTTGCCGGCGCCATTGACCCCGGCGATCATCACCACCAGCGGCGCGGCGCGGCGCAGGTCGAAACCGCGCTCGAGCGGACGCAGATGGTCGGCCAGCAGTTCGCGCAAGGCAACCTTGACCTTGGCCGGATCTTCGATGCGTTCCTTGCGCACGCGCGCGCGCAGCGCCGTCAGCAGCTTCTCGGTGGCCTCCAGGCCGGCGTCGGCCATGATCAGCGCCGATTCGAGTTCTTCGAACAGGTTTTCGTCGACCTTGACGCCCACGAACAAGCCGCCCAGGCTTTGCCCGGTGCGCGAAAGGCCCTGCTTCAGCCGGCCCAGCCACGAGGTTTTCCTGGCAGGTTCGGAAGGCGCGGCCTCGGCCGGCACCGCCGGGGCGGGCACTGCCGCTGCCGGTTCGGCCTCGGCAGGCTGGGGGGACGCGGATGGCGCTTCGGC
>NZ_JAJMLX010000130.1 GCF_020991325.1 Bordetella petrii | reverse complement strand
ATGGCCGCGTTGGAAGCCGTGGCCGGGGAAACCGCATGCCGCCGGGCTACTCCGGATGATATCGCGCGGGTACGCGCAAAGGCGAGGACGAGGGCTTTGCACAGGCCATGCGCGCCCGCGCGGGCGGCGGGCGGCCCGTCTTGTACATGCTGATCCCGCGGCATCCGCAGCGGTTTGACGAAGCCGAGGCGCAGCTGCGCAAGGCTGGCCTGTCATGCGTGCGCCGTTCCGCGCTTGAAGCGCGCGCCGAAGGCCTGCCGCCGGTGGATGGCGATGTCGACGTGCTGCTGGGCGATACCCTGGGCGAGATGGTGTTCTACTACGCCGCCGCCGATGTAGCCATCGTGGCGGGCAGCTTCGCGCCGCTGGGCGGGCAGAACCTGATCGAGGCCTGTGCGGCCGGCGTGCCCGTGGTGGTGGGGCCCCACACCTTCAATTTCAAGCAGGCGGCCCAGGATGCGATCGAGGCCGGCGCGGTATTGCGCGCGGCCGATGTGCAGGCGGCCGTGGATGCGGCGCTGGGCCTGCTGGACGATGCCGAGCGCCGCCAGGCCATGGGGAGGGCGGCGCGGGACTGGGCGGCCACCCATGCGGGGACGACGGATCGCGTGCTGCAGGCCTTGGATAAGTGGCTATAGAGGGACCGCACGCCTGTCACCCTGTAAAGGTAATGCGATAAAATGTGGCTAAATGCAACTTTACCGGCGCGCGCCCAACCCCCATCGGGGTGCGCTCATCCTGCGCGACCGCATACAGCAACCACCTGAACTTAAAAGCAAAATAGGCCGGAATAGCGCCCAGGCCGCTGCCGGCCCGTAGCATCTTCGGACCAATCGAGTATCCGGAAACAGGTACGCATGGCCGCAACCCATACAATCCGCTCAGACTCATCCATACACAGGACGGCAAGCAAGCCTGGACTGCACCCTTTTTGTTGCCCATGTTCCTGATTTCTCTTATTGCTGTGTATTTAGCCGACTTTCGAAACCCCGCTCCACCTCTGCCCAAGGCGCTGGCCGTTGACGCCTGCACCATGGCGGGATGGCGGTGAAAAGCGAAAAGCGGTACAAGGCTTGAGACTGCACGGCATGGTTATCTTCGTTCGTTCGTATATTGCCGACCTGGACGCGCGCCTGGGCAAGTATTTCACTGCCCTGGCCGCGGCCGGCTTGCGGTTCGGCTTCATCGGGTGGAACAAAAGCGGTACGGCCGTGGGGGCACATCCCCACTTTCAGTATTTTCAGCGCCCCGCACGCCTGGGCGGAGGATGGGCTAACGCCATTGCCCTGGCCTTATGGAACCTGTATATCCTGCGGCATCTGGTCCGTATGCGGGCGCAGGTACGGGTGGTGCATGCGGTCGATCTGGATTGCGCCGTGGCTTGCTGGCTGTTCTGCGCTATTTTCCGGCGCAGCCTGGTATTCGACATCTACGACAAGTACACGGCGGTGCGGAATATCGGCGGCTTGCCAGGCCGCATCCTCGATGCACTGGAGCGCCGCATTGCGCTGGCCGCTTCCCTGACATTGCTGGCAAGTGCGGAACGGCTGGCGCAGCATGACATACCGCCCGATTGCGCGAATGTGCTCGTGCTTGAGAATGTGCCCCACGTGAGTCGGCCCGATCCCGTGCCCAGCCAGGCTTGCCCACCGTGGAAACTTGGTTATTTCGGCGTGCTGGAAGCTCGCCACCGGGGCCTGGAAGACTTGCTCGCGGTTTGCATCGAACGTTCCGACGTCGAACTGCACGTTGCCGGATACGGCGCGCTGCAAGACGAGTTTCTTGCTGCGGCGCGCCAACACGAAAACATTGTCTTCCACGGGGCCATGGGCAGCGAGCAAGGGTTGGCGCTGATGGCGCAAACCGATGTGATGGTGGGCTGCTATTACCCGTCAGTGCCCAACCACGCCTATGCATCACCCAACAAATACTATGAGCACCTGATGCTGGGCCGCGCGCTGGTCACCACGCGCGACACGCCGCCCGGCCGCCAGGTGCAGGCGCACGGTACGGGCTGGGCGCTTGCGCCCGGCGCCCCCGCGCTGCGGCAGTGGCTCGATACGCTGACCAGCCAGGCGGTACGACAAGCGGGGCAGCAGGCTTGCGCGCTGTGGCGCCAACGCTATGCCTCATATTTCGAGACCCATTATTGCGGTACGTATGTCGCGCGCATCCGGGCGCTGCATGAACAAGGAGGCGCGCATGCAGCCTGAGTCTCCTGGAGTCTCCATCGTCATGCCGGCCTATAATGCGCGGCGATTCATCGGCGCGGCCATCGAGTCGGTGCTGGCCCAGACCTGTCCCGATTGGGAATTGATCATCGTCGACGATGCGTCGACCGACGATACGGCGGAGGTCGTGCGGGCCTACCAACGGCGCGACGCCCGCATCCGCTATGAGAAAAGCGTACCTAACCAAGGCGTGGCGGCGGCCCGCAACCGTGCCCTGGATCTGGCGCGGGGCCGCTATGTCGCTTTCCTGGACAGCGACGACCTCTGGGAGCCTGCCAAGTTGGCGCAGCAGATGGCGTTCATGGATCAGACCGGCACGGACATTTCCTTTGCGTCGTATCTGCGCATTGACGAGGACGGCCGGGAACGATCCCGCGTGCAGGTACCGGCCAGGGTGAGGTACACCGACATGCTTACCTCTAACCATATCGGCAACCTGACCGGCATTTTCCGCCGGGCCAGGCTGGCCGACTTGCGTTTCGAGCCGGTGCGACATGAGGACTACCTGTTCTGGCTGCATGCCATCGAGCGGGTCGGGCAGGCCCGGGCTACCCCGTCGGATGCGCCGCTGGCCCGCTACCGCACCAGTGCCGGGTCGCTGTCGGGCAATAAACTGCGCGCCGCCGGCTGGCAATGGACCATCTATCGGCACGTGCTGGGCCTGTCGGTGCCTCGCAGCGCCTGCTTGTTCGTCTGCTATGCCGTGAATGCGCTGCGCAAGCGGTTTTCGTGGCGCGGCATGTTTCAATGACTAGTCATATTTACATGGAAGCTCGCGTCTGTGTCTCGGCAATCAAAACATAACCCATCGCTGCGGTACCTGCTGACCAGCCTGGGCAGGCACCGCCAGCTGATCGGCAATCTGATCAAGCGCGAGGTCGTCGGACGCTACCGTGGCTCGGCCCTGGGCCTGCTGTGGTCGTTCTTCAACCCGGTGCTGATGCTGCTGGTCTATACCTTCGTGTTCAGCGTGGTGTTCAAGGCGCGCTGGCCTGGCGGCAGCGAATCCAAGGCAGAGTTCGCCCTGGTATTGTTCGCCGGGCTGATCATTTTCAACCTGTTCGCCGAGTGCATCAACCGGGCACCCTCGTTGATCCTGGGCAATGCGAACTACGTCAAGAAAGTGGTCTTCCCACTGGAAATCCTGCCCTGCGTGTCGCTCGGGTCGGCCTTGTTCCACATGCTGATCAGCCTGGTGGTGTGGCTGATTTTTTACCTATTCCTCTTCGGCGTGCCGCACCTGACAGTGCTGCTGTTCCCATTGGTGGTGCTGCCGCTGGCGATCATGACGCTGGGGCTGAGCTGGTTCCTGGCGGCGCTGGGTGTCTACCTGCGCGACGTCACGCAGTTCATCGGGATTGTCACTACGGTGCTGATGTTCCTGTCGCCCATCTTTTATTCGGCCGAGATCCTGCCGGAACGCTACCGTCCCTTCCTGCATATCAGTCCGTTGACGCTGATCATCGAGCAAGGCCGTAATGTCCTGTTCTGGGGCCGGCCGATTTCCTGGGATACCTGGGCGTTGTACATGATCGCCGCTATCGCCGTCGCCATGCTCGGTTTCGCGTGGTTCCAGAAAACGAGGAAAGGGTTCGCCGATGTCTTGTGAACGCGTAATTTCGGTGGACAAGGTCTCGAAGCGCTTCGAGATGTATGGGCAGCCGCGCGATCGCCTGTTGCAGTTCCTGTCTTTCGGCCGGCGCCAATACTTCAAGGAATTCTGGGCGCTGCGCGACGTGTCCCTGGACGTTTGCAAGGGTGAGACGGTGGGCATCCTCGGTCGCAACGGCAGCGGCAAGAGCACGCTGCTGCAGATCATCGCAGGCACTCTGGCACCCACCACCGGTGACGTGGAGGTGCAGGGCAAGCTGGCGGCGCTGCTCGAACTGGGGTCTGGCTTCAACCCCGACTTCACCGGGCGCGAGAATGTGTACCTGAATGGTTCGGTGCTGGGGTTCTCGAAAGCGCAGATGGACGAACGCTTCGACGAGATCGCGGCGTTCGCCGACATCGGCGAGCACCTGGACCAGCCGGTCAAGACCTACTCAAGCGGCATGTATGTCAGGCTGGCTTTCGCCGTGCAAGCCTGCGTGCAGCCCGATATCCTGATCGTCGACGAAGCGCTGTCGGTGGGTGACGAGAAGTTCCAGCGCAAGTGTTTCGACTATATCGAGAGTTTGCGCGCTGGAGGCTGCGCGATCCTGATCGTGACGCACTCGACTTCGACGGTAGAAAAATTCTGCCAGCGCGCGGCACTGCTGCATCGCGGCGAACTGCATGCGCTGGGTCCGGCCAAGGACGTCATCGACCAATATCACGCGCTGCTGTATTCCGACGAGAAAACCTATCTTCGCTACCTTAATGCCAGCCAGGGCGAGGCGCTGTCGGCCGATGCGCAGGCCGGCGGAGAAACCCTTGCCGGGGATTCCGTTGCGGGCGACCCGAGCGACGAGGACGCGGGCACTCGCGCCCTGATCCGTGGCTGGCAAGTGCGCGACGAACATGGCGAACCCTGCGAGGCGTTCCAGTGCGGGCAGAAGGCTGTCATTGTCATGGATGTCGACGTGTTCGCGCCGATTACAATGCTGCAGGCCGGGCTTCTTATCCGTACCATCGAGGGTGTTTCCGCCTTCGGCACCAGCACCCTTTACCACGACGCCAGCTACCCCGCGCCGCAGCGCGGCGACCGCCTGCGGGTCGAGTTCGAGCTGGATCTGGCCCTCTGCGAGGGTACGTACTTCGCCACGCTGGCCATTGCCGAGGAAGTGACTCAGGCACACATGGAATACCTGGACCGCAAGACCGATGCCATCATCTTGAAGATCACGCAGCGGCCCGTGCGGGGCAGCGGCATCGCCGCACTGCGTTCTTCGGTCAGCGCTGTCAAATTGTGAGTCGCCTATGCCTTCGCTGTTGATCGTCACCGAGAAATTCGATGTGGGCGGCCTGGAAACCTACATCCGAGGCCAAGTGCGGGCCATGACGCGGGCTGGCTGGCGGGTCATGCTTGCCTGCGGCGGCCAGCCGCGGCCCGAACTGCTGCCCGACGACATCGCCGATGCCTGCCGGGGCTTGCCCCTGGGGGGGGCGGCCAACGCCGGACATCTGCTCCATGCCACGCGTACGCTGCGGCAATTCATCCAGGCGCATGGCATCACCCATGTGCATGCCCACCCGTTCACCAGTCTGTTTCCGGCCTTGCTGGCGGCCAAGCTGGAAGGCGTGCCATACATCGCGACATTGCACGGTCCGAGCTCGCTGGATGCCGGCTATGGGCCGTTCAACGATTTCCTGCTGGGCGGCATGGTGCTGGGCCATGCTGACCGGGTCATCGCGGTGTCCGAAGAAGTCGGCCAGTTGGCCGCCCCGTACGTGGGCCCGGACGTGCTGGCCGTGCAACCCAATGCCGTCGATACCGAGGTATTCGAAGCCGGGCCGGCGCCGGTTGAAGCCTCGCGCTGGCTGCTCGTCAGCCGCCTGGACGCCTTTAAAATCGTGGGCATCCGGCAGTTTGCCAAGGAAGCACGCGCCGCCGGGTTGCCAGGCATCGACGTGGCCGGCGACGGGCCCGCGCAGGGCCACTTGCAGGAGCAATTGGCGCAGGACGGACTGGGCGAGTTCGTGCGTTTCCTGGGGGTGCGTACCGACATTGCCGAACTGATGCGCGCCAGTGCCGGGGTGGCTGGCATGGGCCGCGTACTGCTGGAAGGCCTGGCCAGCGGGCGGCCCTGCTGCTTGGTCGGCTACGATGGGGTCAAGGGCATGGTCGACGCGACGTTGTTCGACGCAGCGGCCAGCGCCAATTTTTCCGGCCGCAACCTGCCCAATATCGGTAGCGGCCAATTGCGCGAGCAATTGGCCGGCCTGGCCGGGCACGGCGATCCGGCACCAAGCCGCAAGGTCGTCGCTGCCTACGCGGAAGCGACAGTCTGGCAAGGGTTCGCGGACAGTATTACGCCCCTGCCGGCGCGGCCAGTTCCCGTGCTTACCGCTATGTACGACGTGTTACAGACGGAGGCCGTGCAGGCCGATACCGTACCGTACCTGCATTCCGACGACTTTTGGTATCAGGTGGGCCGGGTGTTGCACGGCGCGCGCCACTATGCGCCCGGTCTTGCCGATGCCTATGCGTTCCATGCGCGGCGCGCGCAGCAACTGGCGGCGCGTCACGAACGCGCTGCAGCGGCGCAGAAGGATACGTCTGCTGCCAACGAGCTGGCGCAATTGCGGCAGGAGTTGACCGGCCTGCGCGAACAGGTTGACGCGTTGCGTCAGATCCTGCACGCGCACCTGGCGGCGCAAGAGGACAAATCGGCCTGGTGGTCGCGCTGGATGAGGAAAGCCCCGCGCGCGTGACTACGCGCGGCCCGGCGTCTGGCACGTACGAGCACGGCAGGCGCTGCGCTCGTGCCCCCATTCCTTTTTTGCATGAGTCGCAGCAAGCAGAAACAGTACCAGCAATGGCATGAACGATATGAAAAAACTCAACGGCTTCGCAGTCTCCTGGTTCTTTGCGCCTTACATCGGTTCGGCCGACCTGGATTTTTTCAAGCGCATCAAAGACACGAACATCTCGTACACGGTCGTGCAGGCCGCGCGCGAGCGCCGCGACAGCCAGGTGTTGAAGTACGCGTCCGCCGATTTCGAGCGTATCGAAGTTGCGGTCGACCACGCCAACCCGCGTACCGAGGCGGCTCGCAAGGCGTTCGTGAAGGCCGCGGTCGAGGCCTTCGAACGTTCCGGCAAGCAATACGATTTCCTCATCTCCCACTCCAACGAGCTGATCAGCCATGCCGCGGCGGCCGAGATCAAGAAGCGTCATCCGGAGTTGCCCTGGATTACCTATTTCGGCGACTTGTTCGTGCGCAATCCGTACGTGACGCCGGGCTTCCCGTTGGCGGCCGAGGATCGCGCCATCGAGCGCAATACGCTGCGCCAGGCCGATCGGGTCATTCTGAATAACGCCTACCAGCGCGATCTGATGTTTACCGACGACTTGGCGCCGCTGGTGGGCAAGGCGGTGGTTATTCCGCATTGTTTCGACCCGCGGATGTATCCGCAAGACGCCGCGCCCCGCAATGAAAAGTTCGTTTTTTCGCACCTGGGCATGCTGTACCACATCAAGCGCACTGCCACACCAGTGTTGCTGGCCGTGGACCGCCTGCTGGAAATCTACCCGGAATACCGTGGTCGTTTCGAGGTTCGGTTCTACGGAGCGTCGGCCAGTGCAGCCGACCTGCAGCAGCATGCCGCGATGCGCAATCCTTCGCACGTGCGTTTCGAAGAGCCGGTGTCCTACGCGGAAAGCCTGCGGCTGATGTGCGAGGCTGACGCGTTGCTGCTGATTGACGGGTTGTTCACGCAGCAGGAAGACGGATTGGACTGCAACCCATTTTTCCCGGGTAAGTTGACCGACTACATGGGCGCGCGCCGTCCCATCGCGTCAGTCACCATGGCCAAGGGGCCGACCGCCGATATCATGGCGCGCACCGGCAACCTGGTGGCCGACGGTCGCACTGACCGCATTGCCTATGTATTGAAACGATACATAGATAAGAAAATCACCCCCGACTATTCTATTTACAACGAGTACACCGTCGACCAGGTCGCGGCGCAGATGGAAAGCGCGATCCGCTCGGTACTGGAGGCTTGAGACATGAGCACATACGACGTCATCATTGTGGGCACCGGTTTTGCCGGTTCGATTCTGGCCGAGCGCCTGGCTTCGCAGCAAGGCCGCCGGGTGCTGCTGATCGAACAGCGCGACCACGTGGCCGGCAACATGTACGACTACCAAGACACGCATGGCGTGCGCGTACATAAATACGGTCCGCATCTGTTCCGCACCAATAGCCCCCGCGTGCTCGAATACATTTCGCAGTTCACCGGTTGGCATCCCTACCAGCACCGCGTGCTGGCCGAAGTGCAGGGCCAACTGGTGCCGGTGCCGTTCAACCTGACTTCGCTCGAGAAGCTGCTGCCGGAACAGGCCGTCGAGCTGAAGACGCTGCTGGTCGGCGAGTTCGGCATGGATGTCAAGGTGCCGGTCTCGGTGCTGCGCAAGCATGCCGACCCGCGTATTCGCGAGTTGGGCGATTTCATCTTCCAGAACATCTACCTGAACTACACCACCAAGCAATGGGGCGACAAGCCCGAAAACCTGGACTTCGAGACTATTACGGCGCGGGTGCCCGTGCACCTGTCGTATGACGACAGGTATTTCCAGGAAAGCCACCAGGCGCTGCCCAAGGATGGCTATACGGCGATGTTCGAGAAAATGCTGGCCAATCCCCTGATCGAGGTGCGCTTGAACACCAAGGCCAGTCAACTGCTGAGCTTGCAGGCCGACACCGGGGCGGTGTTGTTCGAGGGACAACCGTTCGACGGCCTGGTGATCTACACGGGCGCGCTCGACGAATTGTTCGACTACTGCCATGGCGAGCTGCCGTATCGTTCGCTGCGTTTCGATCTGGAGACGCACGAGATGGAGTATTACCAACCGACCGCGACGGTGAATTACCCCAATACCCAGCTCTACACGCGCATTACTGAGTACAAGCACCTGATGGAGGTCAAGCCGGCGAAGACGACCATCATGAAGGAATACCCGCAGGAATACGATCGGCACGTGCCGTCCAAGAGCATTCCCTATTACCCCATTCCAAAGGACAGCAACGCCGATCTGTATGCCAAGTACCTGAAACTGGCTGAATCGTTCCCACGCCTGAAGCTGGTGGGGCGGCTCGCCGAATACCGCTACTACGATATGAACAACATTATCGAGCGGGCGCTGGACGTCTATGAAAAAGAACTTTCGGGCGGATCGAAGTAATGCCAAAGGTAAGCGTAGTTGTACCGGTATACAACCTGGAGTTCTATATCGACCGCTGCCTGGGTTCGCTGGCCCGGCAGACGTGCCAGGATATCGAGGTGCTGGTCGTCAATGATGGCGGTACCGACGACAGCCAGTTGATCATCGACGAGTACGTGGCGCAGTATCCCGCCATGTTCAAGTCGTTCATCAAGCCCAATGGCGGACATGGCGCGGCCTGCAACTACGGTATCGATCGGGCGACGGGCGAATACATCATCATCGTCGACGGCGACGATTTCCTCGACCCGGACGCGATCGAGTTCATGTTCGACAAGGCGCAGGCCACCGGTGCCGACTTGCTGATCGGCAACTTGCGCTATTACTTCACCGGCCGCACGCAATCGTTCAAGCCCGTGCCGTTCGAGGCCGAGCGCGAGCTCTCGCCCGAGGACCGCGATTTGCTGTATCGCAATTGGGCGACGCCGTGCGGCCGCATTTACCATCGTTCGATCTTCGACGATCCCGATGTGCGCCTGTTGCCGGGTATCTTCTTTGCCGATGCCAATTTCGTACCCAAGAGCTATCTGGTGGCCAAGAAAATCTACTACGTCGACAAGGAGTTGTATAACTATGACAACACCCGCCCCACACAGTCGATGCAGCAGACCGACAAGCGCATCCTGAACATCGTCCCGGCACTGCAGGACATGCTGGCCTTTTATCGCAAGAAAGGGCAGTTCGAGACGAAGCGCACGCAGCTCATGTGGTATGTAGGGATGCATTGCGTGGCCTGGATTCGCCGCATCAAGACGCTGGCCGGCTATCCCAGGCTGCGAGCCCTGCGGGAAGTATTCGCGGTCGCCGACGAGAATTTCGGTGATGACTGGCTCAAGACAGGAATCGTCTGGGACACGTTCGGACGCAAGGTGCATCGGGGCGTGAAGTTTGCCCGCATGTTCAATTACTTGCCTATCGCCGCGTTCTGGTGGTTGCTGGGGCCGTGCGGCAAGGTCGACCATGGCATCGAAAGCGTACTGGGTTTCCCGCTGCGCGCCTACCGCGCCGTCAAACGCCGCGTGCAGACTCGCCTGCGTTCGGTGCTTTAGTACTTCGGCGGCCCCCGACGGTGCGTATTCCGACGCAGTGTCGTCTACTCATGGAGTTCGTGTGGACAAAATCAAGAATGCGGGCCGCGCGTTGTGGCGCGGCCTGAAAACCATGCTGGGCACCGGTGCGCAAGCACCCATGGTGCCGCCCGAGCCGGCGCCGCGCACCGCCCGGCAGCAGAACGACATCGATTGGCCGACTTTTCGCGACACGGTGTTGTCGCGGCGCGGCGAGTTCAAGGGTGTCTTCATCCAGAATCGAACCATCGACTGGGATGTGCCGTTATTCCAGCGCCCACAGCACATGTGCACCGCGTTCGGCAAGCTGGGCTACCTGGTGATCTACCGGACCATCAATGGCGAGTTCGACGATGTCATCGGCTTTCGCGATATGGGCCACAACGTCTGGCTGACCTCGAGCCCGGAGATCGACGGTATTGAGGGAGCCCTGCGTTCCATCTATAGCACGGTGGACGCCACGCCTTCTGAAGCGCTAAGCGCGTTCCGCGCCAAGGGCAAGATCATCTACGAATACATCGACCACATCGACGAGGCGGTTTCGGGCGCCGGCCGGCTGCACATGCTGGCTGAAGCGCGCGACCATGCTTTTGCCGGCGGCGTCGACTACATCATCGCCTCGGCGCGCGCGCTGGAGCAAGAGGCGTTGGCCGTGCGGCCGCGCGAGCAGGTCGTCTACGTACCCAACGGGGTCGATTGCGCACATTACCGCCAAGACTGGTCGTCGGTGCAATTGCCAGAAGCCTATAGCGAATTCCTGGCTCGTCACGATAAGATCATTGGCTATTTCGGGGCGTTGGCGCCGTGGCTGTGGTACGACGCTATTGCTGAACTGGTGGCCCGCCGGCCAGACTGCGGCTTCGTCTTCATCGGACCGGACTACTTCGGCGGCTCGCAGCAACTGCCGCAAGCGGACAATTTCATCTGGTTGGGCCCGATTGATTATCGTGTGCTGCCAGCCTACGCACAGCAGTTCGATGTCGCGCTCATTCCTTTTGCGCACAGCGATGTTGCGCGCACTACATCGCCGCTGAAGCTTTTCGAGTATTTCGCCATGGAAGTGCCGGTGGTGGTGACTTCGTCCATGGACGAGTGCCGCGCCTATCCGCAGGTTCTGGTTGCCGAAGACGTTGAGCAGTATTCGGCAGCTATCGACGAAGCCCTGGGCCGCCGTACCGACCCGGAATTCCGGAGCAGCTTGGCACGGTTGGCCGATGCCAATGACTGGACTGTCCGGGCGGCGTCGCTGGAGCACCTGTTCCGCGAGGTCAACTGATTTCCCGGCCAGCCGTTCAGCCCCTACGGCCGGATCTTCACCTTGTCGGCATTCAATTCCTGCTGAAACGCTGCGCTGTCGCGCCCGGCGTCGTCGGGGCGGCTGCCCAGCCAGCCCTGGCCCAGGGCATAGACCCAGATGTTGGCCAGCACGATCAGTACGAAAAGCACACGCATGGCGTCGGGCTCATAGATTTTGCGGATCGGGTTGGGAGGCCAGCAGCGCCAGGCCGTCCAGCACGGGGCGGTCCAGGTAGACGGGAATCGGCGGCCGGCCCGCGGCGGTTGCGGTCTGGGCCAGTAGATTCTGGGTTTCCGCCTGCATCTCGGGCCAGCCGCCGCCCGCCACGTAGATGTCCGCCCGCTGCGCATAGCGCCGGCAGGCGGCCAGCCACTGGCGTGCCACCGCGCCCGCCTGGGCGGCGGCGATGCCCGACGCGATGGCCTGGTGGGTATCTACCGGAAAATCGGTGACCGCGCCGTCGGCCAGCGGCAGATTGGCGGTGCCGCGCGCCAGCGAACTGCGCATCAGCGCCGGCCCGGGGAAGATCAGCCCGCCGATGAAGACGTCGTCGGGGCCTACCGTGTCGATGGTGGTGGCGGTGCCGAACGAGGCCAGCACGAAGGGCGGGTGGGGTTGCGGCAGGCGGCTGCGCACGCCCAGCAGCGCCATCAGGCGGTCGGCGCCCAGCTGGGCGGGCTGGGTATAGCGGTTCTGCAGGCCCAGCAGGTCGGCGCGCGCGTTGATCCAGTGCACCGGGCAGTTTTCGCGGGCCAGGGCGGCGCGCCGCTCGGCCCGGACGAGACCGGCGAGATCTGGGTGCGCGGCTACAACGTGATGCGCGGCTACTTCAACCAGCCGGACGCGACGCGCGAGGCCATCGATGCGGACGGCTGGCTGCATACGGGCG